>NZ_JAFCXF010000004.1:0-466153 GCF_049898205.1 Pararhizobium sp. DWP3-4 | reverse complement strand
TTTACTCTTCCAGCTGGAGCCATCCGCCACCGCCCGGCCTACGCAACCCCGACCAGCTCCACCCGGGCGGCGGCTTACGTCTGTGTATCGGCAAATATAGAATCTTGCAAAATCAGTAACAACGAATAGGATGGTGTCGCGTCTCTAAATTTCTTACTTTGTCTCATCTTTAAATAGCTGTGACAAGGCCTGTAGCCGGGTGGGTTCAAGGATGAAGTGCGACTTGCAATAGATAACAACGGTTTATCCCTGCAAGGAACGAGACATGAATCGCACCTACTCCCAGATCGATTTGGATGAACGCCGCAAGATTGCTCGCTGGCGTACGGCTGGAATCAGCGTTGACGTCATCGCCGAGAAACTGCACCGACATCGCTCGACCATTTTCCGTGAGCTGCGCCGCAATACGTTCGAAGATGGTGAGATGCCGGACCTCAACGGTTACTACTGCGTGATGGCCAATGACATGGCGCGAGAGCGGCGTGCCAAGCTCCGCAAACTTGCCCGGTTCTCGCATCTGCGCCAATCGGTGATCGAGCGCATCATGCATGGCTGGTCGCCGCAACAGATTGCTGGCCGATTGCAACTTGAGCGCCATCCGATCTGCGTCAGCCATGAGACGATCTACAAGTTCGCCTATTCCTCAGATGGACAGGCGATCAAGCTGTGGCGACATCTGCCGGAGCACCGTGCCAGGCGTCGGCCACGGCATGCCAGGCGCCGCCATGGCCGGCGTTTTACCCCGGATGTCAACATTCTATACCGGCCAGACGCCGTCGCCGAGCGCAAACAGTTCGGGCATTGGGAATGTGATCTCATCCAGTTTCGCAAGAAGTTCGGAAAGGCCAACGTGACGTCGCTGGTCGAACGGGTCAGTCGCTTCGCCGTCTTGCTGCGCAATAACGACCGGCAGTCACGGCCGGTGATGGACGGCCTGATCCAGGTGCTGCAATCCCTGCCCCACCTCGCACGCCGCTCAATCACCTTCGACCGTGGCACTGAGTTCACCGACTGGCCCTACTTGCAGGCGAGCATCGGGGCGCAAACATGGTTCTGCGATCCCCAATCCCCGTGGCAGAAAGGAACCGTCGAGAATACCAACAGACGGGCCAGGAGATGGCTCTCAAGAGAGATGGATCCATTGTCTCTCAGGGATCGTGATCTCACCGAGATCTGCCATCACCTGAACGCCACACCACGCAAATGCCTCGGCTACAAAACACCCGCCGAAGTCTTCCGCCAGAAACTCCTCGCGCAAATCCGGCGTACCGGTTAGCCTCTCGAAACCGCTGGTCGCGCTTCAGCATGAACTCACAAGACCGGTTGCCTTATGCCGGCACTGGTTGCCTTGGAAACCTCCTTCCCAAACGCGGCCTGCCGTGCAGAATGGCCTTCCATCCTGATGAAGGCACAGCATGCCAGCAAGTCCGTTGCAGACCAGCCTCTATAGCGACACCGCGCGTCCCGCACCATCGACGCCGCCGCTGGACACCGACCGAACCGCGTCGGTCGCCATCATCGGGGCCGGGTTTGCCGGGCTGTCCGCAGCGTTACACCTGGCTGAAATGGGTGTCGATGTCTGCGTGCTGGAAGCCAATGAGCCCGGCTGTGGCGCGTCCGGGCGCAATGGCGGACAGGTCAATCCTGGACTAAAATTCAATCCCAACGAAGTGCTGGGCCAGTTTGGCCGTGACCTCGGCCAGCGTATGATCGACATGGCCTGGGGCGCACCGGATTTCACCTTCGATCTCATTTCCCGTCTGGGCATCGATTGCGAGGCACGCCAGAACGGTACGTTGCGGGCCGCGACCAATACGCGAACGGCCAGGGCAATCGATGTCACGGCAAACCAATGCGCCAGGCATGGCATGCCGACGCGCTTGCTCGATGCGAGCGAAACGGCGCTGGCAACGGGAACGGATCGATACCCGGCGGCGCTGTTTGATCCGCGCGGCGGCGATCTGCATCCTTTGAATTACGCGCGCGGCCTTGCGGCAGCAGCCCAGAATGCCGGCGCATCGATCCATGGCGATAGCCGTGTTGCCTCGGCCCGCAGACAATCCGGAAAATGGTTTTTGACCACCGACAAGGCGACTGTCACGGCGGATAAATTGCTTGTTGTTACAAATGCATACACGGGCGGGCTCTGGCCGGGCTTGAGGAAATCCCTGGTCCCCGTTTACAGTTCGATCGTTGCGACAGAACCCCTGCCCGATGATCTCGCGGCCCGCATTTTGCCGCAGCGTCCGGTGCTCTACGAAAGCGGTCATATCACCGTCTATTACCGGCTCGACAAGCAGAACCGGCTGCTGATGGGTGGCCGTGGGCCGCAGCGGGCATTGTCCGGGCAAACCGGGCCGCTCGATTACCTGAAACGCTATGCCGAAAGCCTTTGGCCGGGTCTTGCGGGTATCCACTGGACCCATGCCTGGAACGGCCAGCTGGCGATGACGCCGGACCACCTGCCCCATCTGCATGAACCGGCTGAAGACACCCTGATCTATCTTGGCTGCAACGGCCGTGGCGTGGCGTTGGCGACGGCTATGGGCAAACAGCTGGCCCAACGGCTGCTGGGCGGACAATCGGCCCGGATCGACCTGCCCGTCACCGGCATCAAACCCATGCGCTTCCATGCGTTCTGGCCGATCGGCGTGCACTCGGCGATGATCTGGGGCAGAATGAAAGACCGTCTGGGCATTTAGTCCGTTCAAACCGCACGCGGAGACCAATGTTATGACGAAATTTTATCTTTCTGGTTTAGCATAATTATTCAAACTATTGAATTTGATATATAAAAACATATAAAATTTCATGGGAAACCATTCTCGCTTGGCACACGTATCATATCTATTCTGATGGCCAGCAAGGAGATGGGGAATGATCCGGACGCTCAGAGCCTGCGCATGTATCGCCATTCTACTGTCCGCCCCGCTGGCTTTGGCGGCGGAGCCTGTCGATACGGCCCAGTCGATCATCCAGAACCAGATCGAAGCCTTTCTCAATGATGATGCGGAGACGGCCTATTCCTTTGCCTCGCCGCAGATCCGGCAGAAATTTCCGGACAAGAGCATTTTCTTCGAGATGGTCAAGCGTGGTTATGCGCCGGTCTATCGTCCCGGCAATTTCGCCTTCGGCCGAAGCAGGATCGCTGGCGATACGGTGGTGCAGGAAGTGTTGATCTCCGCGCCTGACGGCAAGGACTGGACGGCGCTGTATTTTCTCGTCAGGCAACCGGACGGCAGCTACAAGATCAACGGCGTGCAGATGCTGCAGCAGGCCCCAGGCTCCGAAATTTGACTACAGCGCTGTTCAGAGCGGCGCCAGGTCGCCGCGCGCCCATTCTTCCTGTGTCTCTTCCATGAAGGCTGCATAGCGGCCCTCCTCGATCGCCTTGCGGATGCCGGCCATCAGGTCCTGGTAATAGGCCAGATTGTTCCAGGTCAAAAGCATGCCGCCGAGGCTTTCGTCGGCGCGGACGAGATGGTGCAGGTAGGCGCGGGAATAGTCGTGCGCTGCCGGGCACGTGGACTGATCGTCCAGTGGCCTGATATCTTCGGCATGACGGGCATTGCGCAGGTTGACCCGCCCGCGCCGGGTGAAAGCCAGACCATGGCGGCCGGCCCTTGTCGGCATGACGCAATCGAACATGTCGATGCCGCGCGCCACCGATTTCAGGATATCGTCGGGCGTGCCGACGCCCATCAGGTAACGCGGCTTTTCGACCGGCAGTTCCGGGCATGTGATATCCAGCATATCCAGCATGACGGCTTGCGGTTCACCGACGGCAAGACCGCCGATCGCATAGCCCTTGAGGTCGAGACCAGACAGCGCCTGGGCCGAACGGATACGCAGCGCCGGAATGTCGCCGCCCTGGACGATGCCGAACATCGCCTTGCCGGTCTGGTCACCAAAAGCGGTCTTGCAACGGTCGGCCCAACGCAACGACATTTCCATTGCGCGTTCAATATCAGTGGGTTCAGCCGGAAGTCTCACACATTCATCGAGTTGCATCTGGATATCGCTATCGAGCATGCCCTGGATTTCGATCGAGCGTTCCGGCGACATATGATGCAAAGCGCCATCGACATGGCTCTTGAAGGTCACGCCCTTCTCGTCAAGTTTGCGCAGGCCAGCCAGCGACATGACCTGGAAGCCGCCGCTGTCGGTGAGGATCGGATACGGCCAGCGGATCAGCTCGTGCAGGCCGCCCAGACGCGCTACCCGCTCCGGGCCGGGGCGCAGCATCAGATGGTAGGTATTGCCCAGAATGATGTCGGCGCCGAGATCGCGGACCTGATCGAGATACATCGCCTTGACCGTGCCCACGGTTCCGACCGGCATGAATGCGGGCGTGCGGATTTCTCCGCGCGGCATCGATACCGTGCCGCGACGCGCCTTGCCGTCGGTTGCCTTAATGTTGAACTGAAATGTTTCGGTCATGTTGCATCCCGGAAAAGCAGGCTGGAATCGCCGTAGGAATAGAAACGGTAGCCGGTGTCGATCGCATGGGCATAGGCCCGCCGCATCGTCTCGAGGCCACTGAAGGCCGAGACGAGCATGAACAGCGTCGACTTCGGCAGGTGAAAATTGGTCATCAGCATATCCACGGCGCGGAAGCGGTAGCCGGGGGTGATGAAGATGCCGGTCGGGCCGGACCAGGGGCGGATATCGCCATTCTCCTCCGCCGCACTTTCGAGCAGCCGCAGCGAGGTGGTGCCGACACAGACGATGCGCCCGCCCCTCGCCTTGACCGCATTCAGGCGTTCGGCAACTACGGCGCTGACATGGCCGATCTCCTGGTGCATGACGTGGTCGTCGGTATCATCGACCTTCATCGGCAGGAAAGTTCCAGCACCCACGTGCAATGTCACGAAATGGCGCTCGACGCCAAGCGCATCCAGCGCTTCGAACAGGCGGTCGGTGAAATGCAGACCGGCGGTGGGTGCCGCCACCGCGCCGTGTTCGCGGGCGTAGACTGTCTGGTAGTCGGTGCGGTCCTGCTCGTCTTCCGGGCGCTTGGACGCGATATAGGGCGGCAAAGGGATGTGGCCGACGGCAAGGATCGCCTCGTCCAGCGCCGGGCCGGAAAGATCGAACCGCAGGGTCACCTCGCCCGCCTCGCCCTTATCCTCGACGGTCGCGTCCAGCGCGCCCATTAAGCAGGTGTTGGAGCCGTGACCGAACTCGATCCGGTCGCCGGGCTTGAGACGTTTGGCCGGACGGGCAAACGCCTTCCATCGGTCGGGTGCGACGCGCATGTGCAGCGTCAGCGACACTTGCGTGACCACGTCCTCGCCACGCCGGCGCAGGCCTTCCAGTTGGGCAGGAATAACCTTGGTATCGTTGAAAACGAGGGCATCGCCGGGGCGCAGAAACGACGGCAGGTCCATGACGCTGCGATCGGAGAGCTCCACGCTTTCATTCGGCTGGACGACAAGCAGACGGGCACTGTCGCGTGGGCTTGCGGGCCGCAGCGCAATGTTATCCTCGGGGAGATCGAAATCGAACAGATCGACGCGCATGAAAATCTTCTTTAAACGGCAAACCCGCCCCGGCGCCTTTTGAAGGCCATCCGGGACGGGTTTTGGCAATAGCCTGAATTAGGCGTTGGCGGCAAGTTTCATCGACACGATGCTGTCGGGATCCTTGACGGGCTCGCCCTTCTTGATCTTGTCGATATTGTCCATGCCGGAAATGACCTGGCCCCAGACCGAATACTGCTTGTTCAGCCATGGGCTGTCGGTGAAGCAGATGAAGAACTGCGAATTGGCGGAATTCGGCATCTGGCTGCGCGCCATCGAGCACGTGCCGCGCACATGGCTCATGTTGGAGAATTCGGCTTTGAGGTCGGGCTTTTCGGAGCCGCCCATGCCGGCGCGGGCCGGATTGAAATCCTTGCCGCCCGTCTTGCCGTACTGCACGTCGCCGGTCTGCGCCATGAAGTCGTCGATGACGCGGTGGAAAACGACGCCGTCATAGGCGCCTTCGGCGCACAGTTCCTTGATGCGGGCAACGTGGCCCGGTGCCAGGTCGGGCAGAAGCTGGATGATCACCTGCCCCTTGGTGGTTTCCATGATGATAGTGTTTTCAGGATCCTTGATCTCTGTCATGGCCTTCTCCTTGTTGTTAGAGCGAGTGTTTTAAAACGTGTGTTACTTGCCGACCTTGACGCTTATCATGCGGTCGGGATCGGTGACGGAACCATTGTTGGCTTCGTCGCCCTTCTTGATCTTGTCGACATTGTCCATGCCTTCGACGACCTTGCCGACGACCGTGTACTGGCCGTTGAGGAAATCGCCGGGTGCGAACATGATGAAGAACTGCGAATTGGCGGAGTTCGGATCCTGGCTGCGGGCCATGCCGACTGTGCCGCGCTCAAACGGGACCTTGGAAAATTCAGCTTCGACGTTCGGCTTCGAAGAACCGCCCATGCCGGCCATGTCGGCCTTGAAGTCTTTTTCCATATTGCCGTACTGGACGTCGCCGGTCTGGGCCATGAAGCCCGGGATGACGCGGTGGAAGGCGACGTTGTTGTAGTCACCGGCTGCGGCCAGTTCCTTGATGCGTGCAGCATGCTTGGGCGCAACGTCCGGCATCAGTTCGATGACGACCGGGCCATCCTTCAGCGTGATGGTGATGTATTCCTTGGCCTGGGCAAAGGCAGTGCTGGTCAGGGATGCGAGGACAACGGCGCCTGCGAAAGCGAGTTGGAGAATTTTCATATGAACTCCCGTGGAATAAAAGGAAAACGTCAGGATTTGCGTTTTGCGTTCAAGGCCAGATGAACGGCCTTGGGTACGAAGGCGCTGACATCACCGCCCATGGCAGCGATCTGGCGAACCAATGTGGCGGTAATGGGCCGCGATGCCGTCCCGGCAGGAAGAAACAGGGTCTGGATATCTGGCGCCATCTGCCTGTTCATGCCTGACATCTGCATCTCGTAGTCGAGATCCGTGCCGTCACGCAGGCCACGCACCAGCAGCGAAGCGCCATGTTTTCGCGCAGCATCGACCACCAGATCGTCAAAAGACACGACCGAAATATCGCCGGCTCTTTCCGGAAGGAATTCCTTCAACGACTGGGCGATAAGGGCTGCCCGTTCCTCGAAGGAAAACAGCGGCGTCTTGCCGGGATGGATGCCGATCGCAACGATGACCGTCGGCGCCACGTTCAGCGCCTGCACCAGCACGTCGAGGTGACCGTTCGTCATCGGGTCGAAGGAGCCTGGGTAAAAAGCAGTGGTCATAACGCCCGTTTCCGTTTCGAAGCCTTTTGTCACGGACTGCGGCCAATCGCAAGGGAGCACCCTTGCCGCTCCACGTGTTCCCTGCGGAACACAAGCTGGATGGTATGAATGCTAGATGAAGGACACGTTCAAGGTTGCTTCAAAGAGGGTTTGATATTCCGCGAAGTAGAGAACGGAACTTTTTCCAGTGACGGCCGTTTATCGGCTGAAAGGATCACCGCTATGGCACTTATTCTTCTGTCGATGACCATGTTTTTTGTCATGATTTTTGCAACCGCAAACGCAATCAGAAGCGAAGCGCGCATGGACCGGCCTGGTCTCACCGGCAATCGTTTGTTCAAGTAGAGGATAAACTGCAATGGCCATCACAATGATGCTCATTTCGGCAGTGATCAGTATCGTGTTCCTGGTCGATTTCGCTAAAACCATTTTCGAGCTTCAGCGCGACAGAAACGCGATGAAGGCTATGAGCCGGGACACCGGTGGTTTCAGCGTCTGAAATTTTAAGTTTTCACAGCGGCAACCTCCAGTGCCCTGAAATAAAAGCCGGACGGTTCCCTGCCAGTCCGGTTTTTCTTTGCCGCAATTGCCCGATGGCAGCCGCAAGAGAAAAAGCCGGGCGATGCGATCGCCCGGCTTTTTGTAATCATAGGACGGAAGGTTTCATTCTTCCGTTGTGGCAGGCGGCTCAGTGGCCGGCATATCCTCATCCGACACGTCCGTCTGGCCTGCGACCTCATCGCCCTCTTCGGGTTCCGGCTCGCTGATCCGTTCAACGGACACAACTTTCTCGTCCTTTGCAGTCGTGAAGATCGTCACGCCCTTGGTGGCGCGGCTGGCAAGCCGGATGCCCCCAACCGGAACACGGATCAGCTGGCCGCCATCGGACACCAGCATGATCTGGTCGTTGTCTTCGACCGGGAAAGCCGCAACCAGTTCGCCGATTTCGCCGGTCTTGGAGGTATCCGTTGCGCGAATACCCTTGCCGCCGCGTCCAGAGGTGCGGAAGTCGTAGGTGGAGGAGCGCTTGCCAAAACCCTTGACGGAGACCGTCAGCACGAACTGTTCGCGTGCCTTAAGCTCTTCATAACGGGCATCGTCCAGCTGACCTTCTTCGGTCACCTCTTCGCCGACCAGTGCGATTTCCTCGTCCTCGCCGGTTGCAGCCCGCCGCTCGGCGGCAGCGCGCTTGAGGTAAGCTGCACGCTCCCACGGCTCGGCATCGACATGGCCGACAATGGTCATCGAGATGATCCGGTCGCCGTCGCCGAGCGTGATGCCGCGAACGCCGATCGAGTTACGGCCGGCAAAGACGCGGACGTCATCGACCGAAAAGCGGATGCACTGGCCGAGCGCCGTCGTCATCAGCACGTCGTCATGCTCGGTGCAGGTTTCGACGGAGAGGATTTCATCGCCCTCCTCGTCGAGCTTCATGGCAATCTTGCCGTTGCGATTGACCTGGACGAAATCCGACAGCTTGTTGCGGCGGACCGTGCCACGGGTCGTCGAGAACATCACGTCGAGGTTTTCCCACGTCGTTTCATCCTCTGGCAGCGGCATGATGGTGGTGATGCGTTCGCCGGGTTCCAGCGGCAGCATGTTGATCAGGGCCTTGCCGCGCGATTGCGGCGTGCCGATCGGCAAGCGCCAGACCTTTTCCTTGTAGACGATGCCACGCGACGAGAAGAACAGCATCGGCGTATGGGTATTGGCAACGAACAGGCGCGTGACGAAATCCTCGTCGCGGGTCGCCATGCCGGAGCGGCCCTTGCCACCGCGGCGCTGGGCCCGATAGGTCGCCAGCGGCACACGCTTGATGTAGCCGAGATGGGACACGGTGATGACCATGTCTTCCTGGGCGATCAGGTCTTCGTCGTCCATATCCGGACCGCCTTCGACGATCACGGTGCGACGCGGTGTGCCGAATTCTTCGCGCACGGCGATGAGTTCGTCCTTGACGATGGTCATGATGCGGATGCGCGAGGACAGGATATCGAGATAGTCGCTGATCTCGGCGCCGATCTTGTTCAGCTCGTCGCCGATTTCATCGCGGCCAAGCGCCGTCAAGCGGGCGAGACGCAGCTCGAGGATGGCCCGGGCCTGCTCTTCGGACAGGTTGTAGGTGAGGTCCTCGTTGATGCGGTGACGCGGATCGTCGATCAGACGGATCAGGCTTTCGACATCCGATGCCGGCCAGCGGCGCGTCATCAACTGTTCGCGCGCGGTGGCTGGATCCGGGGCGCTGCGGATCAGCTTGATGATCTCGTCGATATTGGCAACGGCAATCGCCAGGCCGACCAAGACATGCGCACGATCGCGCGCCTTGCGCAGCAGATACTTGGTGCGGCGGCTGATGACTTCCTCGCGGAAGGAGACGAAAGCGCGCAGCATGTCGAGCAGGGTCATCTGCTCCGGCTTGCCGCCGTTCAGCGCCACCATGTTGCAGCCAAACGAGGTCTGCAACGGTGTGTAGCGATAGAGCTGGTTGAGGATCACTTCAGCATTGGCATCGCGTTTCAGCTCGACGACGACGCGGTAGCCCTGACGGTCGGATTCGTCGCGAAGGTCCGAAATGCCCTCGATGCGCTTGTCCTTGACCAGTTCGGCCATTTTCTCGATCATCGTCGCCTTGTTCACCTGGAAGGGAACTTCGGTGATGATGATCTGCTCGCGGTCGCCGCGCATCGGTTCGATGGTGGCGCGGCCGCGCATGATGACCGAGCCACGGCCGGTCTCATAGGCCGAACGGATGCCGGAGCGGCCAAGAATGAAAGCGCCGGTCGGGAAGTCCGGCCCCGGAATGATCTCCATCAGCTGCGGCAGTTCAAGCGCCGGCTCATCGATCAGGGCGATACATCCGTTGATCACTTCGATCAGATTGTGCGGCGGGATATTGGTCGCCATGCCGACGGCGATGCCGCCGGCGCCATTGACCAGAAGGTTGGGGAATTTCGCCGGAACGACGGACGGTTCGCTGAGCGTACCGTCATAGTTGTCGCGAAAATCGACGGTTTCCTTGTCGAGGTCGTCGAGCAGCGCATGGGCTGCCTTCTGCAGGCGGCACTCGGTGTAACGTTCGGCCGCCGGCGGGTCGCCGTCGATCGAGCCGAAATTGCCCTGACCGTCGATCAGCGGCAGGCGTAGCGACCAGGGCTGGGCCATGCGGGCAAGCGCGTCATAGATCGCCGAGTTGCCGTGCGGATGGAATTTACCCATCACGTCCCCGGTGACGCGGGCGCATTTGACGTATTTCTTGTTCCAGTCGATGCCCAGCTCGCTCATCCCGAACAGGATGCGCCGGTGCACGGGCTTCAGACCATCGCGGACATCGGGAAGAGCACGGCTGACGATAACGCTCATGGCGTAATCGAGATACGAGCGCTGCATTTCCTCCATGATGGAAATGGGCTCGATGCCTGGTGGATTCTTGCCGCCGCCTGGTGTGCTTTGTTCAGTCAATTTCGATCACGATCTTTGTTCAGAATCAGACAGATTTTTATAGCCGAATGGATTGGCGAGCGCCAATTTCAGGGCTGGGTTTTGAACAGCCTTTTAGGCTCATCGGCGCTCTCGCGGGCATTTGCAAGGCAAAAGCGGCTAAACAGTGAAGGACAGCCCTTTCATTCGAAGCCACCCTCGCCTAACAATTCATCAGACGGTCATCATAAACAAGGCCGCGAGGGGAATGGGATGTCTCAATTCGACCTTCTGATCAATGCGCTGACCACGATCCTGGTCACCATCGATCCGCCCGGCCTTGCGCCGATCTTCCTCAGCCTGACCGTCGGCATGAGCCGGCACGAACGCTTTCTGGTGGCGCGGCGCGGTACGCTGATCGCCTTCTTCATCCTCTCGGCCTTCGCGCTGTTCGGAAACGGCATCCTCGGCCTGCTGGGCATCTCGATCGGCGCCTTCCGGATTGCCGGCGGACTGCTGCTCTTCTGGATCGCCTTCGAGATGATTTTCGAGAAGCGCAACGAGCGCAAGGAAAAGACCGGCGAGACTGCCATTACCCGCGACCATATCCACAATATAGCGGTGTTTCCCTTAGCGCTGCCGCTGATTGCCGGCCCGGGCGCGATCTCGGCGACGATCCTGCTCTCGGGCTCCTTTTCCGCGACGATCGACCGGGTTCAACTGATCCTGGTCATCGCCTTCTGCCTTGCCGTCCTGTTTGCCGCCCTCGTCATCGCCGATCGCATCGACCGGTTCCTGGGCGTTACCGGCCGTGCCATCCTCACACGATTGCTGGGCGTCATTCTGGCGGCGTTGGCGGTTCAGTTCGTCGTCGATGGCGTCAAATCGACCATGGCCTTGTGACCACGCTTGGCTGAAGCAGGTTCCGCCAACGAAAAAAGCCCGGTTTCCCGGGCTTTTTTGACAATGGAGAGCTTCGATCAGAACGGGATATCGTCGTCCATATCGCGCGAAAAGTTTCCACCGCTACTCGCGCCGCCGCCGGAGCGGGCTGCCGGTGCCGAGGAGGGACGATCGTAATCGCCGCCGTAATTGTCCGAGCCGCCGCCCGTGTTGCCGCCGCCATACTCGGAGCCACCGCGGCCGCCGCCGGCGCCCTGCCCGTCACCCCGGCCGCCGAGCATCGTCAGCGTCGAGTTGAAGCCCTGCAGAACGACTTCCGTCGAATAGCGATCCTGGCCATCCTTGTCCTGCCATTTGCGGGTCTGCAGCTGGCCCTCGATATAGACCGTCGCACCCTTCTTCAGATACTGCTCGGCAACCTTGCAGAGACCTTCGTTGAAGATCACCACACGATGCCATTCGGTCTTTTCCTTGCGCTCGCCGGAATTGCGGTCACGCCAGCTTTCGGACGTGGCAATGTTCAGGTTGGCGATCGGCTTGCCGTCCTGCGTGCGCCGGATTTCCGGGTCTGCCCCGAGGTTACCGATCAAAATCACCTTGTTGACACTGCCTGCCATCTTGCTTTTCCCGCTATCCTGCCCGGCCTTGCAGCCCGGCTACCAAATTCAGAGCGCACATCTTAGCGGCTGACGGCCCAGCATACGCCCCTTTGCATTGTGTCATCCACAACAGATTTCAAATTTTGTTCTTTCTTTGTTCTAATAAATTCGTAATATCTTGTCAACCGACTCGGAAAGCCCGCTGTTTTTCACCTTCCGCCTCGACATGGCCGCTGGCGACCTTAAATAGGAGCTTTCCAATGCAGATACAAAGCTGGGCACGATGAGCAAACTCGAGACCATTTCCATCCGCGGCGCGCGCGAGCACAATCTCAAGGGCATCGACCTCGATCTGCCGCGCAACAAGCTGATCGTCATGACCGGCCTCTCCGGCTCGGGGAAATCCTCGCTGGCTTTCGACACGATCTATGCCGAGGGACAGCGGCGCTATGTCGAAAGCCTGTCGGCCTATGCCCGCCAGTTTCTCGAGATGATGCAGAAGCCGGATGTCGATCAGATCGACGGCCTTTCTCCTGCCATCTCGATCGAGCAGAAGACCACGTCGCGCAATCCGCGCTCGACGGTCGGCACGGTTACCGAAATCTACGATTATATGCGGCTTTTGTTTGCCCGCGTCGGCGTGCCCTATTCGCCGGCAACCGGCCTGCCGATCGAAAGCCAGACGGTCAGCCAGATGGTCGATCGGGTCGTCGGTTTTGGCGAAGGTACCCGTCTTTATATTCTCGCGCCGATCGTGCGCGGCAGAAAGGGCGAGTATAAGAAGGAGCTTGCCGAGCTGATGAAGAAGGGCTTTCAGCGCGTCAAGATCGACGGGCAGTTTTACGAGATCGCCGAGGCGCCGATACTCGACAAGAAATACAAGCATGACATCGATGTCGTCGTCGATCGCGTCGTCGTGCGTCCGGACCTGACGGCGCGCCTCGCCGACAGTCTGGAAACATGCCTGACGCTTGCCGATGGCCTGGCGATTGCCGAATTTGCCGACAAGCCGCTGCCGCCGGAAGAAACCTCGGCTGGCGGTTCGGCCAACAAGTCGCTGAACGAGACGCATGAGCGCGTGCTGTTTTCGGAAAAATTCGCCTGCCCGGTGTCGGGCTTTACCATTTCGGAAATCGAACCGCGGCTGTTCTCGTTCAACAACCCGTTCGGTGCCTGCCCGACCTGCGATGGTCTGGGCAGCCAGCAGAAGATCGACGAGGCGCTGATCGTGCCGGAACCCGACCGGACCCTGAAGAACGGCGCCATCGCCCCCTGGGCCAAATCATCCTCACCTTACTACAATCAGACGCTCGAAGCGCTGGGAAAAGCTTTCGGCTTCAAGCTGTCGAGCAAATGGACCGATCTTTCCGACGCGGCCAGGCACGCTATCCTGCAGGGCACCGAGGAAAAGATCAGCTTCCATTACGAGGACGGCGCCCGCTCCTACAATACGACCAAGAATTTCGAAGGCATCGTGCCCAATCTGGAGCGGCGCTGGAAGGAGACCGACAGTGCCTGGGCGCGCGAGGAAATCGAACGTTACATGTCGGCAGCCCCCTGCCCGGCCTGCAACGGTTTTCGCCTGAAGCCGGAAGCGCTCGCGGTCAAGATCAACAAGCTGCATATCGGTGAAGTCACACAGATGTCGATCCGCGTGGCGCGTGATTGGTTCGAGGTCCTGCCCGAGCACATGAACGCCAAGCAGAACGAGATCGCGGTGCGCATTCTGAAGGAAATCCGCGAACGGCTGCGGTTTCTCAACGATGTCGGGCTAGAATATCTCAGCCTGTCGCGCAATTCCGGCACGCTGTCGGGCGGCGAAAGCCAGCGCATCCGGCTTGCCTCGCAGATCGGTTCGGGTCTCACCGGCGTGCTCTACGTTCTCGACGAACCATCGATCGGCCTGCACCAGCGCGACAACGCCCGGCTGCTCGATACGCTGCGGCATCTGCGCGACATCGGCAACACCGTAATTGTCGTCGAGCACGACGAAGACGCAATCATGACTGCTGACTATGTGGTCGATATCGGCCCGGCTGCCGGCATTCACGGCGGCGAGGTCGTGGCACAGGGCACACCGGCGGAAGTTCTCGCCAACCCGAATTCACTGACCGGCAAATATCTTTCGGGCGAAATGGCCGTCGCGGTTCCGGCGGAACGGCGCAAGCCGAAGAAGAAAAAGGAAATCACCGTCGTCGGTGCCCGCGCTAACAATCTGAAGAACGTCACGGCGTCGATCCCGCTTGGCATTTTCACCGCCGTCACCGGCGTATCGGGCGGCGGCAAGTCGACCTTCCTGATCGAGACGCTGTACAAGGCGGCGGCCCGGCGGATCATGGGTGCGCGTGAAAACCCGGCCGAGCACGACCGGATCGACGGTTTCGAACATATCGACAAGGTCATCGACATCGATCAGTCACCGATCGGCCGCACGCCGCGCTCCAACCCGGCCACCTATACCGGCGCCTTCACGCCGATCCGCGACTGGTTTGCCGGACTGCCGGAAGCAAAGACGCGCGGCTATCAGCCGGGCCGCTTCTCCTTCAACGTCAAGGGCGGCCGCTGCGAGGCCTGCCAGGGTGACGGCGTCATCAAGATCGAGATGCACTTCCTGCCGGATGTCTATGTCACCTGCGACGTCTGCCACGGCAAGCGCTACAACCGCGAAACGCTCGACGTGCATTTCAAGGGCAAGTCGATCGCCGACGTGCTCGACATGACCGTCGAGGAAGGCGTCGAGTTCTTCGCCGCCGTTCCGGCGGTGCGCGACAAGCTGCAGGCGTTGCAGGGCGTCGGGCTCGGCTATATCAAGGTCGGCCAGCAGGCCAACACCCTGTCGGGCGGCGAGGCGCAGCGCGTCAAGCTCGCCAAGGAACTGTCGAAACGCTCGACCGGCCGCACGCTCTACATTCTCGACGAGCCGACCACCGGCCTGCATTTCCATGACGTCGCCAAGCTGCTCGAAGTGCTGCACGAACTGGTCAACCAGGGCAATTCGGTCGTCGTCATCGAGCATAATCTCGAAGTCATCAAGACCGCCGACTGGGTGATCGATTTCGGTCCGGAAGGTGGCGATGGTGGTGGCGAGGTGATCGCAGCCGGAACGCCGGAAGATATCGTCAAGGAAAAGCGCTCGCATACGGGCGCCTTCCTGAAAGACCTTCTGGAACGAAGGCCGATCCGCAAGATGGTGGCGGCAGAGTAAGGCAAAGACCGGAGGGTGGGCACATGACCAAATCAGGCACGATCCGTTGCGGTATTGGCGGCTGGACCTTTGATCCCTGGGAGGGGACGTTCTATCCGGAGACGCTGACGAAGAAGCGGCAGCTGGAATATGCCAGCAGCCAGCTGAAAGCCATCGAGGTCAACGGCACCTATTACGGCTCGCAAAAGCCGGAGACGTTCGCCAAATGGGCGTCGGAAGTGCCGGATGATTTTGTCTTCTCGCTGAAGGCCAGCCGTTTTACCACCAATAAGAAGGTGCTGGCGGAAGCTGGCGAGTCGATCGGCAAATTTCTGGGCCAGGGGCTGACCGAACTCGGGCCGCATCTGGGGCCGATCCTGTGGCAGTTCATGCCGACGAAAAAATTCGACGTCGAGGATTTTGGCGCGTTTCTGGCACTGCTGCCGGAGAAGCAGGATGGCTTGACGCTACGTCATGTCGTGGAGGTACGCCACGATTCCTTCCGCACGCCGGAATTCACCGCCTTGCTTGTCAAGCATAAGGTGGCGGTCGTCTGCGCCGATCATTTCGACTATCCGATGATCGCCGATGTCACCGGTGATTTCGTCTATGCGCGCCTTCAGACCGGCAGCGATGACGTGGCGACCTGTTACGATGAAAAACGCCTTGATCTCTGGGCCGACCGGGTGAAAATTTGGGCGGCAGGCGGCGATATCGGCGATCTCGCCCATGCGGATTCCGCCCACAAGCCGGAAAAGCAGCCACGCGACGTATTTGCCTTTTTCATCAGCGAGGGCAAGGTCAATGCGCCGAACGGCGCACGGGCGCTGCAGAAGCGGGTGGACTGATCAACCGGCCACAGGCAGTGGCTCGATCGCAGCGGCAAGTTCCTCTGCCGTCAGCCCCTCGCCTGCCTTGACGCCGGCCCGGCCGTGACGCCAGACGCCTGAAGCGGCGGCTTCGAATGCCGGCATGCCCTGCGCCAGATGCGCGCCGATGATACCGGCGAGCGTATCGCCCGACCCCGCGGTTGCCAGCCAGGGCGGGGCGTTGGTGTTGATCGCGGCGCGCCCGTCGGGCGCGGCGATGACGGTGTCGGCGCCCTTGTAGACGATGACGGCGTGGCTGCGTTTGGCAGCCAGGATAACGCGATCGACCTTTGACAGAGTTGGGCCGGCGTCGATATCCGGAAACAACCGGGCGAACTCGCCATCATGCGGCGTCATGACCAGATGGGGTTCACCCTGCGAAAAAGCGTCGAAAAGCGGCGCTGGATTTTCCTTGAACGCAGTGATCCCGTCGGCATCAAGCACCAGCGCCCGGTTGCAGAGCATCAGGGCGTATTGCCGCGCCCTCTCCAGATCGCCAAATCCCGGACCGAGCACGAAGGCGCTGATGCGCTTGTCGGCAAGCCAATGCGACAGAGCGGCGGCATCGTCGATCTCCTTCAGCATCACGGCTGTCAAATGCGCGGCATTGGCCGCGAGCGCCGCAGAGATCGATGCAATTGTCACCAGTCCGGCGCCCGCCGTCAGTGCGGCCGCAGCCGACAGCCGCGCCGCGCCGGTTGACAGCGGTCCGCCCGAGAAGACGGCGAGATGGCCGCGCGTGAATTTGTGGGCCGACGGATCAAGCGCATGCGTATGGCCGGCCCAGAGATGCGGGCCGTTTTCGCAAAGCCTGCTAGTATGGCTTTTAAGCAAACGTTCGGGGATACCGATGTCGAACACGTCCAGGCTGCCGCAAAGCGAGCGCCCCGGCAAAAGCAGATGCCCCGGCTTTCGCGCCATGAAGGTAACGGTATGGCTGGCTCGAAAACTCTCGCCCAGCACCTGTCCGGTGCGGCCGTCAAGACCGGACGGCAGGTCAATGGCGATAACGGGAATCTGCGCTTGCGTGACAGCCTGCATCACCAAGGCGGCATCTCCTGGGACAGCACGGGACAGGCCCGCGCCGAACACGGCGTCGATGACGACATCTCCGGTTTTTGGCCGGTAGGACTGCAGAGCTTCCACACGATACACCCACTGCGCATGGGCACGGGCTGCATCGCCCTTGAGAGACACGGTATCCCCCAAAGCGTGAACGGCGACCTTTGCGCCGCTTCGCTGCAACGCCGCAGCCGCGATATAACCATCGCCGCCATTGTTGCCAGGCCCGCACAAAACGACAAACCGAAGCGCCTGCGGATAAAGCCGCAATGCTGCAGCGGAAACGGCCAGACCCGCCGATGTCATCAGCCTGAAACTGTCGATCCCCGAATGTGCGGCCTCGCTGTCGATCGCGGACATTTCCGCAGGGGTGATGATGGATACGGTAGGGTTAGGGAGCATGCCTCAAAATGCCCGTAAGTCGGGGAACCGACAAGCGTAAAACGTAGCCTTATTTTGTATGTTTTTTAGGCATTTGCATAGAATTCGCACTGACCGATGGCGTCTATCGCAGCACCGCCCGACACGTGTTGAGGACAAAGCCCCTTAACGCAGAAAAATTCATAAAAAATAGGCAAATGGCGCTGTTTATTCCGGAGAAAGGGATATGATCATCGAAGCTGCGGGTGTTTCACCCAAAACAGCATCGCATTTGCCACATCTGGCATGTAAAATGCATACTGAGGGTGAGCGGGCATAAGCCTGCCATAACGGGAGAAGCGGAGAGACATTTTCTCATGAAAAAGATCGAAGCGATCATAAAGCCTTTCAAGCTGGACGAAGTGAAGGAAGCCCTTCAGGAAGTTGGCCTGCAGGGGATCACCGTCACCGAAGCCAAGGGCTTTGGACGCCAGAAGGGTCACACGGAACTGTATCGTGGGGCGGAATACGTTGTTGATTTTCTCCCGAAGGTGAAAGTTGAAGTCGTACTGGCTGACGAAAACGCGGAGGCCGTGATCGAGGCCATACGGAATGCCGCCCAGACCGGACGGATTGGCGACGGAAAGATCTTCGTCTCCAATATCGAGGAGGTCATCCGCATCCGTACCGGTGAGACCGGCATCGACGCCATCTAATCCGCCTGACCGTTCGGTTCAGGCCCTACCTCGTCATCTCAAAAGAGGGACTTCAAAAAATGACGACTGCAAATGATATCCTCAAGCAAATCAAGGATAACGACGTCAAGTTCGTTGACTTGCGCTTTACCGACCCGAAGGGCAAGCTGCATCACCTGACGATGGACGTCGGCTGTGTCGATGAAGACATGTTCGCTGACGGCGTCATGTTCGACGGCTCGTCGATCGGCGGCTGGAAGGCCATCAACGAGTCCGACATGGTGCTGATGCCGGATACGGCGACCGTGCACATGGATCCTTTCTTTGCGCAGTCCACCATGGTTATCGTCTGCGACATTCTCGATCCGGTCTCCGGCGAAGCCTATAACCGCGACCCGCGCGGCATCGCCAAGAAGGCCGAGGCCTATCTCAAGGCGTCCGGCATCGGCGATACCGTCTTTGTTGGTCCGGAACCGGAATTCTTCGTGTTCGACGACGTCAAGTACAAGGCGGATCCCTACAATACCGGCTTCAAGCTCGATTCGTCGGAACTGCCGTCGAACGACGACACCGATTACGAGACCGGCAACCTCGGTCATCGTCCACGCGTCAAGGGCGGCTATTTTCCAGTTCCCCCGATCGACAGCTGCCAGGACATGCGTTCCGAAATGCTGACGGTCCTGACCGAAATGGGCGTCACCGTCGAAAAGCAGCACCACGAAGTGGCCGCCGCCCAGCACGAGCTCGGTGTCCGGTTCGATACCCTGGTCCGCAATGCCGACAAGGTGCAGATCTACAAATATGTCGTCCACCAGGTCGCAAACGCCTACGGCAAGACGGCAACCTTCATGCCGAAGCCGATTTTCGGCGATAACGGTTCGGGCATGCACGTCCATATGTCGATCTGGAAGGACAGCAAGCCGACCTTCGCAGGCGACGAATATGCCGGCCTGTCGGAAAGCTGCCTTTACTTCATCGGCGGCATCATCAAGCACGCAAAATCAATCAACGCCTTTTCCAACCCGACGACGAATTCCTACAAGCGCCTCGTCCCGGGTTATGAGGCACCGGTTCTGCTGGCTTACTCGGCTCGCAACCGTTCGGCTTCGTGCCGCATTCCGTTCGGCACGGGTCCGAAATCGAAGCGCGTCGAAGTCCGCTTCCCTGATCCGCTGGCAAACCCCTATCTCGCTTTCGGCGCCATGCTGATGGCTGGCCTCGACGGCATCAAGAACAAGATCCATCCCGGCAAGGCCATGGACAAGGATCTCTACGACCTGCCGCCGAAGGAACTGAAGAAGATACCGACCGTCTGCGGTTCGTTGCGCGAAGCGCTGGAAAGCCTCGACAGGGACCGAAAGTACCTGACCGCCGGCGGCGTGTTCGACGACGACCAGATCGATTCCTATATCGAACTGAAGATGGTCGAGGTCATGCGCTACGAAATGACCCCGCATCCGGTCGAATTCGACATGTACTACTCGGCCTAACAGCCTTCGGACCCGTCATTGGCGGGTCCGCCTCAAACAAAAGGCCGGCTTTCCCGCGAAAGCCGGCCTTTTGTTTGCAGGATAGGGTGGGGTCGCTCTACTTCTTCTTCAGCCGTTCTTTCAGCAGATTGAGATATTCCTCGTTGCCGTCCGGTTGCTCGCTTGCGGCCGCTGGCGCCGTGCATGCCGGCTTGTAGTCAAGCGCCATGCCGGCCTTGACGCAGACGCCGACCTGCCATCCGGGAGGCAGTGCTGTGAGATCGACCTCCTTCCATTTCGGATGACCGCTTGCCTGCAGCTTGTCGAGATTGTTGAGGATGAGGCTTGAAAACTCCGAGACGGCCTTGCAGCTTTCCCGCTGGTAAGCGTTGCGCTTGATGTCATAGTCATAGGTCATCATCACCGCCTTGACGGCGATCAGATCCACGGGCTCCTTCTGGAACGTATAAGTGCCGGTCTCGATCCGCGAAGGCGTGTAGGTTGCCAGGAGCGGTGCTTCGGTGATCGGCACGAGATGGAATTTCGAACCGTCGATCGGATTGTTCTTGAACAGCGCTGCAGGCGCTCCCGCGACGTAAAAGAAGGCATCGATCTCGCCCGCGAGAAGTTTTGGCAGGGCTGCATCCGGATTGAGTGGTACCCGTTCCCCGGTCTTTACCTGAAGGATGTCGAGGATCAGCGACGAAGTCAGGAAGGTGCCACTGTCCTTGACGCCGACGGCAACCTTCTTGCCTGCAAGATCTCCCATGTCCTTGATGTCGGAGCGGCCGAGAACGTGGATTTCTTCGTTATAGAGCGGAAACATGATGCGTACGCCGCGCACGGCCTGCTGCACTTCCGGATCGTCGGCCTCGAATGTTTTCAGATATTCGAGCACATCGCTCTGAACGATGCCGAACTGGGTATTCTTGCTGTTGCGGACGCCGACGAAATTCTCCAGAGAACCCGCAGATTCCTTGACGTTGAGTGTCAGGCCACACGTCTTGCCGAGGGCTGCAACATCCCGCCCGATCTGGATATAGGTGCCTTGCGGCCCCCCGGTCATGATGTTCTTTTCGAACTCGGCTGCCGATACCGGATTGAGCGCAAGCGCCGTCAGCATCGTCGCGGCCATGAAAGCCTTTCGGAACATCGTGTTTTCTCCCCATATGGCATCGGCCAGGCAGGCGGATACCGGTTGTCAGCAATCGCTCTTGAAATCGCGCATCAGGTTACGCATCAGGATCAGCGGTACCTTGTCAAAGACGCTTTCAAGCGCATCGGTGACACAAGCCCCTGACGCCAGCTGGTCCTTCAGCCGCTGTTTCTTCTCATCATCCAGAAAACCGACGCCGCGCGTCTTGCCGATAATATTGTCCACCATCAGCCGGTCACGCGGCACCAGTCCTGCGCCCGGGCCAGTCTGGCCAGTTTCGGTTACCGGCTTGTCGATCACAGGTGTATCGGATTGCGTTTCCGGTGCAATTCTAGCTGCGGCTTGGGCCTGATCCTCAAGCTGCTTCTGCAGCGTCTCAACTTTGCGGCGTTCTTCGCCGAGGCTTTGTTCCAGCGTCTTGATCTGCACGTCACGGGCGAGATCGAGCGCTGATTTGAAGGTCGCAGGCTCTTTCCCGGCTTCAGTGACCTTCTGCTCCAGCGCTTTTTGCGCCGCCGCCGCGTCGGCCGTGGCCTTATCGAGAGCCACCTTCAAGCTGGTTATCTGCTTGCTCAGGGTAAGCTTTTCGCCGCCAAGATTTTGCGCCTGCGTTCGGGCATCGGCGGAATCGGTCTTGGCCGTGCTCAGCTGATCGTTGAGCCCGGCAATCGTTGCCGTCAAATCATCGGTGGCTGCTTTCGCCGCAGATTTTTCGTTCGAAAGCAGCTTTTCAAGCGCTGAAATATCGGCGTCGCGCTTGTCAAGAAGCCGGTTGAGCTTGGGAATTTCATTAAGCTTCAGTTCGGCATAGTCCTTTTCCAGTTCCTCGGCCCAGTTCCCGGAATTCTTTTTGAATTTGACGAGATCACTGGTCGCCTTGTCCTTTTCCACCGTGACCTTGGCAAGTTCTGCTGTCAGCGAAGCAGTCTTGGATGTCAAAGCGGCAATGTCCGTCTGCATCGCCTGCCGGGCAAACCAGAAATAGCCGCCGGCCCCGATCAGCGCCAGGCAGAGCACGGCCGGCAGCAACAGACCGGACGAGTTGCGGCCGCGCGTCACTTGCTGGTCCCTACCCCATTGATTGCTCATGCCATATCCGCCATCGAAGAACTCCTCATATGGGAGGTACGACGATTTTCCCGGAGAGGCAAGCAACGGCGTACAGCAACTCTGTCTCTGCCGATCCGCGCTGTTGAGCGCCCATCTCCTGCCGGAGCTTCACACTTGATGTTTGAGGAAAAACCACCACATACTACTGCGAAAGGAACCTATCATGATGAAACAAAGAGACGCAAAATTTCAGATTGGACAGGTTGTTCGCCATCGCGTGTTTCCATTCCGCGGCGTCATATTCGACGTCGATCCGGAATATGCAAACACCGAGGAATGGTGGAATTCAATTCCCGCTGAAGTCCGCCCGACCAGGGACCAGCCGTTTTACCATCTGCTCGCCGAGAATGAGGAAACGGAATATGTCGCCTATGTCTCCGAACAGAACCTCATTTCGGACGAAAGCGGCAAGCCAGTGCGCCATTCGCAGGTGAACGCCTTCTTCGATCCGGAAACTGTCGGGCAGTACAAGCCGAAAGCGGTTGTTCAACACTGAGATCCGTCAGCAATAACGGCCTTAGCCTGAAATGCAAAAAGCCGCCGCGAGATGATCGCGGCGGCTTTTTGTTGATGAAACAGGCAATCAGTTAGCCTTGGCAGCCTTCTGGGCTTCTTCAAGCTTCTTGCGCGCATCTTCGGCCTTCTTCTGCATTTCTTCCTGCAGCAGGCGCTGGCGCTCTTCGAGCTTGGACTGTTCGATCGGCTCGCCGTCGAAGACGCCGGTGAAGCCACCGAGCGAGATCTTGATCGGGTTCGGCGCCCGCTGGAAGTTAACCGAGGTGAACACCACTTCGCTGCCCTTTTTCAGGCTGGCAAGAACGGCATCGCTAAGCGGCACTTCGGCAACGCACTTGTCCGGCATGCAGATGGCGTAGTCGAGCTTGGAGCCTTTGCCACCGTCGATCTGCATCTGGATGCCTGGCGGAATGAGGCGTGCCGACGGAACCGAAACCTGCAGGACCTTGCGGTTGACCTTGCCCTGAACACTGATCAGGCCGATTGCGGTAATCAACTGACCGTTGCTGGCCGTCAACAGGTTCTGCACGATGCAGACATCGTTGTCTTCCTGCTTGGTGCAGACCTTGAACCAACCCTGGGGCGGACGGCCGGCACCAGAGGCCTGCTGTGCAAACGACGCGGCCGGCATCGCGGCAACAGCAACTGCGCCGGCGAATGCCGACAAAGCAGCCTTTTTGGTAAAGTTCGACTTGAAGATCATAATGATACCCGTCTCCTGAATTCCGGTGTCTGAGCAGTCTAAAGACGCTCGTGATCAATGGTCAGCTGCCCGCTCTCCTGTTGGGCAAATGAGGCAATTGCATGACCCTCGTCTCCGGGAACACCTGTTACAGGGAGCGGCGACGGATATCCAGCCTCCCCGCCATTTTTTTGCGTTCCGTTGTTGGGTCAGCATTTGCTTTTAAAGTATCGGTTGGTTGGAAATGCTGGTCAACGTGTTAATTTGCCGTGATTCACGAGACGACGACAGCAGGAGGCGGGCTTTGCGCGCATTGTTTTTGGGTTTGATTTCGGTGCTGGTTACGCTTGGCACGGGTGCGACTGCGCAGGCAGAGCCGGTTCACGGCATCGCCATGCATGGCCAACCCGCCCTGCCCGCCGATTTCAAATACTTCCCCTACGTCAAGCCGGACGTCAAGAAGGGCGGCCGGGTCTCCTATGGCGTGGTCGGCACTTTCGACAGTCTTAACCCGTTCATCTTGAAGAGCATGCGCACAACGGCCCGTGGCATGCTCGATCCGGAATATGGCAATCTCGTCTATGATTCGCTGATGCAGCGTTCGCGCGACGAAGCCTTTTCGCTCTATGGCCTGCTGGCCGATACGGTCGAATGGGACGACGACCGCACATTTATCCAGTTCAACCTCAATCCGAAGGCCAAATGGGCCGATGGTCAGCCGGTGACACCGGAGGATGTGATCTTCACGTTCGAACTGCTTCGCGACAAGGGCCGCGTTCCGTTCAGCACGCGGCTGGCAAAGGTCGACAAGGTAGAAAAAATCGGCGACCGCAGTGTCCGCTTTACATTCAACGATAAAGCCGACCGCGAATTCCCGCTTTTGCTCGCCATGACGCCGATCCTGCCGAAGCACGCGACCGATGTGGCGACGTTCGATCAGACATCGCTTAAATTCCCGCTCGGCTCGGGCCCCTATCGTGTTGCCGAGGTGAGACCCGGAGAACGGATCGTTTACAAGCGCAATCCCGACTACTGGGCGAAGGATCTGCCGACAAAGGTCGGTTTCGACAATTACGACGAGATTTCCGTCGAGTATTTTCTGCAGGACAATTCTTTGTTCGAAGCCTTCAAAAAGGGTGAGATCGATGTCTACCCGGAAGGCAGCCCTACGAAATGGTCGCGCAGTTACAATTTCCCGGCCGTCCAGTCCGGCAAGGTGATCAAGGAGACGTTCACGCCGAAGACGCCGTCAGGCATGCTCGGTTTCGTCTTCAACACGCGACGGCCGATGTTCGAGAACCCGAAGTTGCGTCAGGGGCTGGCGCTGGTCTTTGATTTCGAATGGGCAAACAAGAACCTCTTTGACGGTGCTTACACTCGCACGCAGAGCTTCTGGCAGAATTCGGGTCTTTCCTATCTCGGTGTTGCCGCCGATGGCCGCGAGCTTGGAATACTCGGCGACATCAGGAACCGCATCAATCCTTCGGTCCTGGACGGAAGTTACCGCCTGCCCGTCACCGATGCCTCGGGACGCGACCGCAATGTGCTGCGCGAAGCCGTGACGCTGCTGCGCGAAGCCGGTTACGGCATCAAGGACGGCAAGATGCTCAGCGCGCAGGGCATACCGCTCGCCTTCGAGATCATGACCCAGAACGAGGGCCAGGAAAAACTGGCGTTGACCTATCAGCGCTCGCTGGCAGCGCTTGGGATTGCCGCGTCAGTGCGCACTGTCGATGATTCGCAGTACCAACAGCGCACCCAGTCATTCGACTACGACATCATCATGAAATCGTTCCCGTCCTCCCTTTCACCGGGTATCGAGCAGATTACCTATTGGGGATCGCAATCGCGCGATCAGCAAGGCAGCTCAAATTTTGCCGGAGTCGCCGACAAGGATGTCGATACGCTTGTCGATCACATCCTGCGTGCCGTCAGCGTCGAAGACTTCACAGCCGCCGTTCGGGCGCATGATCGCCTGCTCGTCTCCAATTTCTATCTCGTGCCGCTGTATCACGTCGCCTCGCAATGGGTTGCGCGTGAAAAACGCATCGGCCGCCCGAGTGTCGTGCCGCTCTATGGCTATCAGCTGCCGGTATGGTTTGATGAAACTGTGCAGTAACCCGGAATTGGCGGCGGTATACTTTTGGTAACGCATTGAAAGCGCAAACCGGGACGCCTATGTCGCTGATCAACGATTTTCAGCGCAAGGAGCAAGCGCCATGAACCATGTCAATATCGATGTCGTCTCCGATGTCGTCTGCCCCTGGTGCTATCTCGGCAAGACGAGGCTCGATCAGGCGATCGCCAATGTGGCCGGCGATATCCTCGTCACCGTCAACTGGCGGCCGTATCAGCTCAACCCGGACCTGCCGCCGGAGGGTGTTGATCATAAGGCCCATCTCGCCGCGAAGCTCGGCGGCCAGGAGGCTGTCGATCGTGCACACAAGGTGCTGGCCGGCCTTGGCGAGCAGGAGGGCATCGCCTTTGATTTCGATGCCGTCACCATCAGCCCCAACACGCTCGATGCGCATCGGCTGATCCGGTGGGCCTTGACCGAAGGTGGTGACACACAGAGCGAGGTCGCCTCGCTTCTGTTCAAGGCGAATTTCGAAGAGGGTCGCAATATCGGCGATCACGCTGTGCTGCTGGACATTGCGACTGAGGCCGGTCTCGACCGCACCGTCATTGCGGCTCTGCTTGCTTCGGATGCGGACAAGGACGCGGTTTCCGAAGAAATCGACATGGCGCGCGGCATGGGCGTCACCGGCGTTCCCTGCTTCATCGTCGACAGCAAATATGCCGTCATGGGTGCCCAGTCGGTCGAGGTGCTGGAGGATGCCCTGCGCGATATCGCCAAGATGAAGGACACGTCGCAGATCAATTGACCCCGCATCATCCAGTCGTTGCAACAGGCCGCGCAAATCCTGCGCGGCTTTCGTTCGCATTCAAGTCTTTGCCAGTCCCGCCAGCTGCGTCATGACGACGGCAGCACCCGCCAGCCGCTTTTCCGGTGTCGGGAAATCGCGCTGGAAGAAGATGCTGTGATCCGGGCGGATCTTGGCCATGATGCCCTGCTTGGCGATATAACCGACCAGTGCGCCCGGATTGGGAAATTCGCGGTTGCGGAACTGCACCACGACGCCCTTCGGGCCTGCGTCGAGCTTTTCGACATTGGCGGTTCGGCAGAGCGACTTGATATAGACGATCTTCAACAGGTGCTGGACTTCGAGCGGAAGCGGACCGAAGCGGTCGATCAGCTCGGCACCAAAGGCGTCGATATCGCCCAGTTCGGTGATCTCGCCCAGACGACGGTAAAGCCCGAGGCGCAGATGCAGGTCCGGCACATAATCGTCGGGGATCATCACCGGGGTACCAACGGAAATCTGCGGCGACCAGCCGCTGTCGGCGATCTCCTCGTCGCCCTTGAGCTCGGCAACCGCCTCTTCCAACATCTGCTGGTAGAGCTCGAAGCCGACCTCCTTGATATGACCCGACTGCTCGTCGCCGAGCAGATTGCCGGCGCCACGGATATCGAGGTCGTGGCTCGCCAGCTGGAAGCCGGCGCCCAGCGTGTCGAGCGATTGCAGCACCTTGAGGCGGCGTTCGGCCATGCCGGTCAGCGTCCGGTTGACCGGCAGCGTAAACAGCGCAAAAGCGCGGACCTTGGAACGGCCGACCCGGCCCCTGAGCTGATAGAGCTGCGCCAGGCCGAACATGTCGGCGCGGTGCACGATCAGCGTGTTGGCCGTGGGCACGTCGAGGCCGGATTCGACGATCGTCGTCGACAGCAGAACATCGTAGCGGCCTTCATAGAAGGCATTCATGATGTCTTCGAGTTCTGTCGCCGGCATCTGGCCGTGGGCGACCGCAACCTTGAGTTCCGGCACATCGGATCTGAGGAAATCGTGGATTTCAGAGAGGTCGGCCAGACGCGGGCAGACATAGAAACTCTGGCCGCCGCGATAGTGCTCGCGCATCAAGGTTTCGCGGATGACAAGCGCGTCGAAGGGCGAGATGAACGTGCGCACCGCCATGCGATCGACCGGCGCCGTGGTGATCAGCGACAGTTCGCGAACACCCGTCAGCGCCAGTTGCAGCGTGCGCGGGATCGGCGTTGCCGACAGCGTCAGGACGTGCACGTCGGATTTCAGCTCTTTCAGCCGCTCCTTGTGCTTCACGCCGAAATGCTGTTCCTCGTCGATGATCAACAGGCCGAGATTGGCAAAGTTGATCGAGGTACCGAGCAGAGCATGCGTACCGACGACGATATCGGTCTTGCCTTCGGCGACTTCCTTCTTGGTCAGCGCCAGTTCCTTGGAGCCGACCAGACGCGACGCCTGGGCGATGCGCACCGGCAGCCCGCGAAACCGCTCTGTGAACGACTTGAAATGCTGTCGGGCGAGCAGCGTGGTCGGCACGACCACGGCCACCTGAACACCGTTCATCGCGGCGATGAAGGCGGCGCGCAGCGCCACTTCCGTCTTGCCGAACCCGACGTCGCCGCAGACGAGCCGGTCCATCGGACGGCCGGCGCCCAGATCGTCCCGGACGGCTTCGATCGACGTCATCTGGTCTTCGGTCTCGTCATAGGGGAAACGCGCCGCGAACTCGTCGTAGAGGCCTTCCGGCGTCGTCAGCACCGGCGCATGACGCGTCAGGCGTTCGGCGGCGATGCGGATCAGACCGCCGGCCATATCCAGCAGGCGCTTTTTAAGCTTGGCCTTGCGCGCCTGCCAGGCGACGCCGCCGAGCTTGTCGAGCACGGCATCGCTGCCCTCCGAGCCATAGCGCGACAGAAGCTCGATGTTTTCCACCGGGAGAAACAGCTTTGCCTCATCGGCATAGACCAGCTCAAGGCAGGCATGTGGCGCACCGGCGGCCTCGATGGTGCGCAGGCCGATAAACCGGCCGATACCGTGCTCGGCATGGACGACAATGCTGCCTTCGTCGAGCCCAGCGACTTCCGCGATGAAATCGGCGCCGCGCTTGCGGCGTTTGGAGCGGCGGACCATGCGATCGCCGAGAATGTCCTGTTCGCCGATGACGACGAGATTGCCGGTTTCAAAGCCGCTTTCGAGGCTCAGCACGGCAGACGCCGCCTCTCCGGGTTTCAGGCTATTGAGCTCAGACAGCGCCTTGATCGGCTTGATATTGGCAAGGCCGTGTTCGACCAGCAC
This sequence comes from Pararhizobium sp. DWP3-4, assembly GCF_049898205.1. Classification (NCBI taxonomy): domain Bacteria; kingdom Pseudomonadati; phylum Pseudomonadota; class Alphaproteobacteria; order Hyphomicrobiales; family Rhizobiaceae; genus Pararhizobium; species Pararhizobium sp. DWP3-4. The sequence goes on along the minus strand of NZ_JAFCXF010000004.1, from coordinate 437,708 downwards.
CTGCAGCAGACGATCAAGCGATCCTTCTGACCACGCAGAGATCAGCACCTTGGCGCCCTTGGCACGGCGGTCGGCGATATATTTGACGGCCAGATCGAAGACATTGACGCGTTCGGCGTCGCTGGTCGCTTCCGTCGCATTTTTTGCCCAGCGCACACCCAGGCGCGCATCGACGGCGATGACCTGGCGCGCCTCGCCCTCGTGTTCGCTGAACGGCGAAAGGCGGACGGCATTGCGCGACACCAGAGCGGCATTGAACGCTTCGGCGCTCAGATACAGCATCTCCGGCGGCACCGGCTTGTAGGGCGTGCCCTGCGAAATCTGCGACTTACCTGGCGAAACAGACGACTGGCGGGCCTCGTAATAGTCCTGAACCAGCTTGGAGCGTTCGGCTGCGGCTTCACGAACCACATGGTCGGTGACGATATGGAAGCCGGCAAGATAATCGAACACGGTGTCGAGCCTGCCGTAAAACAGCGGCAGCCAGTGTTCCATGCCCGCATATCGCCGGCCTTCGGAGACCGCCAGATAAAGCGCATCGTCACGGGTCGCCGCGCCGAACATCGACAGATATTGCGTGCGAAAATGGCTGATCGTTTCCGGTGTCAACGACACTTCGCTCATTGGGTTGAGATCGAGCGAGCGGGCCTGTCCGGTGGTCCGCTGGCTGGCTGGGTCGAACGACCGGATGCTTTCGAGCGTATCGCCGAAGAAATCGAGGCGGACGGGTTCCTCGCTACCGGGAACGAAAACATCGAGAATGCCGCCGCGCACCGCATATTCACCAACTTCGCGAACGGTGGCGACGCGTTCGAAGCCATTGCGGCCGAGCCGGGCTGCGATATCGTCCATCCTGATGCTGGCACCCGGGCGCGCTGAAAATGCGAGATTTTCGATGATATCCTGCGGTGCCATTTTCTGCAGCGCGGCGTTGACGGTGACGAGCACGATGGCCGGATGCGGCTTTTTCGCATGCGCAATCAGACCGCTCAGTGTTGCCAGGCGCCGTGCCGATGTGTCGGCACTGGGCGATACGCGGTCATAGGGCAGGCAATCCCAACCCGGCAGCGTCAACACCGGAATATCGGGTGCTGCAAAGCCCAGCATCTGTTCGACATCGGCGATGCGCTGACCATCCGAGAGAATATAGGCGACCGGACCGTTGGCGCGGGCAAGCTCCGCAAGAATCAGCGGCTCGACCCCGGCCGGAACCGGGCCGATGGTCAACTCGCGGGTGGCGCGCGCAACGTTCTTGGGATCAAAACCGGCAATCATCAGGCGTTTTTGTCCTTATGGTCAAACAGTACGTCAAAATCAGGCCGATAGGATACGATCCGATTGAACAAGGGCGTGCGATAACGCTCCGGTACTGGCTGCGATCCAAGCACCCACTTGAGCAGATCGGTGTCTTCTTCACCCATGATCGTTTCGAGCTCGTCAAGATCGGTCTCCGCCAGATCAGCAAGCTCGTTATCGGCGAACTGCCCAAAAACCAGATCCATCTCGCGAACACCACGGTGCCAGGCGCGGAAAAGAATCCGTTTGCGGCGCGGATCGAGATCGGCGCTTGTGCGGGTGATGCCGGTCATGAGAAGTCCTTCCTGCCGCCGCGTCGCTAAAGGCGGCGTTTCGCTATGGCTCTATAAACGCTGAAAAGAGTATTGTCAGCCTTGCCAAAGACCTAATCCTCGTTTCAGTCTGCCCCGCATGCGCCCTGCCCTTCTCGACCCTCTTTTTGCCCCGCTCAACTCGCTTCCCGGCATCGGCCCGAAAGCGGGCGAACTTTATGCACGGCTGCTTGGCCGCGACAGCATCGACGATTGCCGGGTGATCGACCTCGTCTTTCACGCGCCGCATTCGCTGATCGACCGGCGCCACCAGCCGGGCATCGCGCGCGCGCCGCAGGGCGTCATCGTCACCATCACCGGCCGGGTCGACCGGCACCAGCCGCCACCGCCGCGCACCAGCCAGCCCTACCGCGTCTTCCTGCACGATGACACCGGCGAACTGGCGCTGACCTTCTTCCGGGTCAAGGGGAACTGGCTGGAAAAGGCGCTGCCGGTGGACGAGACCGTGACGGTCAGCGGCAAGGTCGATTGGTTCAACGGCCGTCCGTCGATGGTGCATCCCGATTATATGGTGCGGGCAACGGAGGCCGAAAACCTGCCGCTGGTCGAGCCGATCTACCCGCTGACGGCCGGTCTTTCGGCGCGCATCCTGCGCAAGGCGGTCGAAGCGGCCCTGCCCCGCATTCCGGAGTTTCCCGAATGGATCGAAGAAGCTTTGATGCAGAAGCAGGGTTTTCAGTCCGCACGCGACTGTTTCCTGGCTCTGCACGACCCGCGCGACGAAACCGATCTCGATCCGCAGGCGCCTGCCCGCCGGCGGCTTGCCTATGACGAATTGCTTGCCGGGCAGCTCTCGCTGTCGCTGGTGCGCCAAAGGCTGCGCAAGGTGGCCGGGATACCGGTGCACGCGACGGGAAAGCTGAGCAGGCCGGTCCTTGCCGCCCTGCCGTTTTCGCTGACCGGCAGCCAAACGGCTGCCATCGACGAAGTGCTGAAGGATATGGCCGGTACCGAGCGGATGCTGCGGCTGCTACAGGGCGATGTCGGCTCGGGAAAGACGGCAGTGGCGCTGATGTCGATTCTGGCGGCCGTCGAGGCAGGCGGTCAGGCAGTCCTGATGGCGCCGACGGAAATTCTTGCCCGCCAGCATTTCGCGACCTTGTCGAAGATGGCAGCACCGGCCGGCGTCACTATCGATGTGCTGACCGGCCGCACCAAGGGCCGCGAGCGCGACGCCATCCTGGAACGCATCGCGTCCGGCGAAACACAGATCGTCATCGGAACCCATGCGCTGTTCCAGGATACCGTTGTCTACAATAATCTCCTGCTGGCAGTCGTCGATGAGCAGCACCGTTTCGGTGTGCATCAGCGCCTGCGTCTGACGGCCAAGGGAATTTCCCCTCATATGCTGGTCATGACCGCGACGCCGATCCCGCGCACGCTGGTTCTGGCGGCATTCGGCGATATGGACGTTTCCAAACTCACAGAGAAACCGGCCGGCCGCAAACCGATCCAGACGGTGACGGTATCGACCGAACGCACCGGGGAAATCGTCGCGCGGCTTCGTACCGCGCTTGCCGAGGGCAAGAAAGCCTATTGGATCTGCCCGCTGGTCGAGGAATCGGAAGCTTCTGACCTGATGGCAGCCGACGAACGCTTCCAGAGCCTCGACAAGCAGTTCGGACCGAATGTCGGCCTGGTGCACGGGCGCATGAGCGGCGCGGAAAAAGACGCGGTGATGCTCGCCTTCAAGAATGGCGACATCCGCCTTCTGGTCGCCACCACCGTCGTCGAGGTCGGGGTCGATGTGCCGGACGCGACGATCATGGTGATCGAGCATGCGGAGCGGTTCGGGCTGGCGCAACTGCACCAACTGCGGGGGCGCGTCGGGCGGGGCGATGAGGCCTCGACCTGCATCCTGCTCTACAAGGGACCGCTTAGTGAAAACGGCCGGGCGCGGCTGTCGATCCTGCGGGATACTGAAGACGGCTTCCTGATCGCTGAAGAGGACCTTAAACTGCGCGGTGAAGGCGAATTGCTGGGCACACGCCAGTCCGGAACGCCCGGCTTCCGCATAGCCAGCCTCGAGGCACACGGCGACCTGCTAGAGATCGCCCGCAAGGATGCGGCCTATGTGATCGAGCGCGATCCGGACCTGACGACCAAGCGGGGCGAGGCTCTACGAACCCTGCTCTATCTGCATCGCCGCGATGAAGCGATCCGGTTTCTCAGGGCCGGCTAAGCGTCTTGCCGCGTTTGGCGGGCGCTGTCTCCTGCGTGACGGCGAGAGTTTTCGGCAGATAGTCGGGCGAAACCAGACCACCGGAAAGAAGCAGCTTGGCGGCGTCCTCCGGGCTCATGTCGAGCGGCACAATTTTTTCACGCTGTACGAAAATCAGAAAGCCGGCGGTTGGCACCGGGGTCGGCGGCAGGAAGACGGCAACCATATCCAGGCCACGCTCGCTGAATTTAGCGGCGAGTTCGCCCTTGGCATCCGTGGCGATGAATACCAGGGCCCAGAGGCCGGGACTCGGATACTCGATCAACCCCGCCTTCTTGAACGAATTCGACTGATCCTGAAGCACCGTCTGAAAAATCTGTTTCAGGCCCTTGTAGATCGGGCGCACCAGCGGCGTGCGGACAAGCAGCGACTCGCCAAAGCCGACAACACTGCGGCCGATCAGGTTCGCCGTGAAAAAGCCGACCAGCGTGATCAGCATCAGCGCCGTCAACAGGCCAAAACCGGGCACCGGATAGGGCAGGAAATTGTCGGGGTTGTAGTCGAACGGCAGATAGGGTTTGACCCAGCTGTCGGCCCAGAGGATGAACGACCAGGTGATCCAGGCGGTGATGGCCAGCGGCGCACAGATGATCAGGCCGGTCAGGAAGTAATTCCTCAACCGCGTGGCAAAAAACCCACGTGCCGGTTTGTCTGTCATGCTGCTCCGTCTTGTCTGTCGCCGTCAGCGTAAAATGCCGCGTTATAGCTTACTGTGCCGGACGCCGGATTGGACGACAAGGGCTGCATCAAAAAATATTGCGGCGCACAATCTGGGTAGATCAACCGGGCATCGTTCTGAAACCCGAATTTGCGATAGAGCTCGGGATCGCCCACCACAACGCATCCGGCTGCTGCCTGCTCCCTGAGCACTTCCAGCCCTTTGCCGATCAGGGCGCTGCCGATGCCCCGCCCCTGGAATGCCGGCAGGATCGATACCGGGCCAAGCCCATACCAATCCTTCGAACCGTCTGACTGTTCGACAGGTGAAAAAGCGATATGGCCGACCACATCGCCATTCACTTCAGCAACCAGCGAAAGACTGAGCGCACCCGCCTGCCGCAAACGGTCGATGATCAGGTGTTCTGTCTGATCGCTGTGCGGATGATCCTTGAAGGCGGCGATCGTCACAGTGCGGATCGCTGCGATATCAGCGGGATTTTCCGGACGTATGATCACTCGACGGTGACCGATTTGGCCAGATTGCGGGGCTGATCGACGTCAGTGCCCATGAACACGGCCGTATGGTATGCGAGCAGCTGGATCGGCAGCGAGAAGATCATCGGCGCAATGATCTCATCGACATTCGGCAACACGATCGTGCTCATCGTCGCGAGCTTGGAGGCAGCCGCACCCTTCTCGTCGGTGATGAAGATGATGCGGCCACCGCGGGCGGCGACTTCCTGCATGTTCGACACCGTCTTTTCGAAGAAGCGATCATGCGGCGCGATGACGATGACCGGCATGTTCTCGTCGATCAAGGCGATCGGACCATGCTTCAATTCACCGGCAGCATAACCTTCCGCATGGATATAGGAGATCTCCTTCAGCTTCAGCGCGCCTTCCATGGCCAGCGGATAGCTGGTGCCGCGGCCGAGATAGAGCACGTCCTTGCATTTCGACAATTCGCGCGCCAGACTTTCGATCGTCGGCTGGATGCTGTTGAGCACCTTGCCCATGATGCGGGGCATTTCGGCGAGGCTGCGAACCAGAACCTTTTCCTCGGCCTCAGAAACGGTGCCGCGTGCACGTCCGGCGCCGATCGCAAGAGCAGCCAGCACCGACAGCTGGCAGGTGAAGGCCTTGGTCGAGGCGACGCCGATTTCAGGGCCGGCCATGATCGGGAAGATCGCGTCGGATTCGCGCGCGATGGTGGATTCCTTGACGTTGACGACGGCGCCGATTTTCAGGCCGTTTTCCTTGCAATAGCGCAACGATGCCAGCGTGTCGGCGGTCTCGCCGGATTGCGAGATGAACAGGGCTGCCGATGGCGGCGACAGCGGGATGTCCCGGTAGCGGAATTCGGATGCGACATCGATTTCGACCGGCAGGCGGGCGTAGCGTTCGAACCAGTATTTGCCGACGAGGCCGGCGAGATAGGCGGTGCCGCAGGCGGAGATGGCAAGGCTCGGTACCTTGGCGAAATCGATCGCTGCGGCAATCGGATTGACCGTATTATCGATGAAATCGACGTAATGGCCGAGCGCGTGCGAAATCACTTCCGGCTGTTCGTAGATTTCCTTTTCCATAAAATGGCGGTGATTGCCCTTGTCGACCATATAGGCGGCCGCAACCGAAATCTGGCGCGGCCTGGACACCGGTTTACCGTCGTGATCGAGGATTTCGATGCTGTTTGCGGTCAGCACCGCCCAGTCGCCGTCAATCAGATAGGTGATTTCGTTGGTGAATGGCGATAGCGCGATGGCGTCGGAGCCGAGGAACATTTCGCCCTTGCCGAAACCGACTGCAAGCGGCGGGCCGCTGCGGGCCGCCATGATCGTGTCCGGCGCATCCTGGAAGATGACGGCTAGCGCATAAGCACCGGTAACCCGGCGCAGCATCGCCTGCATCGCGTCCCGGTGGTTCATCCCGTCGCGGATCAGCTTGGCCAGCAGTTGCGCGACGACCTCTGTGTCGGTCTGGGTCTTGAACGTTGCCCCTTCAGCCGAAAGCTCGTCCTTCAGCTCGGAAAAATTCTCGATGATGCCGTTATGGACGACGGCGACGCCATCGGTGAAGTGCGGATGGGCGTTGTTTTCGGTCGGAGCGCCATGCGTCGCCCAGCGGGTATGGGCAATGCCCGTCTGGCCCGCCAGCGGCTCGCCGCGCAGCTTGGTTTCCAGATTGACCAGCTTGCCTTCAGCGCGGCGGCGTTCAAGCACGCCGTCGTGGATGGTGGCAACCCCGGCAGAATCATAACCGCGATATTCGAGCCGCTTCAGCGCATCGACAAGCCGCTCGGAGACAGGCTGGTTTCCAACGATACCGACGATGCCGCACATATTTTATTCTCCGCAATTTCTTTGCAAGGCCGGCGCTGAAACAACCTGCACCGGTCGATAGTAGGCTTTCAATGCCGCTTTGGTATCGAATTTCAAAAAATGCGCAATCGGCCGGAAATTCACTTTCGATTTCAAGCTTTAACCGCAGCGGACGGCGGTCTATTTCTTCTGTTTCACAGCCTTTTCGGCTTGATACCGTTCACGCAGGATTTTCGCCCGTCCCGGCTTGACCTCCTGACGTGCCCGGCCGAAAGCCACGGCGTCCGCTGGTACATCCTGCGTCACCACGCTGCCTGAAGCAACAAGTGCTCCATCGCCGATGGAAACCGGCGCAACGAGCGACGAGTTCGAACCGATAAAGGCGTTGGCGCCGATGCGGGTGATATGCTTGTTGACGCCATCGTAGTTGCAGGTGATCGTGCCTGCACCGATATTGGTTTTTTCGCCGACAAAGGCGTCGCCGATATAGGTGAGATGATTGACCTTGGCTCCGGCGCCGATCTCGGCCTTCTTCACTTCGCAGAAATTGCCGACCTTGGATTCTGGTCCCAGGTTGGCGCCCGGCCGCAGGCGGGCATAGGGGCCGACGGTTGCCTCTGCGCCGACATGCGCGCCCTCGAGATGCGAAAAAGCGTGGATGACCGCACCGCTTTCAATGGTGACGCCGGGGCCGAAAACCACGTTCGGCTCGATCAGGACATCCTGGGCAATCTGCGTATCGAAAGCCAGAAAAACGGTTTCCGGCGCAATCATCGACACACCGGAGACCATCAACTCGTGGCGGCGGCGCTTTTGCCAAATTGCCTCGATCATCGCCAGTTCGGCGCGGTTGTTGCAGCCGGTCAACTCCGTCTCCGGCGCCTCGACGGCGATTGCCTTGCCGCCTTCAGCGCGAACGATCTCGACAATATCCGTCAGATAATATTCGCCCTTCGCATTGGCATTGCCAATCTTGCCGAGCAGTTCCAGCGCCTTGGGGCCGTTGATCGCCATCAGGCCACCATTGCAATAGGTGATCTTCTTTTCTTCCTCAGTTGCGTCCTTCTGCTCACGGATGGCCACAAGCGCACCGTTCTCGACAAGCAATCTCCCGTACCCCGTCGGATCGGCGGTTTGAAAGCCGATGACGACGACATCGTTGCCGTCGGCCAGCCCCTGCCGCGCGGCGAGCAGCGGCACTGCGGTGATCAGCGGCGTATCGCCGAAGACGACCAAAATATCGTCATAGCCCTTGGCGATGGCATCCTTTGCCGCAAGAACGGCATGGCCGGTACCGAGGCGTTCGGTCTGTAGAAATGCCGACATGTCGATGTCGTTGCGGGCAGCGGCGGATTGAACCGCTTCGGCATCACGGCCAAGAACAAGCGCTACGGAGGAGATCGAAGCATTTACCAGCGAGTCCACTACATGCGCGATCATCGGCCGGCCAGCAACCGGGTGCAGCACCTTCGACATGGACGACTTCATCCGGGTGCTTTCTCCCGCGGCCAAGATAATCGCCAGGCATGTGCGCTTCATTCACGTTCTCCCGCTTTGGTGGCAGCCGGTTCTGAAAACCGGCGCGATTCTGCCCGCTACATAACAGGAAGATATTGCACGGAACATAATCCGCGCGCGAGCCGCCATGTTAACCCGGATAAAACCCGATCCTGCGATAAAAATGAAGGGCCGCCTTGATGGTTGTCATGCCGGGGGAGTGATATCGACGATGCATGGTTCGACCGAGACGGTGCTTTCCGGCGGGCACAACGGCCTTATGCGGGCGCTCGCACGCCACCCCATGATCATTCTGGCTTTGGCCGTCGCATGTATGCCGCTGGCACTGGTTGCGACCGTGACCATGCCGATCGGTCCGATGTATTGGGACCATTACATCTATCTCGACGCAGCAAATCGTATTTTCGACGGTCAAATACCCTCCGTCGATTTTTTCGCCCCGGTGGGTGGCCTTGGCTACTACCTCTTCGCCGGATGGCTTTATCTTTTCCCCAATGGCCACCCTCTGCTTCTCTCCAGCTGGTCGTTGATGACGCTGACGGCACCGTTGATGGCGCTGGTCATCGTCGACGTGCAGAAACGCTCGATGGCAACTGCTTATGGGCTGCTGCTGCCATTCCTGTTCTTTTCACTGCTGCCTTTCAACACCGGCGATTTCTACCCCTATCCGGGCTCCGATGGCTTCGGCGTCTACAATCGCCAAGTCTGTCAATTGCTGTATGTGCTCGCAGCCGGGCTGGTTTTTGTGCGCGGATGGAAGACGCTGGCTGCAGTGACGGCGCTTGCCATGCTTGCTCTGCTCTTCATCAAGGTCACCGGTATGGTCGGAGGTCTTGTCCTTTGCCTGATGGCTTTTCTCGCCGGACGCCTGCCCCTTCGCGCAGCTGTTGCCGGCGGAAGCGTCTTCCTCGCAGCGGCCGGGCTTCTGGAAGTCACATCCGGGGCTGTTTCGGCCTATGCGACCGACATCCTGTCGCTGGTCGTCATCAACGACAGCAGCCTGTTGCCGCGGCTTTTGCAAGCCGCTTCGATCAATTTCGGTGTGATCCTGGCGTGCTGCCTGCTCGGCCTCGTCTTGGTCGTCAGTGAGTTGCCCGTATTTCGGGCGGCACTCCGCGACTTCATCGGAAAACCCGGCTTTTCGGCATTCGGCAGGATTGCGGATCAATCTTTTCTCTGGATGGCGGGTTTCATCGCTGCCGGTCTGCTGTTTGAAAGCCAGAATACCGGTAGCCAGGCGTTCATCTTCCTGTGGCCGCTGCTGCTTGCCATCCTCATCGAAAATTATCGCCGCAAGGGATCGTCGGCAGGCTTTGCCGCCGTGGCGATCCTTGTTTGCAGCGCGGCCATTCCTCCGGTCGTTATCGTCACGCAAAAAGCAGCACGCGCGTTTATCGGCAGCGTCAACAACACGCCGCTTGAACAGGATAACCTCAAGAGCATGGGCGCCGTCGGTATTCGTTCCATTTTGAGCCAGCGGGCGCAGCGCCTGCAAACCAACTACGTGGCTTACCGTCCAGCCTACCAGGCATTGGCCGAAGCCGGCGAGTTGCCGTCATTCCTGCTCTACAGCGACTTCGAATTTCAGTCGCAGTGGCTGAAGAATGCCGATGAGGTGATTTCGGCAATCGAGACGTTCGAAACCGCCAACAAGGTGCGTTTCGAGACGATCATGACAATCGACTTCATCAATCCCTTCCCCTGGTTGATGGATCGCCATGCGCCGAAACACATCGCCATCGGTGCCGACCCCTACCGGGCCGTGCCGCTGCTCGATGCGCAGGTCAAACAGGCTGTGGACGCCGTCGATCTTGCACTTTACCCGACATGCCCGCCGACGGCCGCACGCCTGGCGCTGCTCAACCTTTATCAGCCTGTGCTTGCCGAGGGCCATCGCCGCATAACGCTGACACCATGTTTCGATGCTTTTGTGCGTACCGGGATCACCACAGTCCCTTGAGGTCAGTGCGGCATCCGCAGCCGGCTTTCCGTCAACAGGCCGCTCTCATCGAGAATCGGATGCGCGACGGATACGATATGGGCGTTGATGCGCTTCAGATCGCGCAGGATGTCGAGATGCAGCGAACTCGTCTGGAGGCTATCCGCACGCCCATCGCGCAGCCGCTCGAGGTGGCGCTCGGACGAGCGTTTCTCCATGTGGCGGACATCGACTTTCACCTCCATCAGGTGGCGCGCGAGATCGGCATCTCGGGTCACGAAAATGGTCTGGGCAATCCGCAGGTTGTCGATGGTGAGATTAAACAGCGTCGTCAGTTCCTGATAGCCGTCCTCGGAGAATTTAAGGCCATTGTCGATCTTCTTCCTGACCTCTTCCGTCAGGCCCTTCTCGATGATGTCGCCGATATGTTCGAGGTTGATGGCATAGTCGATAATGACGATCGAGCGGCGGCCGTTGTCGTCGCTCAGACCGCCGCGTCCAAGCCGTGACAGATAGATTTTGACTTCCTGCTGCAGCAGATCGACCTGCTTTTCCAGCTTTCCGATGTCCTGCAATTGAATACGATCGTTGCTGTTGAACGCATTCATCGCCGCGATCAGCATCTTCTCGATCAGGTCGCCGACCCGCAGCACTTCCCGGGTTGCGCCGGAGAGCGCGATGACCGGTGTCGTCAGCGCGCGGTCGTCGAGATAGAGCGGGCCCGTCTCGGCCTTCGGTTCATCGGGAATTAGCCGCAGCATGGCGGCTGACAGCACCGATGAGAATGGCCAAGCGAGAATGGCGAGCGCGACGTTGAAGATCAGGTGGATATCGACCGGCAGCTTTTCCGGCGACAGCGGCAGAGTCTGCAGGAAAGCGGCCGCAGGTGCTGCCACCGACAGGGCGATCAGGCAGCCGATGGTGCGAACGATAAGATTGCCTGCCGTGACCCGTTTGGCCGAAGCCGAGGCCGACAATGTCGCCATCACAGGCGGGATCGCACCACCCAGATTGGCGCCCAGCACGAGCGCGATCGTCAGACCGGATGACAGGATACCGGCACCTGCTAGCGACAGGATGAGAACAACCACGGCAAGACTGGAGGACGAGACGAAGGCAAGTGCGGCCGCGAAGATCATGGCGACAGGCCAGGCGCTGTCGAGCATGGTGAGGAAGCTGCCGAGCGCCGGCGACTGGCGCATCGGCTCCGTCGCTAGCCCGAGCAAATGCAACGACAGCAGCATCAGGCCGATACCGACCAGGGCCGTGCCTGCACCCTGCTTCGCACTGGATCGCCCTGCCCGGACCAGCATGACGCCTCCAAGAATGAGCAATGGCGACAGCCAGTCGATGCCGGTTGCGACGATCCAGGCGGTAACGGCGGTTCCGACATTCGCCCCAAGCAGCACGATTTGTGCCATGCGTGCACGAACCAGTCCCTTTTCCACAAAGGACGCAATCATCAAAGCAGTGGCGGTCGAGCTTTGAAGAGCGACGGTTGCGACGAACCCGCCCACAAACGAACGCACCGGCCCGCTGGTGCCTTGCGCCAATCCGGTCCGCAGCTTGATGCCGAAAGCGCGTGTCGCACCGTCCTTGACCTGGGACAAGCCGAACAGCAGCAACGCGACCGCCCCGAACAGATTGACCATGACGATGATGGATTCCATGTCTGCACTCCGGCTTTCCCGCCAGGATTGCTGCGCATCAAGCGAGTCGGCATAGTCTGGCGGGTCGATGCTATCATTTTCGGGGATGTTATGGCCCGCTCCGCCACTGATAGTGACAGATATTTTTAGATTGCCGGCTAATATTTCCGACATGTTTCGGTCTTCGAACGGCACGGCCCCGGATGGCGTGCGCTTCGGTCCGCAAAGCTACTGGCGCGACATCGGCAACAAATCTGCGGACAGCAGATACCCTTTGCCGACGCGCCACCGATTTCCTCGACTTTTTGCGCGGTTAAACCCTTCAATTCCGCCACGGATTGCTCTAAGGAACGACACCGGCTGCCATCCGGCGGTCCCGAAATTGCGACGAGGTATGCAGTCCCATGCTTGAATTCCTGAGAAAAGGCGCCCAGACTTGGGTTGTCAAAGGGCTCTTGGCCCTTCTTGTTCTTTCCTTCGGTGTCTGGGGTGTGTCCACGTCTCTGGTAACGGCAACGGCTGATGCGGTTGTGACCGTCGGCGACGTCAAAGTGTCGCCGAGCGATTTTCGCCTTGCCTACGAGCGCCAGCTTGCCCAGCTTTCCCGGCAGTTTGGTACGCGGCTGAGCCGCGAACAAGCCAAGGCTTTTGGTGTCGAAGCGCAGGTCTACTCGCAGCTCGTCGCCGGCGCGACACTTGACCAGTTGTCCGAGAACATGAACCTCGGCCTCTCGCAGGACCGCCTCGCCTCGCTGATCAGCGAAGACCCCGCGTTCAAGGGCGTCAACGGCCAGTTCGACCGTGGGACCTTCTCGAGCGTGCTCCGCAATGCGGGCTTGCGCGAACAGGATTACATCAACAACCGCAGCCAGGTTGCCGTACGCTCGCAGATCGTCGAAGCACTGTCGGACGGCTATACGCCGCCCAAGGTGCTCAGCGACGCGCTGCGCCAGTACCGCAACGAGACCCGCACGCTCGACTACCTGCTTTTGTCGAATGCCAATGTCGATCCGGTCAAGGCCCCCTCGGACGAGGTTCTCAAGCCCTGGTTCGAAACCCACAAGGCCGAATACCGCGCGCCGGAATTCCGCAAGATCAGCTATGTAAAGCTGGAACCAGCCGATATCGCCGACCCGGCCTCTGTCACCGAAGATGAAGTGCGGGCCGATTACGACAAGCGCAAGGACAGCTTCAGCACGCCGGAAACACGCACCGTCGAACAGCTTTCCTTCCCCTCGCGCGCGGAGGCTGACGCGGCGGCAGTCAAGCTTTCCACCGGCACGACCTTCGACGCTCTGGTCACCGCTTCCGGCAAGACCGCAAGCGACGTGCTGCTCGGTGATTTCACCCGCGACCGGATGCCTGATGCCAAGCTGGGCGACGCCGCTTTTGCGCTCGTGGCCGATGGTCAGACGACTCCGGTCATCGACGGCGCCTTCGGTGCCGTCATCCTGCGTGTCACGAACATCAAGCCGCAAACCGTTCGGGCCTATGACGAGGTCAAGGACGAGCTGCGCAAGGAATTGGCGCTGACCAATGCCGCCAACGAAATCATGGGTATCCACGACAAATTCGAGGATGCCCGCGTTTCCGGAGCCTCGATGAAGGAGGCTGCCGAACAGACCAACCTCAAGCTTTCCGTCCTGAACGCGGTCGATGCACGCGGCAACGATGCGAACGGCGATGAGATTGCCGGCATCCCGGAGGCAAAGACCCTGCTTGAAGAAGCCTTCAAGGCTGAAGTCGGCGGAGAAACGCTGCCGGTCAATCTCGGCCGCGACGGCTACGTCTGGTTCGATGTCGATGAAGTGACCCCGGCGCGTGACCGCACGCTGGACGAAGCCCGCGAAAAGGTGGTGGCCGACTGGACAGCCGAACAGCAGCGCAAAGAACTGGCCGCCAAGGCTGTCGAGCTGAAGGCCCGGGTCGAAAAAGGCGAGACACTGGCAGCCATCGCCACAGAACTCGGTATTGCCGTCGAAACCAAAACTGGACTTCGCCGCTCGGCGGAAGATGCAGCGCTTAGCCCTGCGGCAGTTGCTGCAGCATTCGGCGGTGCGAACGGCCTGGTTGCCAACGCACCCGGCATCGGCGGCGAAGGCCAGATTCTTTTGAAGGTCACCGAAGTCGATAACGACAATCCGGGCGATGCGCTCGACAACGACGACCGGCAGATCAATGCCATCGCCCAGGCCAGCGGCGACGACATTCTCGATCAGATGGTCAGCGAGTTGCAGAAGGGCTACGGTGTTACGATCAACCAGCAGCTTGCCGAGCTCGCTCTGTCGCAGCAGCGGTAACGCAAAAAGGGATCAGCATGCCGGACTTGAAGCCTTTCGTCGCCAAGGCCGCAGCGGGTGAAGCGCTGAACCGCGATGATGCCCGCGCAGCCTTCGAAATCATCATGTCCGGCGAAGCCACCCCTTCCCAGATTGGCGGCTTCCTGATGGCGCTGCGCGTCCGCGGCGAAACCGTCGATGAAATCGTCGGTGCCGTCGGCGCCATGCGGGCGCGCATGCTGACGGTCAAAGCTCCAGCCGACGCTATCGACATTGTCGGAACGGGTGGTGACGGTGCCGGAACATACAACATCTCGACGCTGGCGGCGCTGATCGTCGCCGGTGCCGGTGTTCCGGTTGCCAAGCACGGCAACCGCGCGCTCAGTTCCAAGTCGGGCACGGCCGATGCGCTCTCCTGCCTTGGCGTCAAGCTCGATATCGGACCGGACGCTATCGCACAGTGTATTTCGGAAGCCGGTCTCGGCTTCATGTTTGCCCAGCAGCACCATTCGGCGATGCGCCATGTCGGACCAACCCGCGTCGAACTGGGGACAAGGACGATCTTCAACCTGCTTGGACCGCTGTCGAACCCGGCTGGCGTGACACAGCAGCTTGTCGGTGTCTATTCGCCGCATTGGGTGGTGCCGGTCGCCGAAGTGTTGCGTGACCTCGGCTCGAAAAGCGTCTGGGTCGTGCATGGCGAGGGTTTGGACGAGATCACCACGACCGGCGTCACGCAGGTGGCGGCGCTCGACAACGGCGCTATCCGTACATTCGAACTGACGCCGTCCGATTTCGGCCTGGAAACCGTCCCGCTTGCCGACCTCAAGGGCGGCGACGGTGCCCATAATGCCGTCGCGCTCAAGGGCGTTCTACAGGGTGACGCGACACCTTATCGCGATATTTCGCTTGCCAATGCCGCCGCTTCGCTGGTGATCGCGGGACGCGCCGGTGATCTTCGCGAGGGCATGGAACTTGCCCGCAAGTCGCTGACGAGCGGCGCTGCCGATGCGACGCTTGAGCGGCTCATCCGCGTTTCGAACGCGGTTTAAGGAGACCACCGATGGCCGATATTCTGCAGAAGATCGAAATCTACAAGCGCGAGGAAATCGCCGCTGCAAAATCGCGCGTCGGCCTCGCCGATCTGAAGGCTATGGCTGCCGGGCAGGAAGCGCCGCGCGGGTTTCTGAACGCCCTGAAAGCCAAGCAGGTGGAAGGTCAGTTCGGGCTGATTGCCGAAATCAAGAAGGCCAGCCCTTCCAAGGGATTGATCCGCCCGGATTTCGATCCGCCGCTCTTGGCTAAGGCCTATGAAGCCGGGGGGGCTGCCTGCCTGTCCGTGTTGACCGACGGCCCGAGTTTTCAGGGTGCGCCGGAATTCCTGACGGCGGCGCGCAATGCCTGTTTGCTTCCGGCACTGCGCAAGGATTTCATGTTCGAGACCTATCAGGTCCACGAAGCCCGTGCCTGGGGTGCCGATTGCATTCTACTGATCATGGCCTCGCTCGATGACAGCGACGCGCAGAGGCTCGAGGACGAGGCGTTCTTGCTCGGCATGGATGTTCTGGTTGAAGTGCACGACGAGGAAGAACTGGAACGGGCGCTGAAACTGAGTTCGCCGCTGCTTGGCATCAACAACCGCAATCTGAAGACCTTCGAGGTCGATATCGCGCTTTCGGAAAAGCTGGCACCGCTGGTTCCGGTTGACCGGTTCCTCGTCGGCGAAAGCGGCATTTTCACCCACGAAGATTGTCTGCGGCTGGCAAAGAGCGGCATTTCGACATTCCTCGTCGGCGAAAGCCTGATGCGCAAGGATGACGTGATGGCTGCGACCCGCACCCTTTTGACCGGTTCCGCCACCCCCCTGGCGGCGGAATGATGAACACGCCTTCCCTCACCCATATCGGGGCCGATGGCCAGGCGCATATGGTCGATGTCGGAGACAAGGCAGAGACCGTACGGATCGCCGTTGCAGAGGGTTTTGTGCGCATGCGGCCGGAGACGCTCGAACTTATTCTCAGCGGCAATGCCAAGAAGGGCGATGTGCTTGCCACCGCGCGGCTCGCCGGCATCATGGCCGCCAAGCAGACGGCCAACCTCATCCCGCTCTGCCACCCGCTGATGCTGTCGAAAGTGTCCGTGGAAATCACCGCCGATCAGACATTGCCCGGACTGAGGATCGAGGCGACGGCCAAACTTACCGGGCGCACCGGCGTCGAGATGGAAGCCCTGACCGCTGCCAGCGTTACCTGTCTGACGATCTACGACATGGCCAAGGCGGCCGACCGGGAGATGGAAATCGGCGGTATCCGGCTTGCCCGGAAATCAGGCGGACGGTCTGGCGACTATGTCCGCACGGAAAGTCCGGACTGATGGCATTGCTCCCGGTTTCAGATGCGCTCGACCGGCTGCTGGCAATCTCGGCGCCGATAACCGGCTCGGATGTGATTGGCCTTCACGAGGCGATGGGACGGGTTCTCGCAACCGATGTCGCCGCTCTCGTCACTCATCCCGCCTTCGACAATTCGGCGATGGATGGCTATGCCGGCCGGCACGAGGATTTTGCCCAAGTTGGCACCGAACTTGTCGTCATCGGCGAATCAGCGGCTGGGCGTGGTTTTTCCGGCCATGTCGGCCCCGGCCAGGTGGTGCGCATTTTTACCGGTGCGCCAGTTCCAGCCGGCGCCGATACCGTTCTGATCCAGGAAGACGCCAATACACTGCCGGACGGCCGTATCCGCACCACCTTTGCCCCGGCGCAAGGCCGGCATATCCGTCCCAAGGGGCAGGATTTCGCGATAGGCGATATCGTTTTGCGCACGGGCGAAATGCTTGATTCCGGCCGATTGACGGTCGCGGCGGCGATGAACCATCCGCGTTTGCCGGTGTTCAAGCGCCCGAAAGTAGCCATCCTTGCCACCGGCGACGAATTGCTGCCGCCCGGTAGCGTGCCGGGTCCCGGCCAGATCATTGCCTCGAACACCTATGGCGTCGCCGCCATCGCCCGCGACAATGGAGCCGAAGTCATCGATCTCGGGATTGTGCGTGACGACAATGCGCTCATTGCTGCGGCAGTCGCAAAAGCGCAGGCCGCAGGCGCGGATGTGCTGGTAACGCTGGGTGGCGCCTCCGTCGGCGATCATGACCTCGTCCAGCCGGCACTGGTGGAAAGCGGCATGGTGCTGGATTTCTGGCAGATCGCCATGCGTCCTGGAAAACCGCTGATGGTGGGTACCCTTGACGGCATGACCGTGCTCGGCTTGCCCGGAAACCCGGTTTCCAGCCTCGTTTGCGCGCTGCTGTTTCTGGAGCCGTTGTTGCGCCATCTTGGCTCCCTGCCACCGCGTGATCGCAGCGGCCAGGCAAAAACAGTGACCGCGCTTCCCGCCAACGACAAGCGTCAGGACTATGTTCGGGCACGCTTGACCAGGGGCGCCGATGGCGTTCTGCGGGCAGAAACCTTCTTGCGGCAGGATTCTTCGATGATGCAGGTCTTTGCCCAGTCTGATTGCCTGATCATCCGGCCGCCGCATGCGTCTGCAGTGGACGCCGGTGCTGTCTGCGATGTGATGATTCTTCGCTAATTAGCCGTCTAATTGATCATTTTCCTCTTCCCAAAATACAATGCAGGACTATTTAACTGCGGGAAAAGGCAGCCCTTGTTGGAAGGAAATAAAGTTGAATCGCAATGCGCTCTATATGCTTATCGGAGGTCTCGTCGTTTTGGTGGTGGGATTGGGCGTCTATATCTACGACAAGGAATCCAAGCCTGACGGCGTGGAAGTAAAAATCGGCGAAGGCGGCATTTCGATCGAGGAAAATTGAGCGGACGCGGCTGTGAAGGCGTTAACTGTTTATTAACCAAAGCAGCTGAGTATTGGGTGCAGTTGACCTGACTACGGATGTACTAGCAGGCCAAACACAAACGAGTTGGCAAAAGGTCGGGCGTTCCCCGGCCTTTTTGTTTTTCAAACGATCGGCAAGTTTCAGTGCGCGGCGCGCGAGACAAGAATCTTGTCGATACGGCGGCCATCCATGTCGATGACTTCGAAACGATAGCCATAGGCTTCGGTTACGTCACCCTCCTCTGGGTTCTTGCGCAACTGCTGCACCAGGAAGCCGGAAATGGTTTCATAACTGCCATCGGAATCAATTTCATCGATACCGATCGTCAGGTGGATTTCGTCAATCGGGGTCCGGCCGTCGACCAGATAGGATCCGTCATCACGCTGGCGGATCAGCGCATGTTCGATATCGTCATAATTCGACGGCAGCACTCCGACGATCGCTTCCAGGATGTCGGCGACGGTGATGATGCCTTCGATACTGCCGTACTCATCGACGATCATTGCCATGTTTATATGCGAGGCTTTGAACGCCTCTAGCGCTTTCAAGCAGGACGCCGTTTCCGGCAAGGTGTGGATATCCTTGACGAAGTTGCGGATCTGAAAGCCCGATTTGGGCGGCGCATTGAGGATTTCCTTGACCTGGACGGCGCCGAGCACCTCGCCCGTCGCATCCATCACCGGATAACGGGAATGGGCCGACTGCTCGACCTTGGCGCGGATGGTTTCCAGGGTGTCGTTGACGTCGATGAAGCTCACCTCGGTGCGGTGCGTCATGATCGATTTGACGTTGCGATCGCCAAGCCGGATGATCCGGCGCAGCATTTCATGCTCCGACTTCTCGATGGCGCCGCTTTCGACGCCTTCGGCCATGATCGCCTGGACTTCTTCTTCCGTGACGTGGTCACTATCGCTGGAAACGCCGAATATCCGCATGAACAGTGATGCCGACATCTCGAACAGGTAGACGACGGGGGCAGACAGGCGCGACAGAAACGACATCGGGCCGGCGACGAACATCGCCACGCCTTCGGAGTTCTTCAGCGCAAGCTGCTTGGGAATAAGTTCGCCGATCACCACGGAGAGATAGGTGATGAGGGTGACGACCAGCGCGACGGCAACTGTGCTGCCGTAAGGGTTGATCCAGGTGATCGTGTCGAGCGTCGGGGCCAGCTTGTCGGCGATAGTGGCGCCCCCATAGGCACCGGCGAGCGTTCCAACAAGGGTGATGCCGACCTGAACGGTAGAGAGGAATTTACCCGGATCTTCGGCCAGCCGTAGCGCCAGTTCGGCGCGGCTATTGCCCTGTTTTGCCATCTGCCGCAGCAGCGGCCGGCTTGCCGACACAATTGCCATTTCCGAAAGCGCGAAAAACGCATTGATCAAAAGAAGAACGAAAATAACAATCAGTTCGGACATAACCCTCGGACACCGTTGATGGGAGATACGCGCATCGGAGGCGACGCGCGTCAGTTGCAGCCCTATCAAATAGGCGGAAGACGCAGTTGCAGCAAGGCAGCAACTGCAGAATTACGGTTCTTTTGGCTTTGGTCCCGCTTTATCGACGACCAACTGCTCCGGCCGTTCCGGTCCCACCCCGAAACAAGCGGCGGAATTACCGGGTTGGCGCGGTCACTTCCATGGGCTCGTTGAGCGCCACCCGAACGCGCTCGCGCCCGACGCGGATGACGTTCTGCATCGCTGCCCTTGCCCCCGCCTCGTCGCGCCGGCTGATCTGCTCGACGATTTTGATATGCGAACGTGACACCTCGTCAATGCCTTCGCGGCCCGATGCGGGCGAACTCAGCTTGAAGATGCCGACCAGCGCTGCCTCGATCAGGCTGCCGACGGTGCGCATGAACGGGTTTCCCGAGGCCTCGACCACCGCGAGATGAAACCGCAGGTCGGCCATGGCCAGCGTTTCGGCGGTGTGTTCGGGATCCCCCATCGCAACCGCCAGCCGCATCATGCCGCTGATCTCGGCCTCCGTCGCGTTGACGGCGGCAAGGGCTGCGGCGTGGGGTTCGAATGCCAAGCGGATCTCGCTGAGGTGATAGAGGAATTCTTCATCGACACCTCGATGGAAATGCCATGTCAGAACGTCGCTGTCGAACAGGTTCCATTGGTTCTTGGCCGTCACCCGCGTACCGATCCGGGCACGTGGCACGATCAGTCCTTTTGCCGCCAGCGTCTTCATCGCCTCGCGCAACACCGTCCGCGACACCTTGAAACGCATCGCCAGTTCGGGATCGCCGGGTAGAATGGAGCCCACGGGAAACTCGCCCGACACAATGGCCTTGCCCAGTTCATCCACCACCTGTGCGTGGCTCGTGCGCGTTCGCGCACCGGTCAGGACGGTTTCGAGCAAACCCTTACGCAAGCAACTCCCCCCTCAGGAATACCTTTTGTTTTGGCGCGATAAAAACAGGATGGCCTTTTGCATCAATATGAATGCAAACAGCAAAGCACCGATCAGAATTTTCGTCCACCAACTCGACAGCGAACCGTCGAAGGTGATGTAAGTCTGAATCAATCCCTGGATCAAAACGCCGACGAGTGTTCCTCCAACAAACCCGGCACCTCCTGTCAGAAGCGTTCCTCCAATCACCACTGCGGCAATCGCATCCAGCTCGACACCAACGGTTGCGAGCGAGTAGCCGGCTGACGTGTATAGGGAATAAACGATTCCGGAAAGCCCGGCGAGAAAGCCCGAAAGTCCATAAATCATAATCGTCGTGCGGCCGACCGGAACGCCCATCAAGGCTGACGTCTGGGCGCCGCCGCCCAGCGCATAGACATTGGTGCCGAAGCGGGTTCGCTGGGCAATGAGTATGCCGGCGGCAAAGACCAGCAGCATCAGTCCGCCGATCAGAGAGATGCGGCCTCCGCCCGGAAGCTTGTAGTAAAACGTCTTCATCGTCGCGTAGAACGGATGCTTGATCGGAATGGAATCGATCGACAGAACAAACGCCATGCCCCGCGCGAGAAACATGCCGGCCAGCGTCACGATGAAGGCGGGCATCTCAAGATAGTGAATGATCGCCCCCATGACCGCGCCGAACGCCGTGGTGATCAAAAGCACCAGCACGAAGGCTGTGAGCGGGTGGATCCCGGTATTTTGCATCAGGACAGCCAGGAAGATGCCGGTGAAGGCGATCACCGAGCCGATCGACAGGTCGATGCCGCCCGACAGGATGACGAAGGTCATGCCGACCGCAGCGATGCCCAGAAAGGCATTGTCGGTCAACAGATTGCCAATCACCCGGGTCGACAGGATGTTCGGATACTGCGCGGCACACGCCGCATAGGAAACGACGAAGATGACGATGGTTGCGATCAGCGGGAGATATTTCTGGTTCATCGGACGGACTGCTCTGCGGTCTCTCTGCGGATGGATTTTCGGCTGAGGAACGTCAGTCCGGCCTGCACCCGAGGCGACTGGATGACGAGGATGATGACGATGATCGCAGCCTTGATGATCAGGTTGAATTCCGGCGGAAAGCCCGACGACAGGATGCCGGTATTGACCGCTTGGATGATCATCGCCCCGATCAGCGAGGCAACGATGCTGAACCGGCCGCCGAGCAGCGACGTGCCGCCGACGACGACGGCGAGAATGGCGTCGAGCTCCAGCCAGAGCCCGGCATTGTTGGCATCGGCGCCCCTGATGTCGGCCGTGACGATCAGGCCGGCGATGGCCGCACAGAGCCCCGACAGCATGTAAGCCGCCATCAACAGCAACGGCGTCTGGATGCCGGACAGGGTGCTGGCGCGGCGGTTGATGCCGACAGCCTCGATCAGCATTCCGAGCGCCGTGCGCCGCACCAGCAGTGCGACGGCGATGCCGAATACAAGCCAGATGATGACCGGCATGGGCAGACCGAAGAACGAACCGCTGCCGATGAAGATCAGGCCGGGATCGTTGAAGGTCAGGATCGCGCCTTCCGTCACCAACTGGGCGATACCGCGTCCGGCCACCATCAGCACCAGCGTGGCGATGATCGGCTGAATATTGAGGACGGAAACGAGAAAACCGTTCCAGACACCGCAGATCAGGCCGGTCCCCACTGCCAATAGCAGAGTGACGACAAGCGGGTCGCCACGCACGCTGGATGCCGCGGCGACAGCGCCACAGATGGCCATGACCGCACCGACCGAGAGATCAATGCCCTTGGTGGCAATCACAACCGTCATCCCGACGGCCAGAAGAGCGACCGGCGCACCGCGATTGAGAATATCGATCAGGCTCCCATAGAGCCGCCCATTCTGGATTTCGATCGAGAAAAAATCCGGAAAGACCAGCCGGATCAGCATCAGGATCATCGCCAGTGCGATGAATTGCGGAAGCAGACGCCGGCCGAGGCGTTTTGCGTTGTCGATCATTGTGCGCCTCCTGCAGCCGTTGCCGCAGCAATGGCATTGACGATATGTTCGGTGGTGATCTCACTGCCGGTCAGCTCAGCGACATGAGCGCGGTCGCGAAGGACGATAATCCTCGAACTGTAAGCGACGAGTTCCTCAAGCTCGGAGGAAATGACAATAAGCGACATGCCCTGCGCGCAGAGTTCACCAATCAGCCGGATGATTTCCGCGTGGGCGCCGACATCGATGCCGCGTGTCGGTTCATCCAGAATGAGAAATTGCGGATTGGTCGCCAGCCAACGCGCCAGAATGGCTTTCTGCTGATTGCCACCGGAGAGCAGCCTGATCGGCTTTTCCCGGTCGCTGGTGCGAATGTCCAAAGCCTTGATGTAGCGATCGGCCAAGGCGTTCTGCTCGGATGCAGACAGCGGCCTTGCCCAGCCGCGCCGCGCCTGCAAGGCCAGAGCGATGTTTTCGCGCACGGACAGTTCGCCGATGATACCGTCCAGCTTGCGATCTTCCGGGCAGAACCCGAACCCTTCGGCAATGGCGGCGCGCGGCGACGACAGATCAGCGGTCTTGCCGCCGATATCGGCACTGCCGCTATCGGCCTTGTGCACGCCAAACATCAATTCCGCAGTTTCGGTGCGGCCGGAGCCGAGAAGACCGGCAATCCCGATGACCTCGCCTTTGCGGACGTCCAGATCGAAGGGCTTGATCTTGCCGATCTTGCCATATTTGGAAAACCGGAAATGAACGGGGCCGCTCGCGGTTTCTGCGCCACCGGCTGCCTTTTCGACGGACTGAAGCTCATGACCAAGCATCATCGTCACGAGCTCCCGGCGCGGCAGGGAAGCGGTCGCGCGCGTTCCGACCAGCTGGCCGTTGCGCAGTACGGTGATACGGTCCGATATATCGTAGACCTGTTCCAGAAAATGGGTGATGAAGACAATCCCGAGCCCCCTCGCCTTCAGGTCGCGGACGATGCGAAACAGCATCTCCACTTCCTGCGCATCGAGACTGGCGGTCGGCTCATCGAGGATCAGTACCTTGCCGGAGAGATCGACGGCGCGGGCGATCGCCACCACTTGCTGGATGGCGACGGAATAGCTTTCCAGTGCTGCGGAGACGTTGATGTCGATGCCGTATTGCGCAAGCAGCGCGCTGGCCCGTCTTTTCATCTCGCCGTTCTGAATGAGACCGAATCGGCAACGCTGGCGGCCGAGAAAGAGGTTCTCCGCAACGCTCAGATTTCCGAGCAGATTGACCTCCTGGTAGACGGTGCCGATCCCCAGCTTCTGGGCATCGAGCGTGTCGCGCGGGTTGATCTCGGAACCATCAAGGGTCAAGAGACCGGAATCGCGGCGGTAGGCACCCGTCATGCACTTGATCAATGTTGATTTTCCGGCGCCGTTTTCACCCAGTAACGCATGCACTTCGCCGCGCCGCAGCGAGAAATCGACCTTGTTGAGGGCGATGGCACCCGGAAAGGTTTTCACGACCCCGGCGGCGACAAGGATATCGTTTGTGCTGTTCTGCATGAGACCGATACTTCAAGGAAATTAGGTCACCCGTAGCTTACGGATTTCCGCCAATCATGTCAGCATCCCTCGCAAGGCACGGATATGGCCGTGGCGAAGTGTGGATGCTTGGCTGAACGATGGGGAGAACGATTTGCCGGCATCGCCTTCCGGCCGACATCTGCGGTCAATGACAACAGCTGCAGCCTGGAGACGATGCCGGCAATCAATCAGTAGCCGAGGCCCTTCTTTTCTTCGTAGACCTTCTGCGGATCATCAGCCTGAGTGTAGAGCTTCGATTCCGTTTGGATCCACTTGGCCGGCTTGGTGCCGTCCTTCAGGAACGCGTCGAGTGCGTCCAGTGCAGGACCCGCCATGTTCGGCGTCAGTTCGACCGTGGCGTTGGCTTCGCCGGCTGCCATAGCCTGGAAGATGTCCGGAACGGCATCGATCGAGACGACGAGGATATCCGTACCCGGCTTCAGGCCGGCTTCCTTGATCGCCTGAATGGCGCCGACGGCCATGTCGTCATTGTGGGCGTAGAGCGCGCAAATATTCTTGCCGCCGTCTTCCGCCTTCAAGAAGCTTTCCATGACTTCCTTGCCCTTGGTACGGGTAAAGTCGCCGGTCTGGCTGCGGATGATCTTCAGGTTGTCGTGGCCCTTCAGTGCCTCCTCAAAACCCTTCTTCCGGTCGATAGCCGGCGAAGAACCCGTGGTACCCTGCAGTTCGACGACGTTGCATTGCTTGCCGCCGACCTTGTCCACCAGGAACTTGCCGGCCACATTGCCTTCGTGAACGAGGTCGGACGTGACGGCGGTCAGGTAGAGGTCCTTGGACGAATCGACCGTACGGTCGAGAAGAATGACCGGAATTTCGGCATCCTTGGCTTCCGTCAGAACTTCATCCCAGCCGGTCGCAACAACCGGTGCGATCAAAATGGCATCAACGCCCTGGGCGATGAACGACCGCAGCGCCTTGATCTGATTTTCCTGTTTCTGCTGCGCATCGGCAAATTTCAGGTCGATGCCGCGCTTCTCCGCCTGTTGCTTGGTCAGCGTGGTTTCAGCCGCGCGCCAGCCGGATTCGGAGCCGATCTGCGAAAAGCCGATCGTCAGGTCGGCGGCAGAGGCCGAGCCGAACATGCAGGCAGCCAGAACCGTGGCACAGCTAAGTGCAGTCTTGATTTTCATGATTTCCTCCCAAAAAGCTGCTCCTCAGCAGCCCAGCTAAAAAATCATACTATATGATTTATGTAAACAGTCTTTCGCGCTCCTTGTACAAATTTCGAAGGCTGAAATCGAAAAAGGGTGGCCTTGCGGCCACCCTTCTTGATTGCACCGATGAATGCCGAGATTACTTCGGCAATTTGTCGTCGACGCCTTCGACGTAGAAGTTCATGCCGAGCAATGTGCCGTCATCCGAGGATGCACCAGCTGCAAGCCATTCTGAACCGTCCTGCTTCTTCAGCGGGCCGGTGAAAGGCTTCAGCTCGCCCGATTCGATCTTCTTCTGCGTTGCTTCCGCCAGAGCCTTCACGTCGTCCGGCATGTTGGTGTAGGGCGCCATGGTGAGGATGCCGTCCTTCAGGCCGTCCCAGCTCGACGACGTCTCCCATTTGCCATCCAGAAACAGCTGGGTGCGCTTGATGTAATAGGCGCCCCAGGTATCAACGATCGCGGTCAGCTGTGTTTCCGGGCCGGCCTTGATCATGTCGGAGGCCTGGCCGAAGGCCTTGATGCCGCGCTCCGCCGCAACCTGCATCGGCGCAGTCGTATCGGTGTGTTGCGTCAACACGTCAACGCCCTGATCGATCAACGCCTTGGCAGCGTCGGCTTCCTTGCCTGGGTCGAACCAGGTGTTTGCCCATACGACCTTGATCTTGAAGTCGGGGTTGATCGAACGCGCGCCGGTGACGAAGGCGTTGATGCCCATCACCACTTCCGGGATCGGGAAGGAGGCGATGTAGCCGGCAACACCCTTTTGCGAGATTTTTGCGGCGATCTGGCCCTGAATGTAGCGGCCTTCGTAGAAGCGGCTATTGTAAGTAGCAAGGTTCGGGCCCGACTTGTAGCCGGTCGCATGCTCGAACTTGACGTCCGGGAACTTTGCAGCAACCTTGACGGTCGCGTCCATGAAGCCGAACGATGTCGTGTAGATCAGGCCGCAGCCCGACCGCGCCAGGCGCTCGATGGCGCGCTCGGCATCCGGACCTTCGGGAACGTTTTCGAGGAACTGGGTTTCGATCTTGTCGGCCAGCGCCTTTTCAAGCTCCAAACGGCCGATGTCATGCGCCTGTGTCCAGCCACCGTCGGTCTTCGAGCCGACATAGACGAAGCAGACCTTTGCCTTACCGGCGGCGGAGGCGCCAGCGGAAAATCCGATGACCGCTGCGGTCGTTGCGAGTGCGAAAAGTAATTTTTTCATGTTGACCCCTGTAGGTTTGGTTTGCGTTGTTGTTCTTGTTACCTGTCCGGCACAAAGGACTTGCCGAGCGATGCTGGCGTATTGATCAACGTCGTGCGTCGATTGTGCGAGATGAGAATGAGTACGATAATTGTCGCCAGATAGGGAAGAGCAGAAAGAAACTGCGAGGGAATGTCGATACCGCGCGCCTGGACATAGAGCTGGCTGATCGATACGGCACCGAACAGGTAACCGCCGGCAATGATCCGCCAAGGCCGCCAGGAGGCAAACACCACCAGCGCCAGCGCAATCCACCCACGCCCGGCCGACATGTTCTCCGCCCATTGCGGCGTGTAGACCAGAGACAGCTGCGCCCCTGCCAGCCCGGCGCAGGCACCACCGAACATCACGGCCAGGTAGCGCGTGCGAATGACGTTGATGCCGAGCGCATGCGCCGACGCGTGGCTGTCACCAACGGAGCGGAGCTTCAAGCCGGCGCGGCTTTTGAACAGAAACCAGTTCACGCCGGCGACCAGCGCGATCGACAGATAGAAAATGAGATCCTGCTTGAATAGAACAGCGCCCAGAAATGGAATATCCGACAGGACCGGAAAGACGATCTGCGGCAGCTTGATGCCGGATTGTCCGAGATAGGGCTCGGCGATCATGCTGGAAACGCCAAGCCCGAGGATGGTCAAGGCCAATCCCGTCGCCACCTGATTGGCAACGAGCGTCAACGTCAGAAAGCCGAACAGCAGCGAAAACAATGCCCCCGATGCGATGCCTGCGAGAATGCCGACATAGGGAGATCCGGTTAACTGCGTGGCGATGAAGGCGCAGGCGGCCCCCATGATGATCATGCCCTCGACGCCGAGATTGAGGACGCCGGAACGCTCGGTGACGAGTTCGCCGATTGCCGCCAGAACAAGCGGTGTTGCCGCCGTAATGACCGTCAGAAGGATGGCTTCATAGATACTCATCAGCGCGCACCCTCGCCGGTCGTGTCGTTCAGATCGTACCACATCATCCGAATCTTATAGTGGATGAGCGTGTCGCAGGAGAGCACGAAGAACAGCAGCAGCCCCTGAAATACCCGGATCGGCTTGTCGGAAATCTGCAGGGACACCTGCACCGCCTCGCCGCCGAGATAGGTCAGTGCCAGCACGAGCCCGGCAACGACGATCCCGAGCGGATTGAGCCGCCCGAGAAAGGCGACGATGATGGCGGTGAAACCATAACCGGGCGAAATAACCGGGCGCAGCTGCTGGATCGCGCCGCTGACCTCGGCAATGCCGGCAAGACCCGCCAGTGCACCGGATAGCAGCATCGAAAACCAGATCATCTTGCGCGACGAGAAGCCGGCGAAACGCCCTGCCCGCTGGGATTGGCCAAGCACGGTAATCTCGAAGCCTTTCAGCGTGTAGCGCATCATGAACCAAATCAGGATCGCCGCGATGATCGCAAAACCAAACCCCCAATGCGCCCGTCCCGACGCGATCATTTCCGGCAGGATGGCCGTTGCGTCGAAGGTCCGGGTTTCCGGGAAATTCATGCCGCCCGGATTGCGCCAGGGGCCGCGCACCAGCCAGTCGAGGAACAGCTGCGCGACATAGACAAGCATCAGGCTGGTGAGGATTTCATTGGTATTCAGATGCGCCTTGAGGAAGGCCGGAATACCGGCAAACAATGCGCCGCCCAGCATGCCGAGCAGCATCATCAACGGCAGAACCAGCGGCGATTGCCATTCATAGAACACCACGGGCAGGATCGATCCGGCGATCGCCCCCATGATGAACTGGCCTTCGGCGCCGATATTCCAGTTGTTCGAGCGATAGCAGACCGACAGGCCGACAGCGATGAGGATAAGCGGAGCTGCCTTGATCGCCAGTTCGTGCAACGACCAGACTTCCGTCAACGGCTCGATGAAGAAGCTGTAGAGCGCTGCGAACGGATCCTTGCCGAGCATCATGAACATGATGCCGCCGAAGAACAGCGTCAGGCCGAGCGCGATGAACGGCGACAGGATGGAAAACAGCTTGGAGACGTCGGGACGCCGTTCCAGTTCAATGCGCATGCGCCGTCTCCGCAGTCTCGGTCTTGCCATACATGCCGCCCATCAACAGTCCGATTTTTTCACGCGAAAGGTCCGATGCCGGATAGATATCGGACAGCTTTCCTTCGCTGATCACGGCGATTTCCGTCGCCACTTCGAAAATTTCATCAAGGTCTTGGCTGATGACCAAAACGGCCGAACCGGATTTGGCAAGATCGACCAGCGCCTGGCGGATGCGGCTGGCGGCCCCGGCATCGACACCCCAGGTCGGCTGGTTGACGATCAGCACTGTCGGCTGGCGGTCGAGTTCGCGGCCGACGATGAATTTCTGCAGATTGCCGCCCGATAGCGATCCGGCCGGCGGGTTTTCGCCGCTCTTGCGCACGTCCATCGCCGCAGAAATGCGCTTTGCCGCCATTTTCACCGCCTCCTGGCGGATCAGCCCGAGCGGGCCGCCGCCGAGAAAGGCACGCCGGTCGGACTGGCTGCGGGCAAGGATGAGATTGTCGGAGAGCGACAGTGCCGAAACGGCGGCATGTCCGTGACGCTCTTCGGGCACGAAACCGGCGCCCATCAGCCGGCGGGCATTGATACCGCGGGTACCGACCGGCTTATCGGAAATCAGAATGACATCATCGGTGGCGACCGGATATTCGCCGGACAAGGCATCGAACAATTCGCCTTGCCCATTGCCCGCAACGCCGGCGATTGCCAGCACTTCACCGGCATGCACCTTGAGACAGATATTCTTCAGGGAAACCGCGAACGGCGTTCTTGCCGTCGCCGACAGATGACGGGCCTCGAGCTTCACCGGTCCTTTGGCGTTCGTGCCTTCGGCACTGACATGCGCGACATCGCTGCCGACCATCATGCGGGCCAGCGACGACGGGGTCTCCTGGCGCGGATCGCAGGCGCCTGTCACCTTGCCGTGGCGCAGAACAGTGGCGCGGTCGCAGATGCGCTGCACCTCTTCCAGCCGGTGGCTGATGTAAAGAACAGACCGCCCCTCGGCTTTCAGCTTGTTCAGCGTTTCGAACAGCCGGTCGGCTTCCTGCGGCGTCAGTACCGAGGTCGGTTCGTCGAGAATGATCAGCTTCGGATTTTGCAGCAATGCGCGGACGATTTCGATGCGCTGGCGCTCGCCCACGGACAGGTCGGCGACATGCGCATGCGGATCGAGCGGCAGGCCATAGGCATGCGACAGATCGGACGCCTCCTTGGCGATCCTTGCCAGCGACACGCCGGGGTCCATCGAAAGAGCAATGTTTTCAGCGACTGTCAGCGCCTCAAACAGCGAAAAATGCTGAAACACCATGCCGATGCCCAGCTTGCGGGCGGCACTGGGGCTGGTGATGCGCACCGGCTGTCCCTGCCACACGATCTGGCCGCTGGTGGGCGCCAGCACGCCGAACAGCATCTTCACCAGCGTCGATTTTCCGGCGCCGTTTTCGCCGAGCAGCGCATGGATTTCGCCCGGCCTGATATCGAGATTGATTCCATCACAGGCAGCGAATGTGCCGAACAGTTTTGTCAGTTGGCCAACAGCCAGCAATAGACTGTTGGCGGGTTGTCCCTCAGCCGACACGCCGCCCCTCTTTTCTCATGCTCTGCTGCCTTGGCTGCCTCTCCGGCTTGTCTCAAGGAATCAGCAATGTTGTTCCGCTCGTTTTTCTTGCTTCCAGATCCGCATGCGCCTGGCTTGCATCTGCCAGTGCATACGTCTGGTTGATATTGATACGCACTTTGTTGCTTTGCACAACATCAAACAGGGAGTTTGCACACGCCTCGAGTGCCGGCCGTGTCGAAACATAGCTGAACAGGGTCGGCCGCGTCGCAAACAGCGAGCCTTTTTGGGCGAGGATGCCGATATTGACGCCTTCAACAGGACCCGACGAATTGCCGAAGCTGACCCAGAGACCACGCGGCTTGATGCAGTCAAGCGAGGCCGGATAGGTGTCCTTGCCGACCGAATCATAGACCACATCGACGCCCTTGCCGCCTGTGATCTCCTTGACCGCGCTGACAAAATTATCGGTACGGTAGTTGATGACATGGTCGTAGCCATGCGCCAGCGCCAGATCGATCTTGTCCTGCGAACCGGCCGTGCCGATCACGGTCGCGCCGAGCGCCTTGGCCCATTGCCCAGCGATCAGGCCGACGCCGCCGGCGGCTGCGTGAAACAGCAGCGTGGTTTCCGGGCCGACCTTGAAGGTCTGGTTGAGCAGGTACTGCGCCGTCATGCCTTTCAGCATCATCGCCGCCGCCGTTTCCAGCGTAATATCGTCCGGCACCTTCACCAGCTGCGAAATCTCGATATTGCGTTCGCTGGCATAGGCGCCGTCGGACGAGGCATAGGCCACGCGGTCACCGATTGCGAAGCTGCTGACATTGTCGCCGACCGCCGTGACGATGCCGGCACCCTCTTTGCCCGGAATGAAGGGAAGCCCTTCAGCCGACTTATAGAGACCGGTGCGGAAATAGACGTCGATGAAATTCACGCCGACAGCGACCTGACGGATCTGCACTTCGCCCGGGCCTGGCGCGGAAAGCGTCACACCTTCAATTTTGAGAACTTCCGGTCCGCCAAGCGCGCGCACCATGATGGCCTGTGCCATGAACCCTCCTCAATCCCGTCCAAGCCGGGGAAATATCTGCAACACAAAACCGATGACATAGAGATAGATGCCGGTGCCGACGACGCCGGCCACGACCCATGCGGGCGTATCGAAATGCAACAGCAGCGCATAGCCGCTGAGCACCGACCAGACGGTAAAGACGGCCAGGTTGAGCGGCCGCAGACGCTTGACGCGCACCGGGTGCAGGAAGCTGATCGGCATGAAGGTCAACACGACCGAAACGAAAACGACGATCGAGGCCGCCAGTTCGCTGGCATCGATGACGAACAGCGTGAAAACCACCATGTTCCAGACGACCGGGAAACCGGAGAAGAAATACTCGTCAGTCTTCATCCCCATGTCTGCGTAGTAGATCGCACTCGACATGACGATGGCACCCGCTGCAAAGAACGACCAGGGCTCGCCGATCATGCCGCTCTGATAGAGCGCGAAGGCCGGAAGCAGCACATAGGTGACGTAGTCGATGACGTTGTCGAGCGTATCGCCGGACCAATTGGGCAGGACTTCCTTGACCCGGACCTTGCGGGCGATCGGACCATCGATCCCATCGACGGCAAGGGCCAGGCCCAACCACCAGAACATATCGACGAATCGGTGTTCGGCTGCGGCAACAACGCCCAGAAAGGCCAAAAACGAGCCGGATGCGGTGAGAATATGAACGGAAAATGCGCGAATTTCCGCGTAGGGCACGCGCTTGTAGTTAAAAAACTTCATCGGCAGACGCACCCTGTCCTTACTCTGCGCTTTCCTTGGAAGCATGCTGAACCGGCTGTTTCAACGGCCACACTCCCGTCCCCGCATTGTCCAACGGGTGTTGGCGGTAATATGCACCGTTTGAGTTTGGCTGCCAGCAAAAATCTCTTGATGCCGCAAAAGCATGGCAATCAGCTGTGGACGCCACTGGCATCTGCGCCATTTCACCCCATTTCATTCGCAGCCGCCGACGGTTAAGATTAAGACCTCAACAGATACATGCACGGGAAGCGGACGCCATGGAGCACTTTGAAATCGCAGTCGTCGGTGCAGGGCTGGCCGGATCGCTGGCTGCGCTGGCGTTCGCCGACATGGGCCGCAGCGTCGTGCTGATCGCGCCGACGGCGGGAAAAGCCGATGGACGAACCACGGCGCTGATGGATCAATCGCTTGTGCTTGTGCGCAACCTTGGCATCTGGCAGGCGATTGCCCCATTGGCAGCGCCGCTTTCCAGCATGCGAATCATCGACGGGACGAACCGTCTGCTGCGTGCGCCGACCGTGACCTTTCATGCCGCCGAAGTCGGACTGGAGGCTTTCGGATACAATATTCCCAATGCGCCCTTCCTTGCCCTCCTCGAACACGAGGCATGCAAACGGCCATCCCTCACCCGCATTGCCGCCAGCCTGACCGGGGTCGAATTCGAAACGGAACGGGCAATCCTGAAACTCGACGACGGCCGCAGCATAACCGCCAGCCTTGTCGTCGGCGCCGATGGCCGCAAATCCGGTGTACGGGCATCAGCCGGGATCGAAGTCAGGAATTGGTCCTATCCGCAAAGCGCACTTGTTCTCAACTTTTCCCATCAGGTGGCCCACCAGAACGTTTCGACGGAATTCCACACGCCACACGGGCCCTTCACCCAGGTGCCGCTGCCCGGCGGCTTGCGATCCAGCCTTGTCTGGGTTCAGAAGCCGGAGGATACCGAAGCAACTTTGGCGCTTGCGCCTGACGCTCTGGCCTTGGCGGTGGAGCAGCGCATGCAGTCGATGCTGGGCAAAGTCACCATCGAAGGCGCACCCCAGTCGTTTCCGCTGTCCGGCATGGCCGCCAAATCCTTCGGCAAGGGCCGGGCGATCCTGATCGGCGAAGCCGCCCACGCCTTCCCGCCGATCGGCGCACAGGGGCTCAACCTCAGTCTGCGCGACATTATGGCCGCCATATCCCTGCTTGGGTCCGCGCCTATCCCCGATGATTTTGGCGCGCGCTACGACCGAAAGCGGCGGGCGGATATTTTCAGCCGCACCGTCAGCGTCGATCTGCTCAATCGCTCCCTGTTGTCCGATTTCCTGCCGGTGCAGATGCTGCGTGCCGCCGGACTGCAGGCCTTGGCCAGCGTCGCGCCGCTGCGCAATCTGATGATGCGCGAGGGGATCAATCCCGGCAGCGCCCTGCAATCCCTGCGCAGTACCTTACGGGAAAAGATCGGCCGGAAGAGCGCCTGAGCTGATCAGGTAGAGCAACATCGTCACCGTCGCCACCGAG
This sequence comes from Pararhizobium sp. DWP3-4, assembly GCF_049898205.1. NCBI lineage: Bacteria > Pseudomonadati > Pseudomonadota > Alphaproteobacteria > Hyphomicrobiales > Rhizobiaceae > Pararhizobium > Pararhizobium sp. DWP3-4. The sequence goes on along the minus strand of NZ_JAFCXF010000004.1, from coordinate 404,436 downwards.
AAAACGGTGGTGATCAGGATCGTTGCCGACGCCCGCTCCTGCCAGACGCCATATTGCTGGCCGATGACAAAGACATTGGTCGCCGTCGGTAATGCGGCCAGAAGCACGGCCGTCTGCACCCAGACCGGCTCGAAATTGCCGGCGAGCCCCATCACCAGATACATCAGCACCGGGTGCAGGATCAGCTTTGCCGGCACGATATAGCCGATCTCGGCAGGAATTCGTTTCAGCGGCCGCAGCGCGAGCGTCACGCCCATGGCAAACAGGGCGCAGGGAGCGGCGGCCTGCGCCAGATAATCGATCAGCCTCTGCACCGGCACCGGCGGTTGGAATGAGAAATATGCGGCGATTACGCCGGCGATCGTCGACAGGATGAATGGGTGCAACAGGATTTTCCTGGCGATCGCGAGTGCAAGCCGTCCGGGTGAGCTCTTCTCGTCACCAGCCAGCGCCATCATGGCCGGCGCGACCATGAAATGCAGAACGTTCTCGAAGCAGAAGATCAGGGCAACCGGTACCGCTGCCGGCTCTCCGAATGCCAGGAGCGCCAGTCCCGGCCCCATGTAACCGATATTGCCATAGGCGCCTGCCAGCCCTTGCACCGTCGATTCGGCCAGCGAATTTCGGCGTATCCAGTAACCAACGCCAAAAACCAGCGCGAAGACGGTATAGGTGGCACCGATCGAGGAAAGGACGAAGTCGAAACGGGTGAGCTGCTCGATCGGCGTCTTGGAGACCAGCTTGAAGAACAAAGCCGGCAGCGCCAGGTAGATGATGAAGATATTGAGCCAGCCCATGGCATCGCCGGCGCCCTCGCCTGCCGGATTTCGGGCGAGCTTCGCCGTCAGATAGCCGACGAAGATCAGGCCGAAGAACGGCAGTACCAAACCGGCTATTTCTGCCATCGCTTTGAAACCTCTGTTTGAGGTTCGTGCTTAGCCGATTTGCATCAGGACTGGAAAGGTTTCCTGGAACCATATGGCCATCGAACTGATGAAGCCGAAAACGAAGGCAAGGCCGGCGAGAATCAGGAAAACCCCCATCAGCTTTTCCACCAGGCCAAGATGGCGGCGGAAGCGCGACAGGAGTTTCATGAAAGCGCCCGAAAACCCGGCAGCGATCCAGAACGGAATCGCCAGCCCCAGCGAATAGACAGCCAACAGCATGGCTCCGTCCGTCACCGTATCACGCGCAGCCGCAACACCGAGAATGGTGCCGAGCACCGGACCGATGCAGGGCGTCCAGCCAAAGGCAAAGGCGAGGCCCATGATATAGGCGCCCGACAGCGTCGCCGGCTTGCCATTTCCTTGGAAACGCGCCTCGCGCCCGAGGATGCCGATCCGGAACACGCCGAGGAAATGCAGGCCCATGATGATGATGACGATCCCGCCGATGCGCGACAAGATGTCGATATGCTGGCGCAGCACAAGGCCGATGCTGGATGCCCCTGCCCCAAGCGCCACGAACACGGTGGCAAAGCCGAGCGTGAACAGGAAGGCGGCACCAAACACCGCACGCCGGGTGCCGGTGGAGGCGACCTGCGTTTCGCCACCGCGAAACTGATCCACCGATATGCCCGCCATGTAACAGAGATAGGGCGGCACCAGCGGCAGAACGCAGGGCGAAAGAAAGGAGAGTGCGCCCGCCAGAACGGCGGTCCAGATGGAAATATCAGCGATGGACACCAGGTCAAAACTCCAGCCTGCAACAAGCCCGGCCGTCTTAGCGCCGAAGCCGGTGCCAAACCAATCACCTTTTGGCGATCTCCTTGGAAAACATCGTTTTTGCACTTTTGCCCGTTTTTTGGGTTGACCAAAACAAGCGCGCTGTGCATATGTCCGCCCACTTCCGCCGGTCATAACAGACCGGCTTTGGGAGAGCGTAGCTCAGTCGGTAGAGCAACTGACTTTTAATCAGTAGGTCCAGGGTTCGAATCCCTGCGCTCTCACCATAAAATATATAAAAATCAATAATTTAGCGGATATTTGGTGCAATCGTCATCCGATCGCAGATCCCAAAATTCCATTCGATTTCATCAGATTTCAGAACCACGTCGCTCCGTTGACATGAACCGTGCAGCTGCGGGGTCTACCCTTGTTTTTATTGTTCAGCCTGAGTGAGGAAGCCGGTGCCGCTGTCCGTGCATGTGCGGCGCATCCTGATGTGTTCGCCGGTGCTGATAGGGAGTTCGAGGGCATTGTTGCGCCGCAGTTACCGTAACGTACTCCCGCCGGGATCAGAATCGTGCTCTATTGCCCCCGTTCGATGCGGAGATCCCTAGATGCAGTTTTTCAATTCCCTTGCAGCCGCGTTTCTGGCAATCCTGTGCACGTCGACAACCGTGTTGGCTCAGGAACATGAGGACCTCAACGCTGCGAACAATCCGCTGACGCCGAAAATAACGATCAATTTTCAGGACTACTTTATTCCGGATTTCATCGATGTTCCGGAAGACAAGCATGCCAACCAGTTTCTCCTGCGCGGCCTCATTCCCTCGGATGCTTTCGGACTGCCGCAGCTGATACGCTTTACCTTGCCCATCGCAACCTCACCGGAGGTGCCGGACGGCTATGTGACGGGCATCGGCGATCTCACACTGATCGATCTGTTCGTGCTGCCAAAGGCAGGCGATATTACCTTTGCGGCAGGCCCGGTTCTGGTTATTCCGACCGCGAGCGAAGACGAGCTTGGCAGTGGAAAGTGGCAGGCTGGCGCTGCCGGCGTCATGGTGGCACCGCAGAGCTGGGGTCTTCTCGGCGGCCTTGTCACCTATCAGGCCTCGTTTGCCGGCAGTGATCTGCGCGACGATGTCAACCTTCTCACGCTGCAGCCGATCGTCAACGTTAACTTGGACAAGGGCTTTTACCTCCGCTCTTCGGCGACCTGGAACTTCAATATGGAAAGCGGGGCCAGCTACATCCCCGTCGGCCTGGGTGTGGGAAAGGTGTTCCAGCTCGACAAGGGCATCACGATGAACGCGTTCATCGAACCGCAATATACGGTCTGGCACGACGGCCCCGGTGCACCACGGTGGCAGATTTTCGCCGGCGTGAACTTCCAGTTTCCCGTCGGCAATCTGCGCTGACTGAACTGCGTCGAAACAGCAGTCTTAACCGGTATCCCATGCCCGCTTGCGGCGTCATTGAACGCCGTCCAAAGCCTCAAAACAAAAACAGCGTCACCCGCGAAGGCGACGCTGTTTTAGTTTGAACCATCGCGGCCAGATGCCTCATGCCGGTTCTGATTATCAAACAGTCTTGTCCGGGTCAGCCGCGGCGGTAATAGCCGGGCCGTTCCGGATTGTATTCCGGAGCTTCGCAGCGGGGATCGTTGCCGCAGCGGCGATCATCGCTCCGTCCATCCCGCTCGCGCCAGTCCGCGCGGCCCTCATCATTGCTGCGGTCGCGGCGACCGTATTCCCGGCCTTGCTGATCATCGGTGCGGTCACGCCAGCGCTCATTGCGGTTATAGCGCTCGGAGTATTCGCGCGGGCGCGAGTTGTAGCCGTTGCCTTGATAGGAAACGCTTTCGCTGACACACCCGGCAAGCAGCAGGGTCGAAACGCCGATGGCGGCCGCCAGAATCATGGTTTTCATTGTCGTTGATCTCTCCATTCAAGCGAGAGATATGGCGCCGCAAGGTTGTGGCAAGAGGCAATGGTGATGGCCGCCTGTTCTGTTTGCATACGCCTCCGATTTCGCGCCGGCTCTCAACAGATCATATAAGGCATGATGATGGTATTCCGTCACTGGCGGCCTCGGCGCAGTTTCATTGGATTGTCACCATATTGGCGTTTGAAGGCGCGCGAGAAAGACGAAAGGCTGTCGAAACCGCAGCGAAGAGCGATCTCGCGGATACTCAGTTGCGTATCGCTCACCAGCCGGTGCGCCGTCTGCAGCCGCAGCCGCAGATAGTAACGTCCGGGGCTGACCCCGAGCGACCGGGCAAACCGCATTTCGAGCTTGCGCTGCGACTGTCCGGCACGCAGCGCAAGCGCCGTGATCGACAATGGCCGCTCAAGCGTCCTTTCCATCAGGCGGATCGCCTGGGCAAGCTGCGGATCGAGCGCTTCCATTCGGCCAAGCGACACCAGCGGCTGTGCATCCGTCGCAGCATGCGTCTCGTCATAGACAAAGATGCTCGCCACATCGAGCGCGATAGATGAGCCGAACCGCTGCCGGATCAGGTGCAGCATCATGTCGAAGGTCGGCGATGCGCCCCCGGAGGTCCAGAATTTTCCATCCGTCACGAACCGGTCGGCGCGGACGGAAACATGCGGAAACGCCAGTGCGAAATCCTCCAGTTCCTCCCAATGTGCCGTTGCAGAGCGCCCATTGACGAGCCCGCAACGTGCCAGGAGCCAGCAACCGGATTCGATGCCGGCGACGGTGGAAAAATGCCGGGCGGCGGCCTGCAGGCCGGCGATGAACGGTTTTTGCGCATGTCGGTCCAGATTGAAACCGCCGATGATCAACAGGCAATCACCCTGCTCACGCGCCGAAAACATCCCATCTACTGCAATGAGGACACCGCATGTCAGAAGAACCGGTTCGCCATCCGGAGACAGGATTTTCCAGTCGAATAGAATTTTACCGGCCACCCTATTGGCAGCACGCATCGGATCCAGCACCGAGGCCAGCGACATGATCGACGATTCGGGCAGGACGATAATCACAACCTGAACGGCGCAATCAGAATTCTTGAGCAGCGACATCCGGGAAATGTCAAATTTTCTGCGCTTTATGTCAAATGGATTGGGATCACTCAGGCATGATGTGGAGGTAAGACCTCCCGTTCGCAGCCTTTGACAGGCCAGCGAATGTCTGGGCATTCCCCCTACCGATCCTTACCGGACGGGTCGAACGGCAGAGATGCCTTCGGCCCGTTTTTTTCCGAAAACATCAGTAAAGACGCGATGCTTCTCTATTCCGGCAGTTGTTTGACGGGAAACATGGCTGCAAAAACTCCTCTCTGCAGCGTCAAGGCTCGTCCTAAAACATATTTCAAGAGGTCACCCGGCCACGTTTCGATACCTTACCTTCCCGCAACTGTATCGACAGCGACAGGTGGAAGGAACGAAACTGAACAACCGCGCGTTACACCGGCTCAACAGAATCATATATGGAAGGAAAGTCACATGCTGCGCGCTGGTCTCCTATGGTTCATGGGTGTTCCCCTCATCGCCGTCATCCTGATTTGGATGCTGTGGTTATGATGACCAATCCACCTGTCCAGACCCCCATCCCGGCACCAGGCGGCCAATCGGATTACCGCAATTTCATGGTGCGGGAATTGCTGATCTGGCTCGTCGGGGTGCCCGTGCCGATTGCCGCCATCATCGGCTTCTTCGTGCTGTAGCACGCGTATTGTGGCAAGCATGCCAACCGCTTGACCTGCTACCGGCCTTTATCGATGAAGATGAGAGGTCTCGGCGTGCGGCTCAAATTCAGCCGCTCAGAAGCCCGCCGTCTCTCAATTCTTGAACACGAAGGCGGTCTGGCGCCGATGACGAGATCGCGGGGAATTAGCTCTCGATGGGATGTTCCGCTGATCCCTAATCCACAAGCGCTTAGATAGACGGGAATGCGCGCGTCAGCGCGGCTTTTCCGCCTTGTCCCGGGTCATGCCCTTGTCAGCCAGATTCTGCTCATAGGCCGCAAACAGCGTCTCGCCGGTGGCACACAGTTCGCGCAGATAATTCCAGGTGAAGATGCCGGTATCGTGGCCGTCGTCGAAGCCGATGCGCACGGCATAGTTTCCGGTCGGCGTCATCGAGATGATCGAGACATTGCGCTTGCCGGGCACGGTCAGGCCCTGCCCCGGTCCATGGCCCTGGACTTCTGCCGAAGGCGACAGGACGCGCAGCATTTCCGCCGAAAGATCGAAGGACGTGCTGTCGTTGAAGGCAACCATCAGCCGGTGGCGGTCCTTCGACACGCGCAGTTCGGTCGGCCATATATCGCTCATGCCATGCGGTCTCCATTGATGCATGGGAGCACTAGCGCAATTTCCCGCCGGATGGAATTGTTTGCGCCCGGGTGTGCACCCCCCGATCATAAGAAAGTGTTTCGCGCCGGTTTTCTCATGGTTTTGACCGCTTTCGCCTTGACGCAGCCGGTTTTGGTCACGACATTGAAGGAACAGGGAGAATAGTCTTGAATACCGTTACCATCGACAGGATCGGCGCGCACAAGTTGGTCGATGCCAAAACACCGATGATCGACCCGTTCGGGCGGGCTGTCACCTATCTCAGGGTTTCGGTGACGGATCGCTGTGACTTCCGCTGCACCTATTGCATGGCGGAGAACATGACTTTTCTGCCCAAGAAGGATCTTTTGACGCTGGAGGAGCTGAACCGGCTTTGTTCCGCCTTCATCGCCAAGGGCGTGCGGAAACTGCGGCTGACCGGCGGCGAGCCCTTGGTGCGCAAGAACGTCATGTTCCTGGTGCGCGAACTCGGCAAGCACGTCCATGCTGGCAATCTCGACGAATTGACGCTGACCACCAACGGCTCGCAGCTGTCGAAATTCGCCGCCGAGCTTGCAGATTGCGGGGTGCGCCGCATCAACGTCTCGCTTGATACGCTTGACCCCGAAAAATTCAGGCAGATCACCCGCTGGGGGGAATTATCGAAGGTCATGGAAGGCATCGATGCCGCGCAGGCAGCCGGCATTCATGTCAAGATCAATGCCGTCGCGCTCAAAGGCTTCAACGACGCCGAAATCCCCGCCATGATGCGCTGGGCGCATGGACGCGGCATGGACCTGACGCTGATCGAAACCATGCCGATGGGCGAGATCGACGAGGACCGTACCGACCACTATATGCCGCTCTCGGAGATGCGCGACACTCTGGCTGAACAGTTCACCTTTGCGGACATCCCCTACAAGACCGGCGGCCCGGCGCGTTATCTGCAGGTTGCGGAAACCGGCGGCAGGCTCGGCCTGATCACCCCGATGACCCATAACTTCTGCGAGAGCTGCAATCGTGTGCGCCTCACCTGCACCGGCACGCTCTACATGTGCCTCGGCCAGAACGACGCCGCCGACCTGCGCACCGCGCTGCGCGCCTCCGACGACGACGCCTACCTGTCCACCGTTATCGACGAGGCCATCACTCGCAAGCCCAAGGGCCACGACTTCATCATCGACCGCACCCGCAACAAGCCCGCGGTCGCTCGCCACATGAGCGTCACCGGGGGGTGATCTCCCGTAGATTGAAACACCGGGTGTCCGGCCTTTTGCTGCGGACGATCATATCGACCTACTGAAAAAAACGGACGCGGCTCATGCCGTGGCCGCCTCGCCGAGATACAAGCCGATCATCCGGACAAGCTGGTCTTTCACCTGTGGCTCAGCGAGCATCCCCCGCCGCGCAGCGTTGTGGATCACCCCGTCAATGGCATCGGAGATGATCAGCGCGACGGTGTGATTGGCGGCGTCCGTCTCGTGCGTCCGGTAGGACGCGACAGCTCTGGCGTAATAACCGAGATATTCCGTTTCGAATGCGCTGTGGGGATCCTTGGAAGCATGGAAGCTGGGTGCCTCGTCGATGAGCACCCGATGCAGCCCGGGGTGTATGCTGTGCGCCGCGATCATGTCACGAACGAGCCCCTCCACGAACAGCGCCACAGGCAGCCCCTCCTTCCAGGACTTCCGCATAACGGCGAGACAGTCATCGAGGTGACGGCGGCGGATGGCTTCGATCAAGGAAAGCTTGTCGGGAAAATACTGATACAGCGAGCCGATGCTGACCCCGGCGGCATCGGCCACCTTATTGGTGGTAAATTCGGCCCACCCCTGATCGCTCAGAATGCGAGCGCCTGCTTCAATGACCGCCTCGACGGTCGCCTTTGAGCGCGCCTGACGAGGCTCTTTGCGCATGACGGGCGGCAATTTCGCAATGCGAGTAGACAACGATATCCTCCTTGTTGAATATAAACACGTTACTCACATTCCGCGGAATTCAAAGGGATATCCGACCATGAGCGGCTGTTTTCTGACCCTGTATGGCTATCACGCATGGGCCAATGCCGATCTGTTCGGCAAGCTGGAAAAACTGGATCCGGACACACAAAAAACCGAACGTCATACGGCGATCCGGCTGATCAACCACTATTATGTGGTCGCTCAAATGTTCGCAGCGCATCTGACAGGCAAGACGCACGGCTACACCTCTGACAACACAGCCGACACCCCATCATTGAACGAGCTGCGGGCCGCCGTATCGGCGTCAGACCGGTGGTATCTGAACTATGTCCAGACAGTGCCTCCGCAACAGCTTTCAGACGCTATCCGGTTCGACTTCACCGATGGTGACAAGGGCTGCATGTCGAGGGCGGAAATGCTGACCCACGTCATCTTGCATGGCGGCTATCATCGCGGGGAAGTTGGCCGGATTCTCTCTCAGCTTTCCATCACCCCGCCGTGGGACACGTTTGCCGTCTATCTGCACCAGACCGAGCCGGCACGCAGACTTCACGAGAAGGAACCGCCGGTAACGGCATGGACATAATCGGCAAGCGCGCAAGCCTGTTTCTCACGTTTACTCGGTATCGAGCTTGCCGTCAAAGTCCGCCAACCTCAAGCCGCGTAACTTCTGCCATACCCCTGCACCCGGCCGCCCGAGACCGAGCGGCTGGTGCCGGTCTTGAAGCGTTCGATCTTCTCGTTGAGGATATCGACCTGATGGCGCAGGCCGTGGATTTCGGCGGTGTTTTCCTCGACCATGGCGGCATTCTGCTGGGTGATCAGTTCGACCTCGCGCACCGCCTGATTGACCTCGTTGAGGCCGCGATACTGGTCGGCGGCGGCCGATTCGATATTGCTCACCAGCTGGTGGATGGTCGAGATGTGGTCGTTGATGACGGTCAACGCCTTGCCGGTTTCCTGAACCAATTCGACACCGCCGCGCACCTGCACGGAGCTTTCCGAAATCAGCCCCTTGATCTCGCGAGCGGCCCCCGCACAGCGCTGAGCAAGCTCGCGCACTTCCTGTGCGACAACGGCAAAGCCGCGGCCGGCGTCGCCGGCACGAGCCGCTTCCACGCCAGCGTTCAGCGCCAGAAGATTGGTCTGGAAGGCGATCTCGTCGATGACGCCGATGATGGTCGAAATCTTGTCGGACGACTTGTTGATCGCCGCCATCGCGTCGATTGCCTTGGCAACGACTTCGCCGGAATGCTTGGCATAGCTGTGGGTCTGATCGACCGATACGGTGGTCTTGCGCGCGCTTTCGGCCGTCGAGCGGACGATCTCCGTCAATTGGCCAAGGGCACGCGAGCTTTCCTCCAGCGCTGCGGCCTGCTGTTCGGTCCGGCGGGCGAGATCATCTGCGGAGGTCGCAAGGTTACCGGTGCCGCTGGTGATTTCGTCGGTTACTGACCGGACATCGATCAGCGTCGCCCGCAGCGCCTCGACGGCGTTGTTATAGGTGCGGGCCATGACGATGTAATCTTCGGACAGATCTTCCGCCATGCCCTCCTCCAGATTGCCGTCGGCAAGCTTGGCGAGCACATCGGAGAGTGCCGTCAGCGCTTCCATCTGGTCGGCCTCGATGCGGGCGCGCTCCTGCCGGCGGCGGGCTTCGTCTTCGGCCGACAGCGTGCGGGCAGCTTCCGCTTCCTGTCCGAGACGGACGTTTTCGACGGCGTTGTCGCGAAAGACGGCAACCGAGCGCACCATGTCGCCGATCTCGTCGCCGCGGTTGCGGCCTTCGATGGCGACTTCGAGATCGCCATTGGCCAACCGGGTCATCGTCTCGGTCACCCGCTTCAACGGGCCGCGCAGCGTTTCGATCAGCATCAGGCCACCGACGATCGCCAGCAGCGTGCCGGCAACCATGGCGATGATCGAGACATCGGCGGAGCGTTGGCTGTCCTTCTTGCCGGCTTCCTGGGCACTGCTGACGAAATTCTCCAGCGTCTGGCTGGCGTCCGCCACAAGAGCTGCGGCTTCGGTCTTCGCCGCCTGCCAGCGGGCGCCGACATCGATCAGCTGGGCGGTGCCGGTATCGATCTGCTCGAGCGACGGTGCCAGCTTGCCGGCGAGATCGCGCAGTGCCGCGTTCTTTCCGCCGAGTTCCGACAGCTTCGTCACGCTCTCGCGTACGGCGGCGATATCGGTCATGACATTGTCGCGGCTCGCCGTATCGAGCTTGCGGTGCAGTTCGCTGATATGCAGGCGCGTGTCGTCGAGGCCCTTGAAGGTCTCGTTCATCAGGCCGATCAGCGTCTTCAGGGTTGAGATTTCGCTGTCCATGCCGACGAAGCGCTTGGCCGCCGTATCCGAATTGGTGACGGCTTCCTTGGCGAAATCGGACTCGTATTTCGAAAACTTGATCATTGCCGAGCTCAGCTGCGTCTTCTTGACGTCGTTCGGATCGCTGTTGGCCAGGATATCCTGGATGACCTTGGTATCGGCCTTCACTTCAGAGATTTTCTTCAAAACCTTGTCGGACGCGATCTTTTCGGCCTCGGCAATCTGCTTCAAAAGATGCGGCATCAGCGTCGTGGCCTGCTGGACCTTGGCATCCGGCGCGATCGCCATAGTGACTGGCAGGCGGAATTTCTTGATGCGTTCGGCAAGCCCTTGATAGGCGGCGGCATCGAACAACAGTGCTTTGGCGAAGGATTCCTTTTCGCCCGATTCCTTGCGCAGGATATCGATCTGCTTGAAGGCGGTATTGCCCTGGACCGTCATGTCTGCAAGCGCCGCGTCGAGCGATGCCGTGACAGTGTCGCGCTCGGTCTTGAGCGACCAGAGTTTGTCCTGCTGCCCGCGCATGGCTTGGCCAAGCGAAACGACCGATTCGATCTTTGCCTTGTCTTCGCCGGCGGTCAGCAGGTCATCCAGCGTGCGGATACCGTTTTCCTGTTCATCTATCCGGCTGGCAAGCGTCGCGCGTGTCTCTTCTGTGGGATTGTCGGAAAAATTCTGCAGCCCGCTGCGCAACGACTGGAAGTCGGAGAGATTGTTGATCGTTTCGCGCGTCACGGTCATGTGCCCATTCAACGTGCTTGCGGTGAAGTATCCGACAAGACCGATGCCGGCGATCAGCGCCACCAGGGGCACGACGAACAGCAAAACCTTGGTGACAATGCGCAGGCGCTGCAAAGAGCGATCGATCAGGGACATTCCGAACTCCAGATGTTGAGCAAATCGGACATTTCCGCCAGATTGCTCTCTGGTTGAGAACGAACGAACCGGGGCGCAGCCATGGCGCTTTCCGGAATGTCATCCGGTTGACACGAACGGAAATACTTGCCGTTACGTCAACCTTATTCGCATCATGCGAAGGGCAGCGGAATTCCGGCACGATAGGTGCCGAAACTTAATATTTCGCCAAAAATCCCGGGGTTTAATCTTGCGCTTTAAAAACCCGCAGGGCCGTAGTTCGCGGTTCTACGACACGGATAGAAATGGCTACTCTTGCTATTCTGCCGTCAATTCAGACAGATCAAGGATAGCAGTTGCATAAAAGAAATGCCGATGCTTTAGAGATAGGCAAAACCAGCAGCGCAGACTTCATCCCGCCGCATCGCTGATTCGTCAAAACCGGGGCAGTGATGAGAACGGACCTGTAAAAAGAATGCAACCTACCGCAAATTTCCGCGGCGCTATCTTCATGTGCCTGGCCATGGCGGGCTTCACCTGCAACGACGCCTTGATCAAATCCGTCACCGGCGTGATGAATGCGGGTCAGATCATGCTGGTGCGCGGCTTCTTCACATCGGTTCTGGTCCTGCTGCTCGCCCGCCATTTCGGCGCCATGCGTTCGTTCCGGCTGATTCTGTCGCCGGTCGTCGCCCTGCGAATCGCAGCCGAAGTCGGCGCCTCGATCTCCTACATCTATGCGCTCGGCCAGATCCCGCTCGCCAATGCCTCGGCGATCCTGCAGGCACTGCCGCTGGCCGTCACGCTGGGTGCGGCGCTGTTCCTCGGCGACCCCGTCGGCTGGCGACGGTGGCTGGCAATCCTCATCGGCTTTGCCGGCGTACTCATCATTTTGCGGCCCGGCCCCGACGGTTTCACCGCCGCAGCACTCAGTGTCGTTGTGTCCGTTGTCTTCGCAGCGATCCGCGATCTGTGCACCCGGCGGATCGATCCGGCCGTGCCATCGCTGTTCATCTCGGTCATTACCGCCATCGTCATCACCATGACTGGGGCGGTTCTGATCGTACCGCTCGGCGGCTGGCAACCGATGACGATAACCTCGATCGGAATTCTGGCGGGGGCCAGCCTGCTGCTGCTTGTCGGCTACCAGTGTATCGTGCTGGCCATGCGCAACGGCGAAATCGCTATTGTCGCCCCCTTCCGCTATACCAGCCTGATCTGGTCGATCAGCATCGGCATCCTGTTCTTTTCGGAAGAACCGGATGTCTGGATGGTCACCGGCGTGGCGATCATCATCGCGTCCGGGCTTTATACATTCGCCCGTGAAAACAAGCGGCGAATGGTCTTGGCGCAGCAATCCGAACCGGGTTCGCCGAAATGAGTGGGTTGAAGGCAGGATAGTTTGATGAGTGCACAGACAGGCCCCTCGGCAAATATCCCGCGAGGCGTCGTTCTCGCCGGCGGCCTGTCGTCGCGCATGGGCCAGGACAAGGCGGCGGTGATGCTTGGCGGCAAACCGCTTGTTCACCGGGTGATCGAGCGCCTCGCCCCGCAGACGGCCGGCCTCAGCGTCAACAGCAACACGAACACCAGTTTGAACCTTGCTCCCGCCATCGCCGTGTTTGGTGATACCGTTCCAGGCCAGGTCGGACCGATGGCCGGGGTGCTTTCGGGCATGCGCCATGCGGCAAGGCATTTTCCTGTCGCCAGCCACATTGCGACAGTTCCAACCGACACGCCGTTCTTTCCCTCCGACCTCGTTGCCCGTCTTCAGGCGGCGATCACAGAGCCCGGCCAGATCGCCGTCGCCTATACGGCCGGCATCATGCACCCCGTCTTCGCCCTTTGGCCGGTCGCCCTCGCCGATGAGCTCGAACAATGGCTGCGGACCGACGACAAGCGGCGGGTGCGCGGCTTCATAGAACGACATCCGGTAGCAAGGGTCGATTTTCCCATGATCGAAACGGTAGACGGACCGATCGACCCGTTCTTCAACATCAACACCCCGGCCGAGCTTGAAATGGCCGAACGCTGGCTGCCTTTTATCGAGGGAACTGAAAGATGAGACCGCCAGAAACCGCCGGCCCGAAAATCTTTGGAATCGCCGGCTGGAAGAATTCCGGCAAGACCGGTCTTGCCGTCCGTCTCGTCACCGAACTGACGCAGCGCGGCTACCGCGTCTCGACGGTCAAGCACGCCCATCATGATTTCGATATAGACAAGGTCGGCGCCGACAGTTTTCGCCATCGCGAGGCCGGCGCCCATGAAGTTACCATCGTATCAGGCACGCGCTATGCCATCATGCATGAATTGCGCGGCGCCCCTGAGCCGAGCTTTCCGGACATCCTCGCCCGCCTGGCGCCATGCGATCTGGTGTTGATCGAAGGCTACAAGCGCGAACCGATCCCGAAGATCGAGGCCCGGCGGCTGGAAGCGCAGAACCGCGAACCGCTCGCCCCGACCGATCCGTACATTGTCGCGATTGCCGCCGATCACCCGGTCGAAGACAGCGGGCTTGTTCTGTTTGATTTGAACGACACGACGGCGATCGCCGATTTCATCGAACGCATTACCGGGTTGGCAAAACAGCCGGGCTGACCTGCACAGTCAGTTGGTGGTTTCGTCGCTGCCATCTTCCGTCCCATCATTCAGCCGGACGAAAGCGTAACCCTTGGCCTTCAGGTCCAGGATACCCTTGACGACACCGGAACCGGCGGCATGGGTCGGCTGGTTGATATGGGCGATGATCACGTCACCATCCTTGGCAGACGCAAACCGCTTTGCCGCAGCCGCAGCACCCAGCAGTGAGCCGCCATCGCCGTTGACCGAATAACCGGCAATGCGAAATCCCATCTGCCGGATCTGCCCGATCGACGACAGGGTGTATTTCGCCGTTGCGCCGCGAAACCAGTGCGGCTGCAATCCCTGCCCGACGATCGCAGCCGCGCCACCCGCAACTTCCGTTTCGACCGCCTGCGGACTACCGGCAGCGGCAATGCCGTAGATCGACACCGGATGATCGACGGCTGGAACGTGCATTGCGCCGTGATTCTCGATCTCGAACAGATCCGGATGCGCCTTGAAGACGGCCATCGTTGCAGCATTGCGCTTCAGCCAGCGAGCCGTCACGAAGATGGTGGCGGGGATACGGTTGTCGATCAACGCCGCCAGAATCCGCGCGTCCGTCTTGCCGCTGCAGGCATCGAACGTCAGGGCAACGCGGGGTGCCGCCCCCTTCTCCTGGCTTTCAAGCCGCAGCTGCGGCTCCACCAGCCGCGTTGCGGCGAGTGAGGCTTGGCCGGTGGAAACGCAGATCAAAAGCGCGGCGAGGAGGGTTTTCATCAAAAACTCACAATGCGATCCGGCAGCAATACCGGAGGATAAGGAAAGACCATGCAAAACGGCCCGGCGCTTGCGCACCGGGCCGTCCTCCAGCGGCATCCCATCAGAGAGACCGGACTATGGCTATTTCTGGGCTACCGGACGGACCAGCGGTGTCACGCGACGGATTGTCACGCGGCGGTTCTGCTGTTCGGCGACCTGGGTTTTCACCTTCAGAAACCGTTCGCCATAGCCCTGCGTCACAAGGTTTTCCGGAGGAATTCCGTAGACATCGGTCAAAAGCTCGGCGACTGCTTCTGCGCGTTGATCGGAAAGAACCAGGTTGGGCTGATCCTTGCCGACGGCATCGGTATGGCCCTCGATCAGGAAGGTCTCGCCCTGGTCCTTTTGAAGCACTTCACTGATGGCGTTGGCCACCTTGCGCAGGGTCTTCGCCTGGGCAAGCGGCACTTCCGAACTGCCGGTGGCAAAGGTGATCGTATCCAGGTCGATGCGGCGAACTTTGTCGCGGAGACGGGCAGAATACTTCACCTCGTCAATCGAATAGACACGTTCAACCCGTTCGACCGGTGGCTCGGCCAGGAAGTCGTAGTAGTCGCGATCCGGCTCGCTCGATGTATCGATGATGTAATCGCGAACCGGAATGCTCAGGCGCATCGGCGGCAATTCGTAGCCGATGTCTCGGATGCGGGGCGGACGGTCCGCTTCCGGCTCCGGCGCATAGACCATCAGATACTCTTCGCCGTCGCGGTTGATGCGCGAGCGCTGGATGATGTCACCATAACGGTCATAAACCGTCACCAGCCGCGAGCCATTCGGACGGACGATCGTTTCGCGAACGCGGCCACGCGGGAGCTCCTCATAGAAGCTCTCTTCAGAGTCGCGGCGCAGACGCGGACGGTCGTCGTTGCGGATGATGATCTGATTGTCGACGCTGAGGACAGTGCGGTTGTCGATCTGCTGCTGCACAACGACATTGGTGACATTGTTCGTCACGGTATTGTTGGTAATCGTATTGTTGACGGTGTTGCTGGTCACATTGTTGTTGACCGTATTGTTCTCGACATTGGTAACACCGGGCATAACGAAGACCGGTGCCGCGTCAAGCTTCTGGCCTTCCTCGGTGATCCCAGCCTGAATGGCTTGTGATTCGACCTTAGTAATCTTCGCCTGGGCTTCGGCATCGTTGGTTGGAGCCACGACGCTTTCCTGCTCGGCGCGCTGGCTTTCACGCAGCTTCTTGCGTTCTTCGCGCGCCGTCTGGCCACCGGCATTGTCGGCATCCTTGTCGCTATCGAGGACGGCAGCGCCGCCTTCGATCGGCAGAACGATCGTATCATCCGTCTTGGCCGGATCGGCAGCGATTTCCTGCTTTTGTTCCGGGGTCGTCGTATCGACGATCTCGGGCACGACAACGGGCTGAGCCGGCGTCTCGGTGGTCTGTTGCGGCTGTTCGGCGGCAGGATCGGTCGGCGGCTGCTCTGCCGTTGCTGGCTGTTCCTGCGATACCGGCGGTTGCTCTGCCGTTACCGGCTGCTCCCGCGATACCGGCGGCTGCTGGCCCTCGACGGCCGGCTGCTCGGTAGTGGCAGGCTGTTGTGCGGTGGCCGGCTGCTCCTCAGCCGGAGCAGGCTGCTGCTCCTGCGCCTTCTGCGCGTCTTCAGCGGCCTTCTGTTCAGCGGCCTTCTGTTCATCAGCCAGGCGTTGCTGTTCTGCAGCAGCCGCGGCATCGTCAGCCGCCTTCTGATCCGTGGCCTGCTTGTCGGCGGCAGTCGCTGCGGCTGCGGCATCCTCAGCCGCTTTCTGATCGGCAGCCTGTTTGTCGGCGGCAGCTGCAGCTGCAGCGGCGGCATCGTCAACGGCCTTTTGCTCATTGGCCTGCTGTTCGGCTGCAGCCGCAGCGGCGGCATCCTCCGCGGCTTTCTGCTCCGCCGCCTGCTGTTCAGCGGCAGCGGCGGCCGTAGCATCTTCGGCAGCTTTCTGATCGGCTGCCTGTTGTGCAGCAGCCGCGGCTGCGGCATCCTCTGCAGCTTTTTGCTCGGCCGCCTGTTGTTCAGCAGCGGCAGCGGCATCTTCAGCAGCCTTCTGCTCGGCTGCCTGCTGTTCCTGCTGGCGCAACTGCTCGGCTTCCTGCGCAGCCTGTTGCTCGGCCTGTTGCTCGGCGGCAGCCCTTGCAGCTTCTTCGGCCTGCTGTTGCTGCAGCCGCAGCAGTTCCTCTTCGTTCGACTGTCCTTCGCCCTGCGGCGCTTCTTCTGCCTGTGCGACCTCGAACGAGGCAGCAAGGTTAGCCGCCAGCGCCGGATGCACAACGATCGAAGCCGCCAGCACGGGCATGGCGACAGTGGCGAAAAGTTTGGATCGGATGCTCATATAATTCCTCCTTTAGAGGTCCCGTTTTGTTGTTTTTCGACCGGAATCACGCCCGGTCCTCCACTTTCGTCTGTTTGGACAGATCGAAGCGGTGAAAAGAAGGCGCATTGGCCCAAATCAATGAGAGACGATTATAGAAACCTGCATTAACTCAGGATGAATGTTGCGTTCATCTTCGCCAGACATAGGCCTGCTTCCGCGTGGAACCAGTGTAAACGCATCAGGATGTGCAGACTTTTCATCAGGCAACCCATGCTTTCCTGTTGATTTTTTCAATTAAAGCGTAGGAATATCCCCCAGCCCGATCGCAACGACGGTCGGCGTACCGGCGGCCGTAAAGAACAAGAAACCGGCTGACCGCCAACAGAGAGGATCACAATGCGTATTTCCAGACGTCTCGCCATGGCCGCTTCGGCTGCCGTTTTCGCGCTGATGGCAGGCACTGCCATGGCCGATGGCGAAAAAATCGTCATCGGGACGGAAGGCGCCTACCCGCCCTTCAACAATCTTGAAGCCGACGGCACCCTGACGGGGTTTGATGTCGACATTGCCAAGGCGCTCTGCGTCGAGATGAAGGCAGAATGCACCTTCGTCACCCAGGATTGGGACGGCATCATTCCGGCTCTGGTTTCCAAGAAATTCGATGCCATCATTGCGTCGATGTCGATCACGCCGGAACGCTTGGAAAAGGTCGATTTCACCAACAAATATTACAATACGGGACCGGCCATCGTCGTTCCGAAGGATTCGCCGATCACCGAAGCGACGGAAGCCGGCCTTGCCGGCAAGTCGCTGGGCGCGCAGGCATCGACGACTCATTCAAATTATGGCGAGGCCTTCTTCAAGGAATCAGAACTCAAGCTCTATCCGACCCCGGACGAATACAAGCTTGACGTCGCCAACGGCCGCGTCGATGCCGTCATCGACGATGTCGTTGTCCTGACCTCCTGGCTGAAGACCGCAGACGGCGCCTGCTGCAAACTTCTGAAGGCCCTCAAGCCCGATCCGGTCATCAACGGCATCGGCGCCGGCATTGCTGTCCGCAAGGGCGATACGGCCTTGAAGGACAAGTTCAACACCGCCATCGCGGCGATCCGCGCCAACGGCAAGTACAAGGAAATCAACGACAAGTATTTTGAGTTCGACGTTTACGGCGATTAATCTTTACCTGTTGCTGAAATACGATGGCGGAAGGCTTGCCCTTCCGCCATTCTTGTCTGACACACAGAATAACAATAAGCGCACCAAGACGCCGTACCGGGGAAATTTGACGCATGCAGGCTGCTTTTGCTGCCCTCTCTTCCGCTGTCTCGTGGTTTGCCGGCATGATCGATCCGATGTGCGGCCCAATCGGCATCTTCCGGCTTTTTGCGGAAGACACGCTCTTGTCCTGCGGCGACACAGGTTGGGGCGACGAGATCGCCTACGGCTTCCTGATCACCGCCAGCTTGGCGATCTGCACCTTGCCTATCGGACTTTTCGCCGGTTTTTTTATCGCGCTAGCAAAGCAGTCCGAAGAAAAATCACTGCGGCTGGCCACCAACATCTACACCACGATCTTCCGCGGGCTGCCGGAGCTTCTAACGCTGTTCATTGTCTATTACGGCCTGCAGATCGTCGCGCAACGGGTGATGGCAGCGGTCGGTTACGAGGGGCCAGTTGAGATCAACGCCTTCATCGCCGGCATGGTCGCACTGGGCGTAGTCTTCTCGGCCTATTGTTCGGAAGTGCTGCTGTCCGCCTTCAAGGCCATTCCGCGTGGGCAATATGAAGCCGGCGACGCGCTCGGCCTTCACCGAGGCAAGACCATGCGGCTGATTATCCTGCCGCAGCTGGTGCGCATTGCCCTGCCCGGCCTTGGCAATCTCTGGATGGCGCTGTTGAAAGATACAGCGCTCGTTTCGGTCATCGGGTTGCCGGATATCCTGCGCCAGACGGGTATTGCCGCCCGAGTTACAAAAAATGCCTTCGAATTCTTCTCGATCGCCTGCCTGCTCTTCCTCATTCTGGCAATGCTCTCCTCGCTGGTGTTTTCCGCACTTGAGCGTTGGACCAAACGTTCGGAGACCGTCCGATGAGCCACGCTGAAACCATGCTCCCGGCACTGCCGGCACCGCCTGAAGCGCTGAAGCGCTACACGGTTTCCCGCCTGATCGGTCATGTCCTGCTCGGTGTGTGGCTCGCCGCATCCGTCGGCATTTTCATGTTCGCCGTCGATTCGTGGAGCCCGGAAAAATTCGCCAAATACGGCCCGAGTTTCCTGTCCGGTCTGCGCGTCACGCTGACGCTCGTCGCCATCTCAGTCGTGCTCGGCGGCATTCTCTCCCTGCCGATCGCCTATGGCCGGATGACCAAGAACAAGGTGCTCTCCTGGATCGCCTATGGCTACGTCTACTTCTTCCGTGGAACGCCGCTGATCACACAGCTCTTCCTCGTGTATTACGGCTTGGGCAGTTTCCGTCCCTACCTTGAGGCAGCCGGGCTGTGGTCGCTGTTCAAGGAGGCTTGGTTCTGTGCGCTCTTCACCTTCACGCTTAACACCGCCGCTTACCAGGCCGAGATCCTGCGCGGCGCAATCGAGAGTGTGCCACGCGGCCAGCACGAAGGGGCGGCGGCCCTTGGCCTTCCCAAGGCTGTCGCATTCTTCAAGATCATCCTGCCGCAGGCAATGATCGTCGCCCTTCGCCCTTACGGCAACGAGATCATCCTGATGATCAAGGGCTCGGCCATCGTTGCGATCGTCACCGTGTTCGACCTGATGGGTGAAACACGCCGCGCCTTTTCGCGTACCTATGATTTCCAGATGTATCTCTGGGCAGCCGTTCTCTACCTGATCATGGTCGAGATACTGCGCAATCTCTGGGCTTGGATCGAAACCCGGTTGACCCGCCACCTCAAACGCTGATCTGCGAACGAGTTTGGCAGCACTCGATGTGCCTTGCTGACAAACCTTTGTTTCTGAACGATATTTGTTTTCCTATGAGATATTGTTAATATCGCATTAAGCATTCGCGTGCTTCAATTGCAGGGACCATCATTGAACAAAATGAGGTCCGACATGACAAACGAAATGGAACTGCAGCTCAAAGGATACGGTCTGACAACGGCACAGATTCTCTACCGGATGCCCGATCATCCTGCCTTTCTGCAAACCTATATCTGGCAGCACTACGACCTGGCGCCGGAGTTTCCGGAAATGAAGAGTTTTCTAAAATTCTGGCAGGAAAAGCTGGAAGGTCCGCTGCATTCGGTACGCTACGTGCACCGCACGCTGATCTCGGCAACGGACTGGAGCGCGTTGAAGGGCGAGTTCATCATCAACTGATGCCTCGCCCCCACGCTTTGGAACTCACACCGACCGGGTGATGCCGCCATCGATGCGGATGTTCTGGCCGGTGATGTAACCGCCGCGGTCGGTCGCCAGAAGCGCCACCAGTTCGGCCACTTCCTGCGACGTGCCGTAGCGCCCCATCGGGATGCGCAGGCGCCGCTCCTCGGTCTCCGGCAGGCTGTCGATGAAGCCCGGCAGGACATTGTTCATGCGGATGTTGTCGGCAGCGTATTTGTCGGCAAACAGCTTGGTGAAGGCGGCAAGCCCCGCACGGAAGACGCCGGATGTCGGAAACAGCGGGTCGGGCTCGAAGGTGGCATAGGTCGAGATATTGACGATGCTACCGGATTTCTGCTCCAGCATGATCGGCGTCACCAGCCGGGTCGGGCGGACGACATTGAGGAAATACACGTCCATGCCCTTGTGCCAATCGTCATCGCTGAGATCAAGCACGGCCGCGCGGGGCCCGTGGCCGGCCGAATTGACCAGCGCATCCACACGGCCCCATTTGCCATAGGCCGCATCCACCAGCCGCTTCAAGTCGTCATTCGACTGGTTCGATCCGGTGACGCCGATACCGCCGAGTTCCTGCGCCAAGGCTTCACCCTTGCCGGACGAGGAGAGGATCGCGACGCGATATCCTTCCGCCGCCAGCCGCCGCGCCGAAACGGCACCCATGCCGGACCCGCCCGCAGTGATGATTGCAACCTTCTGATCCGTCATTATCGTCTCCCTCATGTCAATGAAGGCGCGATAAGACCAGCAGCGGGAAAAGATCACAATCAAGAAATCCTGTATATGCCATCAGCGCACCTGTTTTAAGGCCGCAAACCCACGGCCGCGCACCGCCAGCCTGCCCCGGCTGCCCGCGCGCCCTGATATTGCTGTGGCGGATGGAACGTGCTGCCACCATGCGGCGATGACCACGACATGAAATGGTGCTGACGCCGATGAAAGGCCGATGGCTGTCAGCCGCGGGTTCAGGCGACAGTTTCGCCACGGGGATTCTTGTTCCGCTTGCGGCCGGAAGACCATGATGTCGGGCGAAAGTTTTGTTGGCGACCCCTGCAGGGCTCGAACCTGCGACAACCTGCTTAGAAGGCAGGTGCTCTATCCAGCTGAGCTAAGGGGCCGCTTGAAGGAGGTGTCCCTCCTTGAACCGGCAATCCCGGATCAATGCGTCCAGGGCTGCGTGCGGCTAAACCGGAAATTATCGCTGTAGGACACGCTCTTGCGGGTTGGTTCCTTGGGCGCGATGACGCGGTACTCGATACCGTTGCGCTCGGCATAGGCAACAGCCTGTTCTGCCGTTTCGAATGTCAGCTTGACCTGCTGGCGCGTGTCGGCAGAGCTCGTATAGCCCATGATCGGGTCGATGGTGCGCGGCGTTTCCTGATCGAACTCAAGAACCCACAAATTCGTCTTGGCCTTGCCAGACTGCATGGCGGTTTTTGCGGGTCGATAGATTTTCGCGGACATCTTTTGGGCGGCTCCACCATGGTTCACTGCTGACGGCGGCGCAATGCGCTGCCGGTCTCTGCGCACTGCCATAGCGCAGAACGAATTAAAACGAAATGACCTTGCAGCGATATATCCGCCAATTTTGCCGCTTGTGCCATTTCGCCACGGAAAGCCGGCGCACCAAGCCGAGCACGTTGCACCGAAAAGCATGAGCTTCGTTCAATATTGATGCCGTAGAATTGGGAAAGTCGATGGTCGGAGTGGAGAGATTCGAACTCCCGACCCTCTGGTCCCAAACCAGATGCGCTACCAGGCTGCGCTACACTCCGTGACCCGTCGATGTCGGGGAAATACACGCTTCCCCCTGCCCCTGCAACACTTAAATTGAACAATTCCACAGACGCAGCGAAAGGAATCGATCCCGCAATCAAGGCTTCAAATCGGAGATGCGGGCGCTATCGACAATATCACCCGGCGCGATGCCGAGGCGGTTCACCGTTCCACCGTTCAGTTCGAGAACGAAAGCGACGGGAACGCGGGAATCGATGATCGATTCCGACAGCGGGACGGCATTCTCCCGAATCGTTTCGATCTTGCCATCCTTGGCGATGAACAGCATATCGAGCGGAAGATAGGTGTTCTTCATCCACATCATCACCTGCCGCGTCACGCCGAAATCAAACAGCATGCCGTGATCGCGGGCCATATGGCGGCGGTTCATCAGGCCTTGCGATCGTTGATCATTGTCCACCGCCAGCTCGACGGTGAATTTATGCACCTTGCCGCCGGTCGCAATGATCTGCAAAGGCGCAGTTTCGAAAGTGACGTCGGCAGCGGCGGCCGAAAAGGGTACAAGCCACAAAAAAAGCGCCACAAGGGCGCTTCCGGCGAGGCGCGGGAGATGCGCCGCGCTCATCAATGCGCCCTGCCCACCGGAGCCGGCACGTCAGGATGGATTTCCGCAGCCATCAGGCCCTTGTCCCCATCGCCGAAGCGCACCAGAACGGTCTGCCCGGGACGCAGCTCGGTAAGCCCGAAACGACGCAGCGTTTCCATATGGATGAAGATATCCTCGGTACCATCGCCCCGCGTCAGGAAGCCGAAGCCCTTGGTGCGGTTGAACCACTTGACCAGGCATCGCTCCAGCCCGCTGGTCGGCGTCACCTGAACATGGGTCTTGACCGGTGGAAGCTGGGAAGGATGGATTGCCGTCGACTGGTCCATGGAGAGGATGCGGAAAGCCTGATAACCCCGGTCGCGGCGTTGAATGAGGGCAACCACGCGAGACCCTTCCAGGACGGTCTGATAGCCGTCGCGGCGCAGGCATGTCACGTGAACGAGGACATCCTGCATGCCATTGTCCGGGATGATGAAACCAAACCCCTTGGCAACGTCGAACCATTTGATGACGCCGGTGATTTCAACCAGATCGAGTGCGTCGCTGGCAAAATCGTCATCCGGCGTGACGTCCTTCGCTGAAATTCTGTCCGCCATTGCCTGTCCAGCCCCTCGATTACGCGTCACATCATTACGGTTAACTGATTCTTGACGATCAGAATAACATCGTCCCGCCGCTTATGTGCAAGCCCCCGGATGAAATTTGCTGTCGAACCAAACTAGCCGTTGAGCCTTGCCTCAGGCTGGTTGTCGGCTAGATATAATCCATCTTCCGCAAAACAAGGATATACCAATGCGTTATCTGCACACGATGGTTCGCGTCACAGATCTGGACGCTTCGCTTCACTTCTGGTCCAAGCTGTTCGGCCTTGTCGAAATTCGCCGCTACGAGAATGAAAAAGGCCGGTTTACCCTGGTTTTCCTCGCCGCACCCGGTGATCTCGATCATGCCAAGACCGCGTTATCGCCTTGCCTGGAACTCACCTACAACTGGGACACCGAGGATTATACCGGCGGCCGCAATTTTGGCCACCTCGCCTACGAGGTTGATGACATCTATGCGACCTGCCAGCATCTGATGGACAACGGCGTCACCATCAACCGGCCGCCGCGCGATGGCCACATGGCCTTCGTTCGTTCGCCGGACGGCATTTCCATCGAAATCCTGCAGAAGGGCGAGAACCTCGCGCCGCAGGAACCCTGGGCTTCGATGGGCAACACCGGCGCCTGGTAAGCTCCGCACAATGCGATCGGGCGATATCTGGTACGGCTTTTCAGCGCCGGTGGTGGCTGAGCTCCAACAATCGCCTGCGTCAGCGCAGGTTTACAAATAACCGGACGTTCTTTAATGTTTGAACGAAACGTTATTGGGATGCAGGTGCAAAATGCGTCGCGCTGGCGAGCACCCTTTCCCGGTTGAACCGGTCAAACCGCATTGGAGGACGCGTGGCAATCCCTGAAAAGGGGCTACGCCGATTGTGCGGTTTGTCACGTCTGATGAAAGGCCATGACGGCAAATGCCGTCCGGCCCGCATAGAGTGGGGATCCAACGTTGCGTCCTATTTTGCAGAAAGCGGCGATGATTCGCGGCCTTGGCTGCTTCCTTGCGCTGAGTGTTTCGGCGATGATATTGTCGGGTTGCGTCACCGCCGCAAAGGACACGGCGGACGCAGCATCGGCTGCAGACGCGGTGGTCCCGGAAATCGCCGGCGCGGCCCAAGCGGCGCCCGGTTCCCATGAGGATCAGCAGGTCTCTGCCGTTGGCGTCAATGGGCAGGAACAGGCTGGAGCCCAGGCAACCGCGATGATGCCTGCACCCAACAACGGCCAGCCGTCATCACTGACAATGCAGAGCACCGGCCTCAACGCCACGTCGAACAGCATCTTTGCGGTTCAAAGGCCGAACCCGGTGCCGGTTCGGGGGCACGCGACGGTCTCAGGCACGGCGCCGCTGCCGGCCGGCCAGGCAACCGGCGTCAATCCGGCGACAAATAGTCTTTTCAACAGCGGCCAGCCGGCAGCCAACCAGCTGCCATTGCCGCTCGAAGGCGCGAGCAATGCCGATAGCGCGGCGGCCGCGCAACAGGTGGCAAGTGCCGAAATCGGCACGGACGGCACGCCGCTGCCCGTTGCCGTGCCGATTCCTTCAAGCGGGGACAGCTTGCGCGGCGGTGATACCCAGCAGTCTGCCGCCGTTCAAACCGCGTCCACGCAAGGTCTCAACAGCGCGACGGCAGTGGTACCCGGTTCGGGAAATGACCAGAATAAACCGGAAGAAGCGGAAAAAACCCTGACGCTTGCCGGTCTTTTTGCTGCCAAACGCAAGAACCGGAGCCAGTTCGACAAAGACCGGTTCGCCAAGACGCCGGCGAAAAAGTCACTTTCAAGCGACCTGAAACCGCAAC
Organism: Pararhizobium sp. DWP3-4; assembly: GCF_049898205.1. NCBI lineage: Bacteria > Pseudomonadati > Pseudomonadota > Alphaproteobacteria > Hyphomicrobiales > Rhizobiaceae > Pararhizobium > Pararhizobium sp. DWP3-4. The sequence goes on along the minus strand of NZ_JAFCXF010000004.1, from coordinate 379,516 downwards.
AGATTGCTGCGCTCGGTTTCACCGCCCTGCCCGGCGTGCGCACAACGTCGATGTTTGCCACCGTCGATGATTCGCAACCGGGGCACGACGACGATAGCGCTACCGTCGAGATGGCATCGCTGCCGGGCCTTGCCCGTCTCGCACCGAACGGGCTCTGGCTGCAAACGGAGAAAGTTGAAACGGGCTGTTTCCAACCGGAACTGTTGCAGGTCCTCAAGGTCGTGGAAACCCATTACGGCCGCAAGATCATGGTGACATCAGGCCTGCGGGACCTGAAACACAATGCAAGCGCCGGCGGAAGCAAGCATTCGCTGCACACGACCTGCCAGGCCGCCGACATTCAGGTGCCAGGCGTCAGCAAATGGGAGCTTGCCGAATATCTACGCACCATTCCGGGCCGCGGCGGGGTCGGAACCTACTGTCACACGGAATCGGTTCATATCGACACCGGAGAGTCCCGTGACTGGAATTGGCGTTGCCGCCGCCGCAAGGGCTGAACGCAACCAGCTGTTTTAATTGATTAATTCATCAAAAAACTGAAAACAGCGCTTTACCGGAACTTTTTTACAGGAAAATGAACTTTGCCGCTTGCGGTATTCAAAACCCCTGACTATAAGACGCCCACACAACGGCTGCGCCCTTCGTCTATCGGTTAGGACACCAGATTTTCATTCTGGGAAGAGGGGTTCGACTCCCCTAGGGCGTACCATTGTGAACCTCCTCGACAGCAAAAATATGCCCCATTCGCCCGCGAAAACGCTTCGGCGCCGGCCGGTTTGAGCGACATAAACTCCCTTTGTTTTACTGCTGTTTTTACTGCGAAAAATCCTTGAAAAAACGTGATTTAGCGCTTGCAGCATTCGGCATGTCTGACTATAAGACGCCCACACCACTGATGCGCCCTTCGTCTATCGGTTAGGACACCAGATTTTCATTCTGGGAAGAGGGGTTCGACTCCCCTAGGGCGTACCATGGTTCCCCAATTTCCCGACATTCAACCATAGACGTGAGACGCCGTTAGCGGACGCTCAGAACGCCTTTGCTGCGTCGATGACCCGCAACTGCACGCGGCGCGTTCCCTGCCACATGTCCGCCGATATCGACGCTGCCACATGCAGCGACATGCCACGTTCAGACAGCAACAGGTCACCCAGCGGCGTCTCCAGCGCGCGGAATGCGATGCCTTCGATCCTTGAGCCATCCTGGCCTTCCAGCGTCACCTTCACATGGTTGACGCCAACCTGGCGCGAATCGCGCAAGCGATGCGCCGGCAGTGCAAAGATCGGCTGCGGATGCCCTGCCCCATACGGGCCTGCCTGCTCAAGCTGGTCGATCAGCGCCAGATTGGCACCGGCAGCACCCAAAGCGCCATCGATCTTCAGCGTTTCGGCCGAGACGAGGTCCTTGACGATATTCTGGGCCTTTTCGTCGAAGAAATGCCGCAGCTTGCCGAGATTGGCGCGCTCGACAGTCAAGCCTGCCGCCATCGCATGACCGCCGCCCTTGATCAGCAGGCCGTTATCAACAGCCGCGCGAACGATCTTGCCGATATCGAAGCCGCTGATAGAGCGCCCCGATCCCGTTCCCTTGCCGTTGGCATCGAACGAGATCGCAAAAGCTGGACGGCGAAACTTTTCCTTCAGGCGCGCAGCCAAAAGGCCGACAATGCCGGGATGCCAGTTCTCGCGAGCCGTGACGATGATCGAGGCCGATTCGCCGGTGCCGTATTCTGCCAGCGCTTCGGCTTCCGCCTCGGCCAGCATGGCGACTTCCATCACCTGGCGCTCGCGGTTGAGTTCGTCGAGTTTTGCGGCAATCTCTTCGGCAGCGCCTTCATCCTCCAGCGTAAGCAGGCGGCTACCAAGTGCGGCATCGCCGATACGTCCGCCCGCATTGATTCGCGGGCCGATCAGGAAGCCGAAATGATAGGGTGTGACCGGCCCGCCAAGGCCTGCCTTGCGAAACAGCGCCGACAGGCCCGGGTTCTGCATATGCCGCGCGGCGACCAGTCCCTTGACGACATAGGCTCTGTTCAGGCCCTTGAGCGGCACGACGTCGCAGATGGTTGCCAGCGCCACGATGTCCAACAAAGAGAGCAGATCGAACGAGGCCACGCGTTTGTCGCCGACTTCGCGCAACAGGCGCACGGCATTGACCAGAACAAGGAAGACGACACCAGCCGCGCAGAGATGCCCCTGCCCCGACAGATCATCCTCGCGGTTGGGATTGACCAGCGCTACGCATGGCGGCAGTTCCGCGCCGACCTGATGGTGGTCGATGACGACGACATCGATGCCGCGCGCTTCGGCGGCAGCCAGCGATTCGTGGCTGGTCGAGCCGCAATCGACCGTGACGATCAAGCGGGCGCCATTGTCGATCAGTTGATTGATGGCCGTGGGGTTGGGGCCGTAGCCTTCGAAAATACGGTCTGGAATATAGATTTCCGCATCGACGCCGAAATGACGCAGGAACCGGAACATCAGCGCCGAAGACGCTGCCCCATCAACATCGTAGTCGCCGAAGATGGCGACCTTTTCGCGCGTCTCGATCGCGGTGATGATGCGGGCTGCGGCCTTGTTGCAATCGGTCAGCGTATCGGGATCCGGCATCAGCGAGCGAATGGTCGGATCGAGGAATGCCACCGCATCGTCCATCGTCACGCCGCGCCCGGCCAGCACACGGGCGATGAGATCGGAAAAGCCGTGAACCTGGCTGATCGCCAGCGCGCGATTCTGCCCGGCCTGATCCAGCCGCGACACCCAGCGCTGGCCGGTGACCGAACGCTCCACATTGAGAAACGCCCGCTGGACGGGATCTGGCACATCACTCATCGTACACCCATGACTTTTGACCGTTCGTACGCGGGTTTTGCATCAGGCGCAAACCGCAACGAAAACGGCCCCACCCGGAGATAAGCCGGATGGGGCCGCAAGACATTCATCTGCGATTTCGGATCAAGCCGTCTTCGGCCGTTCGATCCGGATGACCTGCGGTTCGCCGACCAGATAGCCCTCGCCCTTGATCGAGGCGACGGCCTTGCGGACCGAATCCTCGGTCGTTGCATGGGTGACAAGAATGATCGTCTGCGGACCGTCGGTATCGACAGGCTGCTTGGAATGCTGGACGATCGATTCCAGCGAAATCCGGTTTTCCGCCATGCGCGTTGCAATGCTTGCGAACACGCCGGTCTTGTCGAGAACCTTCAGGCGAATGAAATATCCGCCCTCATGGCTCTGGATCTGCGCCTGCTTGTAAGGCAGGAGCGCGGTGACCGGACGGCCAAACGCCGGCACATGCTGTGCGCCGGGACGGCTCTTGGCAATGTCGGCGATGTCGCCAAGCACTGCGGATGCCGTCGCATTGCCGCCGGCGCCAGGACCGACCATCAGCAATTCGCCGAGAATGTCGGATTCGATTGCCACCGCATTGGTGACGCCATCGACCTGCGCAATCACCGAATCGAGCGGCACCATGGTCGGATGCACGCGCTGCTCGATACCGCTGTCGGTGCGCTGGGCAACGCCGAGCAGCTTGATGCGGTAGCCGAGATCGGCGGCCGCATGGATATCGTCGATCGAGATATTGGTGATGCCTTCGAGATAGATATCATCGGCAGCGATTGCCGTTCCGAAGGCAAGGCTGGTGAGGATCGACAGCTTATGCGCCGTATCGTTGCCCTCGATGTCGAAGGCCGGATCGGCTTCGGCATAACCCAGGCGCTGCGCCTCTTTCAGGCAGGCCTCGAACGACAGGCCTTCCTTTTCCATCTTGGTCAGGATGTAGTTGCAGGTGCCGTTCATGATGCCGTAGACACGCGAAATCGTGTTGCCCGTCAGCGATTCTCTCAGCGCCTTGATCACCGGAATGCCACCGGCGACCGCAGCTTCATAGTTCAACAGCGCGCCATGCTCTTCAGCCAGACCGGCCAGTGCAATGCCGTGGGAGGCCAGCAGCGCCTTGTTGGCAGTGATCACATGCACGCCGCGCGACAGGGCAGCCTTGACGGCGGTGAGCGCCGGTTCGCCAGCACCGCCCATCAATTCGACGAACACGTCGATATCGGCGGTCTGGGCTAGCGAAAGCGCATCCTCATGCCAGTCGATGGCGGAAATATCGACACCGCGATCGCGGTTCCGGTCACGTGCGGTGACAGCGGTAATGTCGATGGCCCGGCCGCATGTCGTCGCCAGCGCCTCGTGACGCTCCTGGAGGATGCGCACGAGCGAGGCACCAACAGTTCCCAAGCCCGCAATGCCGATTTTAAGGGCATCTGCCATACAATATTTCCTAACATATCGAGAGCGCTCCGCCTGAAACGGCGGAGCAGATTGAGGGGTACCGGAAAAATCCGGTGCCTCAGCGGTGAGCGTTCAGCGAGATGACGTTGTGCAACGTATCGTCGGCTGTCGAGAGAAACTTCTTGAGGCTACGGGCGGCCTGACGAATCCGGTGTTCGTTTTCGACCAGCGCGATGCGGATATAGTCATCGCCCTGCTCACCGAACCCGATGCCTGGGGCCACGGCGATATCGGCCTTTTCGACCAGAAGCTTGGAGAATTCCAGCGAACCGAGATGACGGAACTTTTCCGGAATCTTTGCCCAGGCAAACATCGTGGCAGCGGGCGGCGGCACGTCCCAGCCGGCCTTGCCGAAGCTTTCGACCAGCACGTCGCGGCGGCGCTTGTAGATGTTGCGGACTTCGGCAATATCCGAGCCATCGCTGTTCAGCGCATGGGTCGCCGCCACCTGGATCGGTGTGAAGGCACCGTAATCGAGGTAGGACTTGACCCGCGTCAGGGCGGCGATCAGGCGTTCGTTGCCGACGGCAAAGCCCATGCGCCAGCCGGGCATGGAGAATGTCTTCGACATCGAGGTGAATTCGACCGTGTTGTCCATCGCGCCTGGAACTTCCAGAACGGACGGCGGCATCACGCCGTCGAAATAGATTTCCGAATAGGCCAGATCCGACAGGATGACGATGTCATGCTTCTTGGCGAAGGCGACGACTTCCTTGTAGAAATCCAGCGTTGCCACATGCGCCGTCGGGTTGGACGGATAGTTGATGACCAACGCGATGGGCTTCGGGATCGAATGGCGGATCGCCCGCTCCAGCGGCGGGAAGAACGTGTCATCCGGCTCGACCGAAATCGAACGGATGACGCCGCCGGTCATCAGGAAGCCGAAGGCATGGATCGGATAGGTCGGGTTCGGGCACAGGATCACGTCGCCAGGCGCGGTGATCGCCTGCGCCATATTGGCGAAGCCTTCCTTGGAACCGAGCGTCGCCACAACCTGGGTATCGGGATTAAGCTTGACGCCGAAACGGCGGGCATAATAGGCGGCCTGCGCGCGGCGAAGGCCCGGAATGCCCTTGGAAGACGAATAGCGGTGGGTGCGCGGGTCCTGAACGACCTCGCACAGCTTGTCCACCACGGATTGCGGTGTCGGAAGGTCCGGATTGCCCATGCCGAGGTCGATGATATCAGCTCCACCCGCTCGCGCGCTGGCTTTCAAACGGTTGACCTGTTCGAAAACGTAAGGCGGCAGACGCCGGACTTTGTGAAACTCTTCCATTTCTAAACCTCGTCTTGCGCCGTCCCCGTGCAGGATTCATGCGTGCAAGGAAACGCGCGCGGTGCAATCAGGCCCACGCGGCCATGAAACGCTTTGCGTCCAAATCAGCCGAAACGCAAGCGCTATTTCTGTATCTGCTTCAGCGTATCGGCACCGTGATTGGCGGCCAGCTGCTGCAGCTCCTTCAGGCGGCGCTGATATTCCGCTTCGGAGATTTTTCCCGACGAGCGGGCAGCCCCAAGCGCCGTCAGCCGCGCCGATTGGCTTGCAGCCTCTTCATTGCTCATCTGGGGGCCGGCAGCCGGCAGTTTTCCTTCGATGACGGGATAAACATCCGTGGGAATGGGTTTGGCCATGGTGGCGGAATAGATCGACGGCTGCTCTTCGACTTTTGCCGAGCTGCACGCGGCAAGAGCAAGCACCAAACCTGCCATTCCAAAGGCCGTCACCATCCGCGTCATCACTGCTTTCCCCGACTTCGTCATCTCGCCCCTGCCCGGCACTTTGGTTGAACTCTAACCGAAACCGGCGGACAGCCAATGTGCCCCGAGTCCAACATGCGCTGGCACTTGTAATCATTTTAAGGCAGAATGTAAAAAGACAAAACAAACAAACATCTGTGGAGGAAACTGGGTGGCAGAAGACAGGAAGGCCGAGGGCCAGACCGGCGCCAGCACGGATGGTTTTCCCGGTTTCGACCCGAAATCCGTCGATCCCTACATCGTCAAGGACCCTGAAGCCTTTACGATCAATCTCGCCCGCACGGTCGAGCAGCTCGGCAAGGCGGCGTCCGCCTGGCTTGCGCCCCGCGAAAGCGGCGAGAAGATCGACATGGCCGCCGATCCGATGGTCGACATGGTCAAGACCCTCTCCAAAGTCTCCGAATATTGGATCTCCGATCCCAGGCGCACGCTTGAAGCCCAGACCTACCTGATGGGCAGCTTCTTCTCGATGTGGACCCGCACGCTGCAAAGAATGGGCGGCGAGACGGTCAGCGATCCCGACGACGTACCCCGCAATGACAAGCGGTTTTCCGATGCCGACTGGGTCGCCAATCCGTTCTTCGATTTCCTGCGCCAGGCCTATTTCATCACGTCCAATTGGGCGGACAAGATGGTGCGCGACGCCGAAGGCCTCGACGACCACACCAAACACAAGGCCGCCTTCTATGTGCGGCAGATTTCCAGCGCATTGTCGCCGGCCAATTTTGTCACCACAAACCCCCAGCTTTACCGGGAGACCGTCGCCTCCAGTGGCGCCAATCTGGTCAAGGGCATGCAGATGCTGGCCGAGGACATCGTTGCCGGCAAGGGCGACCTGAAACTGCGCCAGACCGATGTCAGCAAGTTTGCGGTCGGCGAGAACATCGCGATCACGCCCGGCAAGGTGATTGCCCAGAGCGACGTCTGCCAGGTGCTGCAATATGATGCCGCGACGGAAACGGTGCTGAAGCGGCCGCTTCTGATCTGCCCGCCATGGATCAACAAGTTCTACGTTCTCGACCTCAACCCGCAAAAATCCTTCATCAAATGGGCGGTGGATCAGGGCCACACCGTCTTCGTCATCTCCTGGGTCAATCCGGATGAACGCCACGCCGGCAAGGATTGGGAATCCTATGCCCGCGAAGGCATCGGCTTTGCGCTCGACACCATCCGTCAGGCGACCGGCGAAGAAGAGGTGAATGCGATCGGCTATTGCGTCGGCGGCACCTTGCTTGCCGCTACGCTTGCCTTGCATGCGCAGGAAGGCGACACGCGCATCCGCTCTGCCACCCTGTTTACCACCCAGGTCGATTTCACCCATGCCGGTGACCTCAAGGTGTTTGCCGACGAGGCGCAGATAGCCCAGATGGAAGAAAAGATGAAGGAGACCGGCTATCTCGATGGCTCGAAGATGGCGATGGCCTTCAACATGCTGCGGGCGTCGGATCTCATCTGGCCATATTTCGTCAACAACTACCTGAAAGGCCAGGAACCCTCGGCCTTCGACCTGCTTTACTGGAATTCCGATTCGACCCGGATGCCCGCGGCCAACCATTCCTTCTATCTGCGCAATTGTTATCTGCAGAACAACTTGACCAAGGGCACGATGGTGCTGGCGGGCAAGACGATCTCGCTCGGTGACGTCAAAATCCCGATCTACAATCTCGCCACCAAGGAAGATCATATCGCCCCGGCAAAATCGGTGTTCGTCGGCAGCCAGTTCTTTGGCGGCGATGTCACTTATGTCATGTCAGGTTCAGGCCATATCGCTGGCGTCGTCAATCCGCCGGACAAGGGAAAATACCAGTTCTGGACCGGCGGCCCGGCTACGGGCGATTTCGACGACTGGGTCAAGACGGCCAGTGAAACGCCGGGGTCCTGGTGGCCTCATTGGCAGTCCTGGATCGAAGCGCTCGACGGCGATCGCGTCCCGGCACGAAAGACGGGCGGCAAACTCAACTCTCTGGAAGAAGCGCCGGGCTCCTATGTCCGGGCACGCGCCTGATCAAACAACGGACACCGACACTTCATGCTCTTCGACAGGCCACTGGTGCCCGCCGTCCTCATTCAGCGCTACAAACGCTTTCTCTTTGATGCCGTACTTGAGGATGGGCGCGCCATCACCGGCTCCTGTCCCAATACCGGATCGATGCGCGGGCTGACGACGCCCGGCTCACGCATCTGGCTTTCCGAGCACGACAGTCCGACACGCAAATATCAGCACATGTTCGAAATGGTCGAGGTCGGCGGCACCGTCGTCGGTATCAATACCGGCTTGCCAAACAGGTTGGCGGAAGAGGCCATCAAGGCGGGACAGGTTGGCGACCTTCATCTCTATTCGACGCTCCAGCGTGAGCAGAAATATGGCCGCAATTCCCGCATAGACATGCTGCTCAGCGATCCCGAACGCGGCCGTGCCTATGTCGAGGTCAAGAACGTGCATTTCAGCCGCACACCCGGCTTGGCCGAATTTCCAGACAGCCCGACGGCACGCGGTGCAAAACATCTGGAAGAACTCGGCGACATGGTCGAGGCGGGCCATCGCGGCATCATGCTCTACCTGATCCAGCGGGACGACTGCGCCACGTTCAGCATATGCCGCGATCTCGACCCGTTTTATGCAAAGGCTTTTCGGCGGGCGATGCAGCGCGGGGTTGAGACTTTCGCCGTCAAATGCCGGGTTTCGCCGCAGCAAATTGCGCCTGGCGGGCTGATCCCGATAGACGAACCCGCCTGTGCTGATCTATGACATTGATCAAAGACAACTGAAAGTATTGTAATGGTCACCTATATCGAGGCAGCGTCAGCGCCCTACAAGAATACCGGCGTTATCCGCCTCTATACGCCCGAGGATTTTGCCGGGATCAAGCGCGCCTGCCAGATCACGGCACGCTGCCTCGACGAACTGGCAAGCCGCGTCAAACCGGGCGTAACCACCGACGAGATCGACCGTTTCGTGTTCGATTTCGGGATGGATCACGGTGCCCTGCCCGCGACACTCAACTATCGCGGCTACACCAAGTCGTCCTGCACATCGATCAACCACGTCGTCTGCCATGGCATTCCCAACGAGAAGCCGTTGCGCGAAGGTGATGTCGTTAATATCGACGTCACTTACATTATCGACGGCTGGCACGGCGATTCCAGCCGGATGTATCCGGTCGGCGAAATCAAGCGCGCCGCTCAGCGTCTGCTCGAAGTCACCCATGAATGCCTGATGCGCGGTATCGCCGCCGTCAAGCCCGGCGCGCGCACCGGTGCCATCGGCGAAGCCATCCAGACCTTTGCCGAAGCCGAACGCTGTTCGGTGGTGCGCGATTTCTGCGGCCACGGCGTCGGCCGCCTATTTCATGATGCGCCGAACATCCTGCACTATGGCCGCGCCAATGAAGGCCCGGAAATGCGCGAAGGCATGATCTTCACCATCGAGCCGATGATCAATCTGGGGCGCCCGCATGTAAAGGTTCTGGCCGATGGCTGGACCGCCGTCACCCGCGACCGGTCGCTGTCGGCGCAATACGAACACGCCGTGGGCGTTACCGCCACCGGCTGCGAGATTTTCACTCTATCGCCTGGCGGTCTCGACCGTCCGGGCCTGCCGGCATAAGGTTTGCGATGACAAAGCTCCCTTTTTCTTCCGAAGGCGATCACTAGCAACTGGCTGATGAACGGGGCTTTTTCGCCGAACAGCAACCCAAACGCTCCAGCCTTGGCATGCCCACCGTTCAACAGGACGATGCACACTATCATGGCCATCGCGACCGGTTGAGAACGCGCTACAAAGACCATGGCGACACGGCGCTGGCCGACTATGAAATCCTCGAGCTGCTGCTGTTCCGGCTGATCCCGCGCCGCGATACCAAACCGATCGCCAAGGCGTTGCTTGAACGCTTCGGAACGCTCGCCGGTGTGTTCGGCGCCTCGCCTGTCTTGCTGCAGGAGGTGAAGGGCATCGGCGAGGCCGTGGCCTTCGATCTGAAGCTGATCTCGACCGTTGCCCACCGGACACTGAAGAGCGAGCTCAAGGGCAAGCAGGTCCTGGCCTCCTGGTCATCGGTGATCGACTATTGCCATGCCGCCATGGCGCACGAGACCCGCGAGCAGTTCCGCATTCTCTTCCTCGACAAGCGCAACGCGTTGATCGCAGACGAGGTGCAGCAGACCGGAACAGTCGATCACACGCCGGTCTATCCGCGCGAAGTGGTCAAGCGGGCGCTCGAACTGTCCGCGACGGCCCTTATTCTCGTGCACAACCATCCATCCGGTGATCCGACCCCTTCCCGGGCTGATATCGAAATGACCAAGATGATCGTCGATACGGCAAAACCGCTGGGGATCACCGTCCATGATCACATCATCATCGGCAAGGATGGTCATGCCAGCCTCAAGGGGCTACGGCTGATTTGATCTTTGTGGTTTACAGCCACTTCGCCCGCCGGAACATGCGGTAGAGCATGCTGCAGACGATGACGATGAGCGCCAGAACAACAAAATATCCATACTTGAACTTCAGTTCGGGCATGTCGTCGAAATTCATCCCGTAGATACCCGCAATCGCCGTCGGTACAGCGAGGATCGCGGCCCAGGATGCGAGCTTTCGGGAAATTTCGGTCTGTTCCGACTGACCGATCATCAAGCTGGCTTCGAAGGTAAAGGCCAGCACCTCGCGCAACGTGTCGATATCCTCCTGTACCCGCCGGACATGATCGGTTACATCACGGAACAGCGCGTGCAACGTTGCGTCCATGCCGGGCAGATCGAGATGCTCATGGCGCCGGCAGACATCGACAAGCGGCACGACGGCATTGCGCAGGCGCAGCAGGCTTCGACGCAGGAAATAGAGGCGTTCGATATCCTTCTTGTTCAGCCGGTCGCGCAGAACCCGTTCTTCCAGTTCCTCCACTTCCGTATGGATGCCTTCAACGACGGGCATGTAGTTGTCGACGATGAAATCGAGAATGGAATAGAGGATGTAGTTCTCGCCATGGGCCAATGCGGCAGGCGACGCCTCGCAGCGTTGCCGGACAAGGTTGTAGGATGTTGACGGTCCGTGGCGGACTGAGACGACATAGCCGCGGCCGACAAACAGATGCGTTTCACCAAAGACGATCTCCTCGCCCATCATGTGCGCCGTGCGGGCGACGACGAAGATGGCATCGCCGTAGATTTCCAGTTTCGGGCGCTGATGGGCATGGCCGGCATCTTCTATGGCCAGTTCATGCAGACCGAACTCGGCTTGGACCTCACGCAACAGGGCCTCATCCGGCTCATGCAGGCCGATCCAGACCACCGCCTTGTCGCGGCCTTTCCATTCGTGTGCGTCCTTGATCTCGATATCGAGGATGCGCTGACCATGTTCGTAAACGGCAGCCGCAACGACACCGGGACGGCTGCGCGGTTTTGCAGGCGGCGCCCTGAGTGCGTCAAGCGACGCGGCGGTCTCGCTTTCCTGCCGACCCTCAGCATCCTGCAAAGCCATGACAAATCCTCCGCCCCAAACCGCAGTCAGTCTCACCTGTCGCTGAAAGCGCGTTCCTCGCCGCAAACAGCGGATTGCCCGATACAATATAATCGCTTTTCATAAAATAAGCATCGGTAAGCCTGGGCCTGTTCCCAAGGCTTTATTAAACTGTAAGATTGACGATATAGACGCTTGCGGGCGACATTTGCCGCAACGCACAATGATTCTCCTCCATCATCGGAAACGCGTCATGAACCAGTACGATCTCGTGGTTGTCGGCAGTGGACCTGCAGGGCGCAGAGCCGCAATCCAGGCCGCCAAGCTGAGCAAGAAGGTTCTTGTCATCGAACAGGGAAAGCGTGTCGGCGGCGTCTCGGTGCATACCGGAACCATCCCCTCCAAAACCCTTCGCGAAACCGCACTCAATCTCACCGGCTGGCGCGAGCGCGGCTTTTACGGGCGGGCCTACCGGGTCAAGGAAGAAATCAGCGCCGAGGATCTTCGCCGCCGCCTGTTGATCACCCTTGATCACGAGGTCGAGGTGCTGGAACACCAGTTCGCCCGCAACCGCGTTCAGCATATCCGCGGCAAGGCCAGCTTCATCGACCCGCAGACAATGCAGATCCTCAAGGAAGACGGCGAGATCATCCAGGTTTCCGCCACCAGCATCCTGCTTGCGGTCGGCACGAAGCCGTTTCGCCCGGACTACATACCCTTCGACGGAAAGACGGTGCTCGATAGCGACGAGCTGCTTGAAATCCAGGACCTGCCCCGCTCCATGGCCGTGATCGGTGCCGGCGTTATCGGCATCGAATATGCGACGATTTTCAGTGCACTGGATACGCAGGTCACGTTGATCGATCCGAAATCCACCATGCTCGATTTCATCGACAAGGAAATCGTCGAGGACTTCACCTATCAGCTGCGCGACCGCAACATGAAGCTGCATCTCGGCCAGAAGGCCGAAAAGGTGGAGCGGATGGCGGACGGCAAATGCTCGATCAAGCTTGATAGCGGCCGCGTCATCATCTGCGAAATGGTGCTGTTTGCCGCCGGCCGCATGGGGGCCACCGATTCGCTCAATCTGGAGGCCGCTGGTCTTCAGGCCGACAATCGTGGCCGCCTCAGCGTCAACCCGGAGACGTTCCAGACATCGGTTCCGAACATCTATGCCGCCGGCGACGTCGTCGGCTTCCCGAGCCTTGCCTCCACCTCGATGGAACAGGGCCGCATCGCAGCCCGCGTTGCGGTCGGTGCGATCGCCAAGGAACCGCCGAAATTCTTCCCCTACGGCATCTATGCTGTCCCGGAAATTTCGACCTGCGGCCTGACGGAGGAAGAGGTCAAGGAGCGCGGTATTCCCTATGAATGCGGCATCGCGCGTTTTCGCGAAACATCGCGCGGCCACATCATGGGACTGGATTCCGGGCTCTTGAAGCTGATCTTCTCGCTGAAGACCCGGCGCCTGCTCGGGGTCCACATCGTCGGCGAAGGTGCGACCGAACTCGTCCATATCGGCCAGGCGGTGCTCAACCTAAAGGGCACCGTCGAATATTTCGTCGAGAATACCTTCAACTACCCGACGCTGGCCGAAGCCTACAAGATTGCCGGCCTTGATGCCGGTAACCGGATGGGTGAGGTTTCCCCGAAAATATAGGCGGCGTGAGGGCGCTTGGCACGTTGCGGATATTGCGGCCGACGCGGCTTTCAAGAACGATGAGACAGGGAGATGGCGGCTCGTGGCCAACTCCAGCATGCTGCCGGCGCCTCAGCGGCTGAACATGCCCGCCCAACCGACACTTCGTCACAATCTGATGTTCCCGGTCCCGGCTTACGTTCCGGCAAACTCATTGCTGAAACCTGCTGTTACAGAAATTTTCAACGCGTCCTGATCCCGCCCACCGGTATTGGCTGGATGGGTTAGGTTAAGCCAGAATAATCTCCCTGCCCAGCAAATGGAAAAAGCCGCCCCTCTCGGGACGGCTTTTTCAAATCATGCAACGATGCGCGAGCTTATTCGGCGCTGTCGTCGGCAGCCTTCTTCTTGGCCGGAGCCTTCTTCTTCGGTGCAGCGGCTTCTTCGCCTTCCGCAGCGTCAGCCTTGGCAACCTTCTTCTTCGAAGCGGCCTTCTTCGTATCCGAAGTGCCTTCCTCGTCGTCAGCCATCAGTTCTTCCTTGCTGACGGTCTTGTCGGTGACCTTCACTTCGGAGAGCAGGTGATCGACGACCTTTTCTTCGAAGATTGGGGCGCGCAGCGAGGCGGCAGCACCCGGGGTCTTCTGGAAGTAATCGATGATCTGCTTTTCCTGGCCGGGGAACTGGCGAAGCTGTTCGAACAGCGAACGCTGCATTTCTTCGTCGGTTACCGTGACGCCGGCCTTTTCGCCGATTTCCGAGAGAACCAGACCGAGGCGGACGCGGCGTTCAGCCAGCTTGCGGTATTCGCCGCGCGCTTCTTCTTCCGTGGTGTCTTCGTCGGCGAAGGTCTTGCCGGCCTGTTCCAGGTCGGTGTTGATCTGGCGCCAGATATTGTCGAATTCGGCGTCAACGAGGCGCTGCGGCGTGTCGAACTGGTAGAGTTCGTCGAGCTGGTCGAGGATCTGACGCTTGACCTTCTGGCGGGTCATCGAGCCGTACTGGCTTTCGATCTGGCCGCGAACGACTTCCTTCAGCTTGTCAGCCGATTCGAGGCCGAGCTTGGTAGCGAGGTCGTCGTTGATTTCAACTTCAGCAGCGGCAGCGACGTCCTTGACGGTGATGTCGAAAGTGGCGTCCTTACCAGCAAGGTTTGCAGCCGGGTATTCGGCCGGGAACGTCACGTTGATGACCTTCTCGTCGCCAGCCTTCAGGCCAACGAGCTGTTCTTCAAAGCCCGGGATGAACCGGTTGGAACCGAGAACCAGCTCAGCGTCTTCGTCCTTGCCGCCGTCGAAGGCTTCGCCGTCAACCTTGCCGAGGTAATCGATGGTGACGCGGTCGCCGTTGGCGGCCTTGCCCTTCTTGGTTTCATACGTGCGGGCATTTTCAGCGATCTTGAGGATCTGCTCGGTCACTTCGGCTTCGTCGATATCAACGACTTCGCGGGTCACCTTGATGCCGCTGACGTCCTTGAGTTCGATCGCCGGGATAATTTCGTAAGCGACTGTGAATTCGAAATCTGCTTCGGCGCTGAGGATCTTGTCCGCTTCGGCTTCGTCCTCGGTCATCGCGATTTCCGGCTGCGTCGCAGACTTTTCGCCGCGCTCGGACAGGATTTCGGTCGGCTTTTCGCGAACGAGTTCATTGACGAGCTCAGCCATGATCGACTTGCCGTACATCTTCTTCAGATGTGCGAAAGGCACCTTGCCCGGACGGAAGCCGTTGATACGGACCTTGTCCTTGGTTTCGGCGAGACGCTCGTTCATACGAGCTTCCATGTCCTTGGCCGGGATAACGACCTTGAGTTCGCGCTTCAGCCCTTCAGCGAGCGTTTCGATAACCTGCATGTTCAAACCTTCATTTCACGTTGACAGGGCTCTGTCGGTGTTTTTGTACACGAGCACTTGAGCCGATCCATTTGCCGGGAGTGGCTTTACGCAAATCAGTCACCGTTTTGCAAGCAAAATGGCGCCGTCCTCTCGATCGACGCCAAGGCAAGCCCTGGACGTCCCATTATTCTGGTGCGGGTAGAGAGACTTGAACTCCCACGCCTTGCGGCACCAGAACCTAAATCTGGCGTGTCTACCAATTTCACCATACCCGCGTTCAGAAAACCGCAGCGCCTGCTCGCATCGGCACAGAAAAGTCTTCGGCGACAACGCCTGTGACCAGCCTGCACCGGGTTCAGGGCGTTCCCGAGCGCGGCGTCTCTATATCACCCGTTTCCAAGGGATCAAAGGAAAAATGGGGATCGACGGAAAAATGCGGCTTTTGTCGTGTTCCTGTCACCTGCCGGCCAAGAAACCGCTTCTCGCCGTCAATAAAGCGGCTCCTCATACAGCGGCTTGCCATCGACAGCGATCAGACGGATCTGCATTCGTCCGTCGTCATCGACCCGGGCGGTCACCGACAGTGCGCTGGCATTGCGCGCCTCCTCCAGAACCTTGCCCTCGCCTTCCGGCACGTAATAACGCTCTATGCCATAATCGACATTCAGCGAAGCCTGCTGGCTATCCGACGCCGGATAGAAGTAGAACGGTGCACTGCGGGCAATGACACTGCCCTCTCTTGGCGCAAGAGCACCGAAGGATGCTTCCGCAACACCCCAAAAACCGTCCGGCTGTTTTTCCAGACGCACGGAGAGCTGTGCATCGGTTGCCTCGGTGGGAAAACCGCCCGTTACCTTGTCGGCCGGAATGGTCGAGATATCGTAGGATAGAATGACATAGTCGCCGCGCAACAGGTCGCGCGGATCGACGGGGACGGTCTTCAGCACCACATCGACACCGTTGCGCAGGATCGAGGCCCGGCTTTCGATCATGTAGCCGAGGAAAGCAGTCTGCAGCACAGCGACCAGGATTGCAGCGAACAAGGGCCTCATCAACGGATTGTTGCTCATGCTGCGCTCCCTTCCACCGTGGTTTTGGACGATAGCCGTTTTTCCAGCCGGATAACGAGCCAGGCGATCAAGGCGACGACGCCCCCGGCGATCAGGAAGAAGCTGGATGTGCCGAGGATACTGCCCAATGTCTCGGAGGCCAGATACAGGGTCTCTGCCGCAAAAACCGCATAGCCGAGAAATCGGACAGCGCCGTTCAGCCGGCCGGCGATGGCAATGCCGCCCAATGCCACCGCAAGCGTCGTTGCACCGATCGCGATCTCCTGGCCAAGACCATCGACCTCCGTATGCAACGCGGCCAGCCCCATCACGGCAAGCGCGAAGCTATAGAACGCCGGTGCGGCTCCCGCATCACGAGCAAAACGATAGAGCGGCGACAGGGGAAGGCTCGCCACTAGGAACGCCACGAGGCCGGCCCCGAACAGAAGACCCGCGACCCAAACCTCCGGCAGCTCGATGTAAAGCCATCCGAGCCAGGCCAGGCCGAGAAGATATGCAAGATGCCGGGCAATGCCGGCATTGGTATAACGCACCAAGGCGATAACGATGACGATCAGCATCGGCACCAGGTAGATATAGCCGTTCCCCTCGAAGGACGTATCATTATCGATCACCAGCTCTCCGAAAACAGCCCAGGCCAGAAAACCGCAGAGCACCGCAAGCGCGGCAGAGCGAAAGGCGACCGCCGCGACGCAGGCTGCCGCGAACCAGACGAGCAGCGCATCCGTCGCATCGCCCGACAGGTGATACATCTGCCCCACCAGCGCGATCCCACCGCCAAACGTCATAGTCGCCAGCACCAGCAGCGCGGTACCCATTGCCTTGAGCCCGCGGCCAAGGCAGGCGGCACCTGTGAGATAAAAGACCCAGATGAGGGCAACGATACCGGCGACGCGCAGGAGGCGTGGGATCGCTTCCCAATTGGCCGCAACCAGCAGCAGGATAGCCGCCGACAGCAGGATGGCAGCCAGAACCAAAAGCACCCTGCCAGCACTGAAGACGGTTTCGCGGGCATCGTATTCGCCGAGCATCGCCTTTGCGGCTGCGGGGTCCAGCATCCCCTTGGAAACCCATGTGTTGAAGTCTTTTTCGATCCGCCCCCGGTACATGACCGATCTCCTTGCATGCGCTTGTTGCGCAACACATATCATAGGCATCGGCAATTCCTAGAGCAGCAGCGCTTGTGCAGGGGTAACCGTAGGCCGGTAAATTCCTTTCGAATCAAAAGCTCCGCTCGCCGCTGCGCAGGTCACCGCATCCTTTCCAGTACCGTTTAAGGGAAATTGCGAAGGGTGATCATCGTTAACGAAGCATGAAGGTTTGCATGCGATCATTCCTCATCCAAGAGACCGAAGGCGAACAGTTAACGTCATGCATAATCTGCATATCATCCATGATAATATTGCACTGCACAAATGACAGGTCCGCAGCTATATTGAACTCAAGAAGACGGAACGAGATCAGCGAAAGCGATCGGGGCCGTCAGCGGCAAGGCCAGCCGTTTCCGCTCAGAAGTGGAAAAGGCCAGCGGACCGAAAGGTTCGCTTCATAGAATTCGGACTGGCGCACTCCTCCTCCCAGCGCCATTCCGATCCGATGGGCAACACTCCTCCTCCCAGTTGCTCATCCCCTTAAATGACGCCCGCTGGATCTCCTCCCCCAGCGGGCGTTATTCGTTTCACCTCTTCAGAAAAACCTATGTTTTCTGGGCTTTGTTGAGCGCCGGGTTGGCACTTGCTGAAAATTTGATCGGGCCGCGCATTGGAATGTCGCCAGCTATGCACCTTCCACATGGGTGCCATTCGGCATTGTCGCTACACATTCTTACTAGCAGCAATTATCTTGAATGCAGCTTCAGGGCAGCGCACTCCTCCTCCCAGCGCGCCCTGATGGGATCGGCAACACTCCTCCTCCCAGTTGTCGATCAGAACAAGCAACGCCCGTCGGACCTCCTCCCCTGACGGGCGTTGTTTTTTGTTAAAACTCTCGTTTGAAAATCAGGCCGCCCTTATCCAAGTCTGTCGCGTTCGCACAGAATTTGGTCAGGCGATGTCAATCGTGACCTTGAGGCGTGCAAGAAGCGCATGGGTGCGATGCAGCATTGTCTCTGTAATTTCAGCGCCGAACGGCCTATATTCCAACCATCAGATGAGGGCCAGCACGGTGCTGGCAAACCTAGAAAGGACCAGCATTATGAACATCGCTCGCTCGTTCAACAATTGGCGCAAGTATCGTCAGACCTGCAACGAACTCGGCCGCATGACCGACCGCGAACTGAACGACCTCGGCATCGGCCGTGGCGACATCCAGTACGTTGCCCGCCAGGCAGTCAAGTAAGTCTCGCAACCGGCCGGTTCTCCGGCCAGGTGTGCAGCGACCAAACGCCCTCCGGCTCAAACCGGCGGGCGTTTTTTTTCGTCCAGATTCCGCCTGCAGGGTTTGAACGGCCTGACGGACCATCGCAGCGCCCAGTCACAGATCAACCACAGCTTTCGACGCAGTGCAGCATATCTGCGAATGCCTATTTTCGTTGCAGCGGCATGCTTACCGCGCCTAGCCGCGCAATCTGGCTCGCAGCTCGTACCGCCACATAATTTCGCCACAAAAAACACACCTAAAAAACAAATGGTTAAATGGATCCAGGTTTCGCTGGCCGCACCGTTAACCTATGGCTTCTTTTTCATCAGCCTCCCAAAATGCTCAGCGAAACAGCATCGCATTGCACAAACGCATAGCAGATGCATTTTCTTTGCACTCCATCTTTTCCGGCGAAAGGCGTACAAGGATGTCAACGAAGCAGGCAATCACTGCACTGCTCATTTGTATGTCTCAAGGAAAAGATCATGAACCCGATTCGTATCGCAAAAAGCTGGATCAACTACCGCCGCACCGTTGCTGAACTTGGCAACCTGTCCAACCACGCCCTGACGGACATCGGTATCACCCGCTTCGACATCCGCAATATCGCTTCGCGTTCCTTCCGTTAATCGGACCAGTCCGTTGACCGGGCCGGGAATGTCGAGGAACTAAAAACGGCACCATGGAGTGCCGTTTTTGATTCCGGGCTTTGCAAAATCAACAGCACGGAACCGGTTTCCTTCCTGCCCGCCTTGCTCTAATAAACGGCGCATGACAGATACATCTTCGCACTCCCCCATCCACGTTATCGGCGGTGGCCTCGCAGGCTCAGAAGCCGCTTGGCAGATCGCCGAGGCAGGCATTCCGGTTATTCTCCACGAGATGCGCGGCGTCCGTGGCACGGATGCTCACAAGACCGACGGCCTTGCCGAACTGGTCTGTTCCAACTCCTTCCGCTCCGATGACGCCACCAGCAATGCAGTCGGCGTCCTGCACGCAGAGATGCGGCTTGCCGGTTCGCTGATCATGTCCTGCGCCGACAGGAACCAGGTTCCGGCCGGTGGAGCGCTTGCGGTTGATCGCGACGGCTTTTCGGACGCGGTGACTGCGGCAATCGACGCCCATCCGCTGATCACCGTCGTGCGCGAGGAAGTCAGCGGTCTGCCGCCAAAGGAATGGGATCTGGCTGTTATCGCCACCGGCCCGTTGACGGCGCCTTCGCTTGCAACGGCGATCCAGGCGGAAACCGGCGCCGATGCGCTGGCCTTCTTCGATGCAATCGCGCCGATCATCCATACCGAGAGCATCGATATGGACATCTGCTGGTTCCAGTCCCGTTACGACAAGGTCGGACCGGGCGGCACAGGCAAGGACTATATCAATTGCCCGATGGACGAGGCTCAGTACAATGCCTTTGTCGATGCGCTGATCGCCGGCGACAAGACCGGCTTCAAGGAATGGGAAGGCACACCCTATTTCGACGGTTGCCTGCCGATCGAGGTGATGGCAGAGCGCGGCCGCGAAACCCTGCGGCATGGCCCGATGAAGCCGATGGGCCTCACCAACGCCCATAACCCGACCGTCAAGGCCTATGCCGTCGTGCAACTGCGCCAGGACAATGCGCTTGGCACGCTCTACAACATGGTCGGATTCCAGACAAAACTGAAATATGGCGCCCAGGCGGAATTGATCCGGATGATTCCCGGGCTGGAAAAAGCCGAGTTTGCCCGCCTCGGCGGCCTGCACCGCAACACTTATATCAATTCACCGGTGCTGCTCGACAGGTCGCTGACGCTGAAGTCACGGCCGGGACTGCGATTCGCCGGCCAGATCACCGGCTGCGAAGGCTATGTCGAAAGCGCCAGCATCGGCCTGCTTGCCGGCCGTTTTGCTGCTGCAGAGCGCAGGGGCCAATCCCTGCCGCTTCCTCCGGAGACCACCGCCTTCGGCTCGCTGCTCAACCACATTACCGGTGGCCATATCGTTTCGGATGACGAACCGGGCAAACGCTCGTTCCAGCCGATGAACATAAATTTCGGCCTGTTCCCGCTGCTGGAGCCGGGGGCGATCGTCAAGCCCGAAGGCGTCAAGCGCTTTCGCGGCAAGGACAAGACGGTGATGAAGAAACAACTGGTGGCGCAGCGGGCGCTCGACGATTGCGCAGCCTGGCTGAAGATGATCCAATCCGCCTAAAGAGCCGCAAGTTCCGATTGCGGCTTGAAACTGCCGAGCAGCCAGAGGGAAACCTCGGCTGCTATTTCCGGGCTTGCAAACTCATAGACGCCGTCGAGATAGGAAAAATCGGTGAAGTGCACCTTCAGGCCGCGTCCGCTGTCGGCGTTGCCGACGTTGACCTTGCCGGCTTCGATCAGATGGCAGACGAAATGCGTGCCATGTGCTGCCATGAAACCAGCCTTGCCATCATGCAGGCGGACGAAATAGGCTTTCTCATCGGCCGTCGCGTGAATGGCCCGGATCGCTTCGTCAGGAAAGGCCCGTCCAAAATCAAGGATCGCCACACCGGCATCCGGTTCACGCCGGTCACTTTCGGCACGCGCCTTCATCCGCATGTAGAAAAAACCTGCGAGCACAATGCAGATGATGACGATCGGCCAACCCATAGCGCCGGTTCCTCTTCACACCGTTCAAAACGATACCACGGATGCGACCCTAAACGGCGAACCTTGCGCCAATGTGCCCGTCATCGCGCAACAGCGTTGACGAAGATGAAAGACGCCGCCTGCGTTTCACCATCTGCCGCTGCGTGCGGCCTTCCACATCCACCACTGCCGGCGCCATTGCGGCGGCACGATCGAATGCTCGAAAAGTTTCGCCCCTGCCCGTTCGGCGCGATCAAACACCGGCTCTGCCAGCGCCAGCGCGGTGAATGCGTAGCGATTCGCAGGCGAAATGGAACCGGCCGCTGCCCGGGCCTTGGCAAGGTGCTCGCGGCCAAGACCGGCAAATGCACGGATTGCCAGGGTTACGGACTGTCCGTTCTCGCCGGACAGGAAACTGTCGCGGTCAAGCCCGGTCGCGGCCAGAAGTTCGCCCGGAAAATAGACCTGCCCGCGCCGTCGATGCAGCGGCAGGAGCAGAAGAAGACCGGCAATCGCCTGGGCGACACCGGCATGGCCGGCGGCCGACGCCGAGTTTTGCGCCTCTGCGGGATCGAGAATCAGGCTTGCCAGCTGAATAAGCGCCGACGCGGTTTCACCGGCATAGCCTTCGAGCGACGCCCGGCTTTCCATCGGATCGTCATAAAGATCGAAGATACGCGCATCGATCATGTTCTGCAGCACCGGAACCGGCAGATTGTGGCTTTTCACGCAGGCAAGCAGCGCCTCGGCCAGCGGGTTGCCCTCGCCGCTTGCACCGGTTGGGTCATCGAGCACATCGCGCCACCATTGCAGCCGGATTTCACCGGGCAGCGGCTCGCGCACGAGATCGCGCACACGGGCAATCTCCGCATGGAACGCATAGAGTGCCGAGAGCGGACCGCGCCTGTCCTGCGGCGACAGGAGGCAGGCGAGATAACGATCGCGGTCGCTGTCGCGCAACGCAGCCAGGCTGAAGTCGTAGACGGGCTGCTGAAGAATGGCAGTGTTTTCTGGCATATTTATCGGTCAGACGACAATGAAGGCGGCGGCGACGGCGCGTTCTTCGGCAAGCATGATGTTGTAGGTTCGGATGGCTGCACCCGTACTCATCGGATCGGATGAAATCCCGTGTTCCTTGAACACCGCCTTCAAGGCAGCCGGTAATGGCCTGATATCCTTGCCCGTCCCCACAAGAAGAACCTCGATATCAGCCGCCTCTTCCAAAACCCTCTGGAAATTGTCGGCTGTCAGCGGATCGCCTTCCACCATCTCCCAGCCATAGATGCCCGAAGGCAGCATCAGCAGCGAGCCGCGATGGGACATTTCGGCAAAGCGGAAGCCGCCATTGCCGTAACTGTCGATCGGCGCCCGGCCCGGAAAATGAGCTTTCCGGATTTCGATGGGTTTTCGCATGTTATTGCGCTCCCCCGGCCGGTTGCACAGCAATGCCGTCGGTTTTTTCAGCATCGCCGGGGGTTCCGTGCCGCAGCTTGAACAGGATGAGCACCGGACCCGCAACATAGATCGACGAGAACGTGCCGACAGCCACACCGAACAGCATCACGAACGCAAAGGACTGGATCGCCTCGCCGCCGAACAGGCACAAGGCTGCCAGCGCCAGCATCGTCGTGGCACCGGTGAGCACGGTGCGCGACAAGGTCTGGTTGATCGACGTGTCCAGCAGGATCGGCAAAGGCATGCGCGGATATCGCCTGAGATTTTCGCGAACGCGGTCATAGACGACAACGGTATCGTTGAGCGAATAACCGACGATGGTCAAAAGGGCTGCGATACTCGTGAGGTTGAATTCCATCCCGGTCACGACAAACAGGCCGATGGTCAAAAGCACGTCATGCAGCGTTGCGACGATGGCGCCTGCAGCAAACTGCCACTCGAACCGGACCCAGATGTAGATCAGGATCGCCAGCAGCGAAGCCAGCACGCCGATGGTGGCCGCCGTGGTCAGGTCGCCGGAAACCGACGGCCCGACGACTTCGACGCGGCGGAACTCGTATTGATCCTCAAGCTCGCCCCGGATCATGATCACCGATGTCTGCTCGGCATTCTCGCCGCCATCACGCGAATGCACCCGGACCACCACATCCTGCGGCGAACCGAACGGCTTTACCGTGACGTCACCGATGTTGAGTTCGTAGAGGCGGCCGCGAATATCCTCGATATCGGCATCGCCCTCGCGGGCTTTCAGCTCGATCACCGAGCCGCCGGAAAAATCGATGCCGAGATTGATGCCGAGCGCGCCGAACAACAGCATGCTGACGACGGACAAAAGCGCGGTTAGCGAGAAAACATAGTTGCGGATCGCCATGAACCGGAGTGCGGCACCATCAAATATGCCGGTGCGAATGCCGTCCGGCAAAGCCGTCGGCCGGCGGCGCGAGACCCAGATTTCCAGCATGACCCTGGTCAGGGTAAAGGCGGTGAACAGCGTGGTGACGATACCGATGGCAAGCGTCACGGCAAAGCCACGGACAGAACCCGTTCCGAGGAAGAGGAGGATGATCGCGGCAATCAGGGTGGTGATATTGGCATCGACGATGGCAGCAAAGGCGCGTGAGAAACCATATTGCAAGGCTTCGCGCACCGAACGGCCCTGGCGTACCTCTTCACGGATGCGTTCGTAGATCAAGACGTTCGAATCGACCGCCATGCCGATGGTCAGCACGATCCCGGCAATGCCCGGCAGCGTCAATGGGAGCCCGGTGGCGGTCAGAACGGCGATGATCATGACGGCGTTGAGAGCAACGGCAAGGCTCGCCACTGCGCCGAACAGCCCGTAAAAACCGATCATGAAGGCGATGACGAGCACGGCGCCGATTGCGCCGGCCGTCACGATCGAATGAATGGAATCGGCGCCGCGCCCCGCTCCGATCGACCGTTCCTCGACAACGGTCAGCGGCGCCGGCAGGGCTCCGGCGCGCAACAACAACGCCAGATCGTCTGCGCCTTCCGGGCTCATGTCCGCGACAAGCTGGACGGTTCCGTCGGTAATCGCCTTGCGCACCAGGGGCGTGGCAATCACCGCTCCGTCCAGAACGATGGCGAGCGTCGTGCCGGAATTATCGGTCGTCGCCTGAGCAACCCGCGTGGTGCCTTCGGCTCCAAGCCGCAGGTTGACGACGGGATTGCCGGACTGCGCGTTGATCGCCGATTGGGCATCGACGATATCGGCGTTGTCGATGATGGGCTGGCGGCGCAACAGGTAGCCGATCGGCGGGTCGTCGGCAGAATAGAGGATTTCGGAATTGAGCGGCGGCTGGCCGTTGACCGCATCCTGGACCGGCATCGACATATCGATGCTGCGAAACGACAATGTTCCGGCCTGACCGAGGATGTACTTGATCTGCTCGGGATCATAACGCCCGGGGATCTGGACAATGATCCGGTCGCCACCCTGCCTGCGGATCTTTGGCTGCAGGGAGCCGAGCTCCGTCAGGCGGCGATGCAGAACCGTGATCGCGCTGTCGAGTGTGGCAGAAATCCTGTGGTTGATGCCGTCATCCGTGACGGCGATAGACAAGCTGCCATCGGAGGAGTTCCCGACCGTAACCTCGCTGAAGTCGGTCTTCGTCAGGCCGGTGGCCTTGACGGGATCGCTCAGAGGCTTCAAGGCCGCCCGCGCAGCATCGGCCTGGGCTGGGTCGCGAAGGCGAAGCTGGATCGCCTGGCCGGTGCCGGATAGGCCGGAATAGCCGATGCCGGCAGCGCGAAGGCGCGTGCCGACATCATTGATAACAGCCTGAAGGCGGGTCTTGACGACATCTTCCCGTTCGACCTTCAGCGTGATCTGCGATCCGCCCTGAAGGTCGAGGCCGAGCATCATCTGCTTCTTCGGAAGCCAGTTCGGCAGCGTATCCAGCTTGGCGGTCGATACTGCGTTCGGCAGGGCGACCAGAATGCTGAACAGCACGACGAGCCAGACGATGATGGTTTTCCAGCGGGAAAAATACGGCATGAAGCTCTCAAAGGTAATGTCGTTACAAGGTGACCAGTGTGCCCGGCCTCCCCCGCAAGCTTATTCCTTGACAGGTTCGCCCTTCACCCGGACTTCGGATACACCACTGCGTACCACACGAATCTTCACGCCGTCAGCTATTTCGACTTCGAGTTCACTGTCATCGACGACCTTCGTCACCTTGCCGAGAATTCCACCACCGGTGACGACCTGATCGCCGCGACGGATGTTCTTCAGCAGTTCCTCGCGGCGCTTCATGTTGGCGCGCTGCGGACGGATGATCAGGAAGTACATCACGACGAAGATCAGCAGGAACGGCAGGATGGACATGAGAATATCAGCGCCGCCGGCGCTTGCGCCGGGTGCCGTCTGGGCGAATGCCTCGGTAATGAACATCAATCACTCCTTGAATGCAGTTTGGCGGACGGATGCCCGCGTTTCGGATCGCCGGAATATAGGAAA
The DNA here is from genome assembly GCF_049898205.1 of Pararhizobium sp. DWP3-4. Lineage (NCBI taxonomy): Bacteria > Pseudomonadati > Pseudomonadota > Alphaproteobacteria > Hyphomicrobiales > Rhizobiaceae > Pararhizobium > Pararhizobium sp. DWP3-4. Next base: position 354,068 of record NZ_JAFCXF010000004.1, on the reverse strand, counting down.
GGCTGATTTGAATGCAACAACAGACCAACCGGCTTCTGCCTTCAGCCTCATACATGAAATCGGCCCGAGGAGAAGCTCTTTCTACCGGATTTCACGCCTTTTACCGTTAGATCAGCCATGCTACCGGACAGGTTGGCCCCACAGCCAAAATCCTAGTCATCATCGGGGAAGCTCTCATGCAGGACACAAAAATAGACCTTCTGATTGCCGAAATGCGCAAGCTGTCGGCTGCCATCGAGCGGATCGCCGGTCCAGCCCCTGCCGTCAACGACTGGGATGCGGCTGAATGCTTCGTCTGGTCGCCCCAGCGCCTGCATCTCCAACCGGTGAGCAAGCCGAACCGCGTCGAACTCAAGCTGATCCAGAGCGTCGACCATGTCCGCGATATCCTGTTCGACAATACGCTTCGGTTTGCGCAAGGCTTTCCGGCCAACAACGTGCTGCTCTGGGGGGCGCGCGGAATGGGCAAATCCTCCCTGGTCAAGGCGGTTCACGCCAGCGTTTCTGCAGATGCCGGCATCCGCCTGAAACTGGTCGAGGTGCACCGCGAGGATATCGCCACGCTGCCGACCCTGATGGAAATCCTGAAAGCTGCCCCTGTTCCGGTCATCGTCTTCTGCGACGACCTCTCGTTCGATCACGACGACACGTCCTACAAATCGCTGAAAGCCGTGCTCGACGGCGGCATCGAGGGGCGGCCGGCAAATGTGCTGCTTTATGCAACATCCAACCGGCGCCACCTTTTACCGCGTCACATGATGGAAAACGAGCAATCGACGGCGATCAATCCGTCCGAAGCAGTCGAAGAAAAGGTCTCGCTGTCCGATCGCTTCGGGCTCTGGCTCGGGTTCTACAAATGCAGCCAGGACGACTATCTGGCGATGATCGACGGTTATGCCGCGCATTTCGGCTTGGAGGCCGACCCCAAGCAGCTTCACGCCGACGCACTGGAATGGAGCACGACGCGCGGCGCGCGCTCCGGCCGTGTCGCCTGGCAATTCATCCAGGACCTCGCGGGCCGCTCGCAAAAGAAAATCGATCTGGTCTGAACGCAAAAGAAAAGCCCCGAAACGGGGCTTTTCTTTTAATGATCGATGGGAGCCCCGGACTATTCCAGGAACGTCGTCGGGTTGACTGCGCTGGCGTTCTTGCGCACCTCGAAGTGTACCTGCGGCTGCGTTGCCGTGCCGCTCATGCCGGATGCTGCCAGCGTCTGGCCCCGCTGGATCTTCTGGCCGCGCTGAACCTTCAGTTCCGAAGCGTTGCCGTAGACCGTGACCGTGCCGTCGTCATGGCGAACCAGAACGGCATTGCCGAGTTCCTTGAGGCTGCTGCCGGAATAGATGACCACACCGTTTTCGGCGGCCTTGATCGGCGTGCCCTCAGGAACCGAGATGTTGATGCCGTCGTTGCGGTTGCCTTCGACATTGGCGCCGTATCCGGCAATCACTGCACCGCGAACCGGCCAGCGATACTTGCTGATGCCTGTGGCTTTCGGCGACGCCTCAGTCGTGTCTTCTTTCGATGCGACTTCCGTCACCGACTGCTTGGCGACCGGCGCCGTATATTCGGCCGGCTTCGTGCCGTCTGCCTTGGCAATCTTCGCGTCGGCCTTCTTCGGAACAGAAGCCGTGACGACCTGATCTGCACCCGAAGCATTGCCGCCCGGAATTTTCAACGTCTGGCCGATGCGGATTGCAGCACTGGTCAGGCCGTTTTCCTTGCGTAGTGCATCGACCGACACGCCGTTTGCCTTGGCAATCCGGTTGATGGAATCACCTGCCTTGACTGTGTAGGCCCCGCCCTGACCGTTACCATCGCCGGAAACCGGCTGCTTACCGGCAGCCATATCGGTGCGGTTGACGCCCTTTTCACGGGACTGGGACTGGCCGGGCAGGATTGCCACGTCGCGGCTGTCCGGCTGGACCGGAACATTCTTCTGCTTGTCGACATCGAGGCTGGCCGCCGCGTCCGATGCGGATGCCTTGGCGGCGCTGCCGGCAACGCCGAAGGTCGGGATCAGAATGCGCTGGCCCGGCTCCGCCTGGGATGAAGACGTCAAGCCGTTAGCCTTGAGAATTTCCTTCTCCGGCACGCCAAACCGCTTGGAGAGCGTAGCGACCGTATCGCCCTGACGCAGCAGGACGGCAGGCGCATTCGTTGTAGACCAGCCACCCTTGGATGTCGTCGCCGTCGTGATCGGATCAGCATTGAGATTCCGGCCAGCCTTTGCGGTTTCACGCGCCGCCGGGAATGGCTGGGAGAGCGAGGTGTCGCGGGCCTTTGCCGTAGGATCAGCAAGGACTCCGCGCTGAACGTTGATCGGCGTCGAAGCTTCCCGGGCACGAGAGACCGGCGCCGATGCCGTATTGACCGGATCCGGGAAAGGCTGACTGACCGCCTCTTGGCGATTGACCTGCCCCACTGGGGCCGCCGCCAGACCTCCACCCTGCACATCACTGCGCGGAATTGGGACATTGCTGCCGGATATCGAGCTGGTCGTTAGATTATCGGACTTCGAAAAAAGCCCGCCAAAGCGGCTTGCATCGGAGCTGCATCCTGTCGCTACACTTGCCAGCAATAACGCTGCAAGCAAGCGAACAGCGGATTTTCCCACACTCGACGAAACTCTAATACGCATGACACTTTACCCACTTGGAACACAACTCGGTGTGAAATGATTAAAACGCATTAGAGTTACCGCACGGTTAAAACCGATATTAGCTTCTACTTTTTTTGATGAATTGATAACCATGATGATTATGGCACGCCATATCGAATGGCAGATCCTGGCCAGGACAGGCCGAAACGCAGGCCCGCAAGCGCGCCGTCTCGATTTGTCAAAGCCCTTGGCCTTGACCGGGACGTGATGGCTTCAAGGCAAAAAACCGCAAATTACGATTTTAAGGGGGCGTTTTGGCTTAGAAATTTTCGCGATAGAACTGTTCTATTCCGGACACAAGGCTGCGTGTCTGCGTGACATCCTCGTAACTGATAGTCCCGGTATCCCAGCCGAACATATCGCCGGTTATCATTCCGCCGCCGTCCCTCGGTCCGGTCAACTCCGACTGTACCTTGTCGGCGTCCAGCAGGACGCTGACGAGCGTTTGGAATGTCGATCCGCCGGCTATGCCGCTTTCGTCGCTGTAAGCGACGGAGCGAGCCCCCGCGATGGCCGCATCCCTGGTGCCGAAATAGCGAAGGCTGTTCTGATCTTCCGGACGCAAGTTGTCGTAGTACTCGATGAAGGCGCGGTAATAGGCCTTGTGGTCACCAGTCTCGCCATATTTTCCGAAAGCTTGATATTCGCGGGCGGCGAGTTGCGGTGAAAGCGTGTTGCTCCATTCGTCTTTTGTCAGTGCCGGGTATTTTTCCTGCACCCGCTTGGTTCGGCCAAGGAATAGAAGAGCTTCGGCGGACAGCGAAACACGCGAGGACGGATCGTAGCCGCCCGCCGGCAATGCGGGCGCGGCGCCGTCTTCCCGGGCGCCAGAAGCACCTTGTGCTGCAGCCCGGCCGGCAAGATTGTTCAGGCCGTCACCGGCGGCTGCCGAGGTCAGTCTGTTTGCGATGTGCATCTGCCGTCTCCTGCGTTTTGGCGCCTGGAATGGAACTGACACATACGTTTCCGGTCAGAGGTCAGCTCGTCTGCATGTTCGGTTAGGCCCCGAGGCTTGCGTCAAACTGACCAAAATTAACGGAAAATTAACATTTTGTTTTCGCAACAATAAATCCCTTAACAAGCAAAATGGAATGCACGCAGGCGCGCTTCACGACCGCAACAAACGACGGAATCAGTGCTCGCACATAACGATTCTCGGGTCCCACCCGAAAAATCGTGCTGTGAAAAAAGAACGTTTCGGAACTCAGAGAAAGGACGCGACCTGCGCAACGAACGGCAGATAAGGCGCCTCGAAGAGATCTTCCCGGTCAAACCGGCTGCCGGTGCGCGTCAACCGGACGATACGGCATTCGGTTTCGCTCATCATGATCGGTACGATGAGAACGCCACCCGAGACGAGGTGATCGGAAAACACCCGCGGCAAGCTGGAGAATGCGGTGGTTACCAGGATGCGGTCGAAGGTTCCCTCGCCCGTCGGCCCGATACTTCCATCCGCCTGGCGCACGATCACGTTGCGGATACCGGCCTTTTCGAGGTTTCGCTGGGCGCCGGTCGCAAGCGTCTTGTAACGCTCGATCGTCAGCACCCGCTCGGCCATCCGTCCCATCACGCCGGCGGTAAACCCGCTGCCGGTACCAACTTCAAGGACGCGCTGCCCCGCCTTGATATTCAGACAGTGCAAAAGCCGCACGGCAAAATCGAACCCTTCCATGAAGGCGCCGCATTCCAGCGGAACGAGCCGGGAAGAATAGGCATTTTCCTGATATTGCGGCGGAGTGAAAATGGACCGTGGCGTCTGCTCGACAGCGTTGAGCAGCTCCTTGTTGGAGATGCCCTCGGCCCGCAGGCGCAACACCAAGGCGGCAAACCCCTCCTGCTCGACGACGCGCGGGCTCAATCGCCCTCTCCATCGAGAAGCGCGCGGGCAACACGATCCTGTACGGCATAATCGGTCAGGTCGAGCTTCAACGGGGTCACGGAAATCTTGTGCTCGCGGATCGCATGGATATCGGTTCCAGCCCTGAAATCACCGAAGCGCTCGCCGAAACGAAGCCAGTAGTATGGATGGCCTCGCCCATCGGAGCGCTCGTCGATCGACAGGCCGAAATCAAGCTTGCCCTGGCAGGTGACCTCGGTACCGGTCACCGCATCAGCCGAACAGTTGGGGAAATTCAGGTTGAGGAAGGTCCCGTCCGGCAGATCGAGCGGTATCAGCTTCTTCAGCAGTTTTGGCGCATGGGTTTCCACGACGTCCCACGGCACGATGCCGCCATCCGCATGACGAAAAGCCTGGCTCAGCGCAAACGAGCGGATGCCCTGCAGCGTGCCTTCGATGGCGCCGGCGATCGTGCCGGAATAGGTGACGTCATCGGCCATGTTGGCGCCGACATTGACCCCGGACAAAATCAGGTCCGGCTTGATATCGAGAACCTTGCGCACGCCCATGATGACGCAATCGGTCGGCGTGCCGCGCAGGGCAAAGTGCTTTTCCGAAATCTGCCGCAGCCGCAACGGTTCCGACAAGGTCAGGGAATGCGCAAGGCCGCTCTGGTCTGTTTCCGGCGCCACCACCCAGACATCGTCGGAAATCGTCCGGGCGATCCGTTCGAGCACGGCAAGGCCTTCGGCGTGGATGCCATCGTCATTTGTCAGCAGAATTCGCATCTCAACCCCTGCCGCAAGACGCGGCTCAACCGGCCTTTTCGATCTTCGTGAGGCCGCCCATATAGGGCAACAATACGTCCGGGATGGTTACCGAACCGTCTTCATTCAGATAGTTTTCGATGACGGCGATCAGCGCGCGGCCGACAGCGGTACCAGAGCCGTTCAGCGTATGAACGAACTTCAGGGCCTTGTCGTCCTTAACCCGGTAGCGGGTGTTCATCCGCCGCGCCTGGAAATCGCCGCAGACCGAGCAGGATGAAATTTCGCGATAGGCATCCTGCCCCGGCAGCCAGACTTCCAGATCGTAGGTCTTGCGGGCGCCAAAACCCATGTCGCCGGTGCAGAGCGTCATGACGCGGTAGTGCAGGCCGAGGCGCTTCAAGACTTCTTCTGCACAGGCCGTCATACGCTCATGCTCATCGATCGAGCTTTCCGCATCGGTAATCGAAACGAGTTCGACCTTGTTGAACTGATGCTGGCGCAGCATGCCCCGAGTGTCGCGGCCAGCGGACCCGGCCTCCGAGCGGAAGCAAGGCGTCAAAGCCGTAAAGCGCAACGGCAAAGTATCGGCGTCGAGGATCTGTTCGCGCACCATATTGGTGAGCGGCACTTCGGCGGTTGGAATGAGCCAGCGGCCATCCGTGGTCTTGAACAGATCCTCGGAGAATTTTGGCAACTGTCCCGTGCCGTACATGGCTTCGTCACGCGTCATCAGCGGCGGCTGGACTTCGAGATAGCCGTGTTCGCTTGTGTGCAGGTCGAGCATGAACTGCCCGAGCGCCCGCTCAAGACGCGCCAGCTGACCCTTGACGATGGTGAAGCGCGAACCGGCGATTTTGGCGGCACCCTCGAAATCGAGCCAGCCAAGCTCTTCGCCGATTTCAAAATGTTCCTTCGGCTTGTGATTCCAGCCCGGTTTCTGGCCATGGCTGTGCTTGACCACGTTGCCATGCTCATCGCTGCCGACCGGAACATCGTCGAGCGGAATGTTGGGAATGCTGGACAGCGCCTCGATGAGAGCGGCATCGGTCAGCCGGTTTTCCTCTTCCAGCGCCGGCATCGTGGTCTTCAACTCGGCCACTTCCGCCTTCAGCTTGTCGGCAAGCTCGCTGTTCTTCTGCGCCATCGCAGCACCGATCTCCTTGGAGGCGGCATTGCGGCGCGACTGCATGTCCTGCAGCGACTGAACGAGGGAACGACGCTTTTCATCGAGCGAAATCAGTGCAGCCGACAAGGGCTCGGCGCCGCGCTTTGCCAGTGCGGCGTCCAGGGTTTCGGCATTGTCCCTAATCCATTTGATATCAAGCATGGTCGTTCAGGTCCTGATCGGTCTTGGTAAAAACTGAGACCCGAACGCGTCGGCGGATACGGCTCGCGTATCAGCCGACGTTTTCTTCCGCCTCGGCAACCGCGCGCGCAGCAGCGTCGCGCGCCCGTTGCCGCTCGATGAGTCGGGCCGTGTAGATGGAAATCTCGTAGAGAAGGATGGCTGGCAGAGCAAGGCCGATCTGGGACACCGGATCCGGCGGCGTCAGGATGGCTGCAGCGATAAAAGCGATGACAATCGCGTATTTCCGCTTTGCCTTCAGGCCGTCCGCCGTCACGAACCCAACGCGCGCAAGCAATGTGGTGATGACCGGCAGCTGGAACACCAGGCCGAACGCGAAGATCAGCGACATGATCAGGCTCAGATATTCAGACACCTTGGGCAGAAGCTGGATCGACACCTGCCCTTCGCCGCCATCCTGCTGCATGGCCAGGAAGAACCACATGACCATCGGCGTGAAGAAGAAATAGACCAGACACCCGCCCAGGATGAACAGCAGCGGCGAGGCAATCAGAAACGGCAGGAAAGCCGCCCGCTCGTTTTTATAGAGCCCCGGCGCCACGAACTTGTAGACCTGCGAGGCGATCACCGGAAACGCGATCACCAGCGCGCTGAACATCGCCACCTTGATCTGGGTGAAGAAAAACTCCTGCGGCGCGGTGTAGATCAACTCAACCGAACCGTGATTGAGACCAGCCCAGTCCACGGCCCATTTGAAAGGCTGGACCAGAATGTTGAAAATACCCTTGGCAAAATAGAAGCAGACAAGAAACGCCACGAAAAACGCCCCGACAGCCCACATCAGGCGCGCGCGCAATTCGATCAGATGCGCCATCAGCGGCTGGGGCTTGTCTTCGATATCGCCGCTCATGCGTCACCTTTTTTCTTCGTGGTCTTTGCAGCCGGTTTGCTGACGGCCGGCTTCACATCACCGGAATAGACCACTTTCGCCTTTTTCGCCGGCGCCTTTGCAACTGGCAAAACAGCGACTTCGGCTACCACCGTCTTCGGCTTGGCAACGCGCTTGGCCTTCGGTTTTTCGGCCTCGGCGGCACGGTCCATCTGCTTGGCTGCGGATGCGATAGCGGCAGCGGCAACCGGATCGACCTTGGGCTGGTCGGAAGGCACGGCGGCCTCTGCAGAAACAGTGGCCGGAGGCACGGTGTCCTGCGCCTTTGCTGTTGAATCAGCGGCGGTCGCCTTTTGCAAATCGGCCTTTATATCGTTGCCCATCTGCCTGAGCGGGTTCATCGCCTCGCGGATGGTGTGGGCCGGGTTGAGCTTTTGTGCGTCGCTCAGCGTCTTTCGCACGTCGTCGAGGTCCGCTTCCTTGAGAGCTTCGTCGAATTGCTGGCGGAAATCGTTTGCCATGCCGCGCATCTTCGTCATCATCTTGCCGAAGGTTCGCAACATTGGCGGCAGATCCTTCGGACCAACCACGATGATCAGAACGATGGCGATAACGACAAGCTCGGTCCAGCCGACATCAAGCATTCTCAGGAACTCCACAAAACCGAAGGCGACAGGGCCTGCCCGGACAGGTCAGGCCCTGAACAAAATGCATGATCAGCGGACTTCGTCGGATTTGTGTTCGACCGTCTTGCCGTCGACGCGCTTGTCGGCGGTCGCCGTCGTCTCGTCTTCGGTCATGCCCTTCTTGAAGCTCTTGATGCCCTTGGCAACGTCGCCCATCAGTTCCGGAATCTTGCCGCGGCCGAACAGAAGCAGAACGACGACCAGAACGATCAGCCAATGCCAGATACTAAACGAACCCATATTCTTACTCCCTTGAAGCCTGTAACCCCGATTTAAGATGTTCAACCATCTTTTTCAAACAGCAATCCGTTTCGCTGGTTAGCGGAAAGGCGCCCGTCGCGCAATCCTTACACCGAGACTGCGGCGGAGATACAGCCAACTGTATGACTAACCGGACTTTCCAGCGCATTGTTCACGAGGACGTGACCAGATAAGCCAGCGAATGGAGAGGATAAAGACGTGGCCCTAATCGCCGTCTCCGCCCGTCGGCGGCAGGAGGCCGAGCTCTTCCAGGTCGAGCTGGGTAATCGGATCTTCGTCCTCGCCAAAACCGTCGTCGCCCAGCGGTACCGGGATCTGGAAATTGGCCGGAATGCGGCCGGACAGCAGTCCTGCCCCCTTCAATTCCTCAAGGCCCGGAAGGTCACGCAGCTCCTCCAGCCCGAAATGATCGAGGAATTCCCGCGTGCTGCCGAATGTCACGGGCCTGCCGGGCGTGCGCCGGCGGCCGCGAAAACGAATCCAGCCGGCCTCCATCAGCACGTCGAGCGTGCCCTTGGAGGTCTGGACACCGCGAATATCCTCGATTTCAGCCCGCGTCACCGGCTGATGGTAGGCAATGATTGCCAGCACTTCGAGGGCCGCACGCGACAGTTTGCGCACCTCGTTTTCATCGGTCTGCACAACGAAGGAGAGATCGGCTGCGGTGCGGAACGCCCAGTAATCGGCAACCTGCACCAGATTGACACCCCGCCCGGCATATATGGATTTCAACCGCATCATGATGCGCCGGACGTCTGCCCCCTGTGGCAGGCGTGCCGCAATATAGCCCTCGGAGACTGGCTGGGCCGAGGCGAAAACCAGTGCCTCGGCGATCCGCTCGGCCTCCAGTTCAATCCGTGGGTCAATCCGGAATGTGGTTGTCTCTGCGCCGTCCTCTTCCTCGTTCATCCCCGGCAGGCGCTCTTGCGGATCAATCACGCCCCGCCTCCATATCCGCCAACACATCGGCGGTGAGTGGATTTGGTCCCTGGCGAAGGTAGATCGGCGCAAATGCGCCGTCCTGGCGGATTTCGAGACGCCCCTCCCGCACCATTTCCAGCGAAGCGGCAAAGGAACTGGCAATCGCCGTGGCGCGTTCCTTCGGGCTCGTCATGTAGCGCAGCAGAAAATGATCAAGCGCCGTCCAGTCGACCATATCGCCGATCAACCGGGCAAGCAGAAGCCGCGCGTCGGCAAGTGACCAGACCTGCCGCTTCTCGATCGTCACCTGCATCACCGCCTCGCGCTGGCGCAACGACGCATAGGCATGGAGCAGATCGTAGAGCGAGGCCTCGAAGGCGGATTTCTTTTCGACCGGAATATGTTCTGGCGCGCCACGGGCAAACACGTCACGGCCAAGCCGGTTGCGGTTGATCAGCCGGGTGGCCGCCTCGCGCATGGCTTCGAGACGCTTGAGGCGGAAGGCCAGCGCAGACGCCATCTCCTCGCCCGACGGCCCCTCGTCCTTTGCCTGCTGGGGGATCAGCAGGCGGGATTTCAGGAACGCGAGCCAAGCGGCCATCACCAGATAATCTGCCGCAAGTTCAAGCCGGATGCTGCGGGCACGCTCGATGAAGGCGATATACTGTTCGGCCAGCGCCAACACGGAAATACGGGAAAGGTCCACGCGCTGATTGCGGGCAAGATGCAGGAGAAGGTCGAGCGGACCTTCGAAACCGGCTATATCGACGACCAGCTCTTCCTCGTGCAGGCCGCGATCGGAGGGCTCATCCTGCCACAGCGGGTCCATCGGCGCCCGTGTCGTCGGTTTCTTCTGCATGTCGCCGGCGTTGCTCACGATTACCCTGCCCCTGGAATCAGTTCATGCGATAGTCCGCATGCCGTTAAACTCGTCGCGCAACGCCGCCTCGTCCGAAGCGTCGGGCTTGGCAAAACCAGCCTCAACAGCCTTCACACGGCGCAGCCTGTCTCCGGAAATGACCGGTACGGCCCGCGCTACCTGATGCATTTCATCCATGATGCCATGGCAATGCAACACCAGATCAAGCCCTGCTGCAATAATGCCGCGCGCCCGCGCCTCGATATCGCCCGCCAGCGCATTCATCGAGACGTCGTCCGACATCAAAAGACCATCGAAACCGATATGGCCGCGAATGACGTCTTGCACCACCTTGGCCGATGTCGTTGCCGGATTGTCCGGATCGATGGCAGTGAAAACGATATGAGCCGACATGCCCATCAGTTCGTCCTTCAATGCCACGAAAGGCAGAAAGTCGCTTTTGGCCAGTTCGTCGAAGGAAATATCGACCACCGGCAGCTTGTGATGTGAATCGACGAACGCCCGCCCGTGCCCCGGCATGTGCTTCATTACCGGCAGCATGCCGCCGGCCTTCAGACCTGCAGCTGCCGCAGCGCCGATTTCCGCAACAGCGCGCGGGTCGTAGCCATAGGCACGGTTGCCGATAACGTCGCTGCTGCCCTCGATCGGCACGTCCAGCACCGGCAGACAATCGATATTGATGCCGAACCGCATCAGGTCAAACGCATGCAGGCGCGACATCAGCCAGGCGGCGCGCAAACCCTGTTCGCGATCGCGGCGGTAGATTTCGCCGATGGCCGCTCCGTTTGGATACTGCTGCACGATCGGTGGGCGGATGCGCTGGACGCGGCCGCCTTCCTGGTCGATCAGCACCGGAGCATTGGGATTGCCGATACTGTCGCGCAAGGACGCCGTCAGATCGGCGATCTGGTTAGCTTCGCCGATATTGCGTCCGAACAGGATGAAGCCCCACGGACGCTCGTCCGCAAAGAATGCCTTTTCGTCCGGGGTGATGGTCAGGCCTTTGCAGCCTGAAATGAATGCTTTTGATTCGGTCATACCGCATGATAGCCGCAGCGCTCGGCAAGGCGAAAGCCGGTTTCTCGTCTTGCCTCACCATTCCCAGCTGTTGCGGCAAGGTCCGGACATGCAAAAGGCGCGGCCGTTGGGCCGCGCCTTCAAAAGCTTGATGGCTGGACGAGATTATCGCGTCACAAGGCAGCTGCCGCCGGCGCTCTTGTACTGCGCGCACATCGCGTTGGCGGCGTCGCGGGAGCCGGCCGGAATACGAACCCGGTAATAGGTTCCCTTGCCCGCAATCTCAGCCTTCTTGATATCGACACCCTTGCCGCCGATGACACTGCCGAACTTACCGGAGAGCGTCTTGTAGGACGTCTGGGCTTCGGCTTCAGACGGCAGCGATGCGATCTGGATCACATAAGTACCGGGCGCAATCGAGGCAGTCTCCACCGGTTTCACTTCGGCAGCTGGCTGCGTTGCAGCGATGTCGGACTTGAACGTGTCGACAACCTTCTGTTCAGCAACCGGGCGCGTCTGCGGTACTGGATTGGCCTCGGCAACATCCGTCGTCTTGACGGCGCGGACCGGGGCGGTTTCATCGACCGTTACGGCGGCAGCTTCGGCAAGCGCACTCTTCTGCCCCTGCTCGTCAAGCTGTTCCACCACCGGTTGCGATTTCGGCGTGGAGGCCGTCTCAATCGGCTTGGTCAAGGTCGTCGTCTTCACGACATTGACCTGGGGATCGCCGTTATTGGCGGCAACATTCGTCTCCGGCTCCGGCTCAGCCACCGGCTCCTCGCGGGCGACCAGCGTACCGTCCGGCTTGACGATCATCGTGCGAACCTTGCGCGGCGACACCGCAGGCGACTGTTCCGCATCGGCTGCCGCACTGTCCGCTGTCTGTCCATCCGGCAACAGCCGGGTACTACCGTCTTCATCCACCGGGATCACGCCGGGAAGGTCGTCATCGGCACCTTCATTTGGCAGATTTTCCGGCGTCAGCGTCCGCTGAACCACATCCATCGGCTCTTCTGTGGAAGAAACCAGCGTACCTTGCTGAGGCGTGGTGTCCTGCGCACCGGCAACACGGTCGTAAACGGCCTTGTCCTGGTTCGGAACGGTTTTCCCGCCCTTTTCAACTGGCACCATCTTTACCGGCGACTTGTCCGCCAGGATGATTTTCGGCTCGCCGCCGGATAGCGCCGAACCGGTACCGCCCATGAAGGCATAGACGCCGACGCCGCCAAAAATCGCCAGCCCGGCAACGGTCGCTGCCAACAGCGCCAGGCGCCGCCGGCCCGAACCGCGGCGCTCGTAATCGTAATCGTTGCTGGCGGCATAGCCGGAGCCGACGGCAAGGCGGTCCGAAGACGGATCATTGTTCTGTGGCTGGTTGAGCGACCGGCGGAAGTCCTCTTCCATGGCTTTTTCAAACTCGTCGAAATCCTCTTCGACGCGAGCACCGGACGACTGAACAGGCGCAGCAGGCTGCGCTGCGCTGGCGCTGTGATCGCCGCTCTGTGCATTGCGGCCAGGTGCGGCAAAAAGCTGGGCCATTTCAGCATCGATGTCGAGATCGTAATCCGGGTGATGAGCAGCCGGACGTTCCTGCTCGACAACAGGCAAGTGCGGAACGTTGAGATCGGCAATCGCCGTCAGGCTTTCTTCCGTTTCTGAAATCATCGACGGATCGAACGCCAAGGCGCTTTCCGGCTCCTCGCGAACCTCTTCAACGGCCTCCGGAATGTAGCGTTCAGGTGCGGCTACAGGAATAATCGGCACGGCGGCTACCGGTTCGGCGGCCGCGATGCCAATCTCTTCCACTGCCGGCTCAAACTCCGAAGGGTCGATATCCAAGTTGATATCTATATCGGAAAGATCCAGTTCGAACGTATCGAGATCGAAATCCGGCTCCGCGTTGACGGGCGGCTTCAAGGCGGCGGCAGCTTCGATCACCACCGGATCGGCGGCCAACGCCGCCGGTTGATAAGCGGCCTCGGCGACAGCCGCCGTCACCGGCGCAGCCACGACGGCAGCAGCCAGCGGCGTCGCATACGCCTTTTGCGACGATGGCCCGCCATTGGTAGCGACGGGCGTCGCACGGCTGAACGTCGGCGTAAACGGATAGTTGACCTTGCGGGCGGCGTCGGCCGGAGTGGCGGCCTTCACCTCCGCTTTTGACGGAACCGGAAAGCGCTCGATATCGGCCAGAAGCGCATCGATGCCATTTGCATTCTCTGGCGAGATAACGATGTCGCCAGATACGGGCGCCGGCTCGTCTTGCCATTCTGGCAATTCGGACTGCATCGAAGCTTCGGGCTCGATGACAGGCTGTGCGCTTACGGATGGGGAGTAATCTACAGGCTCGGGAGCAACCGGGCTTTCGAACACGGGGGATGCAACACTTGGCTGAGCCACGCCTGCAAAGGCCGGCGCAGAAAAATCCTGTTCCGGCCCAAGGTGGGAGGTCGGCACCGGATGTGTTTCGACTTGCGCCGCTTCGACCTGCGCATCGTCGTAGCTGATCGAAAGTTCGAGCTCGCGCTCCAGATCCGCGCCGTCAACCGGCTCGCTCCATTGCTCGACTGCCCAGCCGTTATCCGCTTCCGGAATAGTGCCGGCTACCGGCGCCTCAGGCTCCTGTGACCATGAACTTGCCAGAGAATTCTCGGGCGCACTCACCTCGAACGCAACGTCCTGCTGCGAAACCGGCTCGACGAAAACTGGCTGTTCGGCGGCAACCGGCTCGATGCTTTCGGCTGACGTCACCGCGTCAACAACCGGCGCGGCCATTTCTACAGCTTGGGGCTCGACGACAGACTGCTCTGCAGCATACGCATCGGCAGCATGATATTCTTCGGCAAGCGGCGCGAAGGACACCGGCTCCTCGAGGTAGACCGGCCCGGGAGCATGAACTGCGGGAGCAACCTGCGGCGCATCGTAGACATCGAATTCGCGCAGGAGCTCGTCTTCGAGATCGAGAACCGGCTCGGTGAACACAGGCTCCCTGCTCACCATCTCGCGATGGCGTTCGAGTTCCTGCAGCTGCTGGACCGCAGGCCGATTGTCGTAGCCGACAATGCGGGCAAGTTCTGCCAACGGATCATCGTCCGCCAAAACGCCGAAATCCGCAGTACCGCTTCGTGCCAATTGTTTGTCTGCCATACGCTCCACTCACAACTACTAGCCAGTCATTGCCAGTGCATTGTGGGTAAATGGTGACAATACTATCGCATCTCATCCGGTGCAGCGGTACCTGTAATAGACAGGCCCGATTTCAACACCGAGGCGACAGCACGCACCAGCCCAAGTCTGGCAATAGTCAATTCTCCATTTTTATCGTTAACAAAACGTAATTCTGGAGACTCTTTACCTTTATTCCAGTGCGCGTGGAAGGCGCTGGCAAGATCGTAAAGGTAAAATGCGATCCGATGAGGCTCCTGGGACAGTGCCGCGGCCTCGATAATACGCGGATATTCTGCCAGTTTGGCAACCAGCTGAAGCTCGTTCGAATCAGAGATGTTGCCGTCGATGGCACCAGCGAGATCGACGGTTGCGAAATCGATATCCGGAAACGCCGCGCTCGCCTGGCGAAATACCGACATGCAGCGCGCATGGGCGTACTGCACATAAAAGACTGGATTATCCTTCGACTGTTCTGTCACCTTGGCAAAGTCGAAGTCCAGCGGCTCAGAACTCTTGCGGTAGATCATCATGAAGCGCACCGAATCGCGGCCGACCTCTTCAACGACATCCCGCAGCGTGACGAAATCACCCGACCGCTTCGACATCTTCACGGGTTCGCCATCGCGGGAGAGCTTGACCAACTGGCACAGCAATACCGTCAGTTTCGAAGCGCCGCCGGATACAGCCCGCGCCACAGCCTCCAGCCGCTTGACGTAGCCGCCATGGTCAGCGCCGAGAACATAGATCATCTCGTTGAAGCCGCGATCGAACTTATCCTTGAAATAGGCAACGTCGGCAGCGAAATAAGTATAGGAACCGTCCGACTTGATCAGCGGCCGGTCGATATCGTCGCCAACTTCGGTCGAGCGGAACAGCGTCTGCTCGCGGTCTTCCCAATCTTCTGGCAACTGCCCCTTCGGTGGCGGCAACGTACCCTTGTAGACGTGGCCCTTGAAGGTCAGGTCGTTGATGGCGTTACGAATGCGCGTTGCACCGTCCGCATGTAGCGTGCGTTCGGAGAAGAATACGTCATGGTGCACGTTGAGAGCAGCCAGGTCCTCGCGGATCATCACCATCATCGCAGCGATGGTACGCTCCTTGACGAGCGGCATCCACTTGTCTTCGGGCATGATCCGCAGGCTTGAGCCGTATTCAGCGACCAGCGCCTCTCCGACCGGCACGAGATAATCGCCAGGGTAGAGCCCCGCCGGAATCTCGCCGATCTTTTCGCCCAGTGCCTCGCGATAGCGCAGAAAGGCAGAGCGGGCGAGCGTGTCGATCTGCGAGCCGGCATCGTTGATGTAATATTCCTTTGTCACCTCGTAACCGGCGAACTCAAGCAGGTTGGCAAGCGTATCGCCGACAACGGCGCCGCGGCAATGGCCAACATGCATCGGGCCGGTCGGGTTGGCCGAGACATATTCGACATTGACTTTGCGGCCGGCCCCAACAGCACTCTTGCCGTATTCGGTGCCTTCAGCGACCATCACGGTCAGCAGCTTTTGCCAGTAAGCGACCGAAAGCTTGACGTTGATGAAGCCAGGGCCAGCGACAGAAACGCCAATGACTTCCGGGTCTTCCTGCAGCTTGGCGACGATCTGGTCAGCCAGTGCGCGCGGATTGGTGCCGAGCGGCTTGGCCAGCACCATTGCGGCGTTGGTCGCAACATCGCCATGGCTGGCATCGCGTGGCGATTCCACGCTGATTCGGCTGAAATCCAGCGATGATCGGTTTTCACGCACGATATCAAGCGCTTCCAGAACGTTTTTAATTCTTGATCCGAAGTCAGTGAAAAGATTCATAACACCCATCCGCTCAGCTTCGCCCGAAGGCGCAAGGCCGCGTTCCTATCGTTCACATCACCGGCAGCCCGATATGCTTGATGCTGCCGCCAACCGGCGCGGTGACTACCGCAAATCAGGGGTATGGTCAAACAAACGCCTGTGCACGGAAATTGCGTAAGTATCGGTCATCCCGGCCAGGTAGTCGCCGACATGGCGGGCCTTGGCCGGTTCCGCCATACCCGGGATCTGGTCAATCCAGTAGTGTTTCTGCATCTCACGCGGATCGGCCATGAAGGCCTTGTAGAGATCGGTGACGATCAGCGCAGCGTCCTTGCGCACCCGCATGACATCGGGATGGCGGTATATCCGCGTCATCAGCATTGTCTTGATCTGCTTGTCCGTTTCCGCCATGGCCTGCGAGAAGGTCGCAATCACCCTGCCGGCATTGCGCACGTCGGCAGCACTTTGTGGGCGAATATCCTTGAGATTGTCCTGCGCAACGGTGATCACGTCCTCGACCATCGCAGTAATCTGCCGGCGCATGATTTCATGGGTGAAGCGGCTGGCTTCCAGCCCTGGATAACGATCGCCGACCTCGCGCATCAGCCCGGCGAGAAACGGTATCTCCTCCAGCATCTCGAACGTGAGGTAACCCGAGCGCAGCCCATCATCGATATCGTGGGTGTTGTAGGCGATATCGTCGGCAATCGCGGCGACCTGAGCCTCTAGGCTGGCAAAACTGGCGAGTTCCAGATCGTGCAGCGCGCAATAGTCGAGAATGGGCTGAGGTACCGGACCGCGCGTCCCCTCGCCGTTCGCGGCCACCAGCGGGCCGTTGTGCTTGACCAACCCTTCCAGGCTATCCCATGTCAAATTGAGGCCATCGAACTCGGCATAGCGGCGCTCCAGTTTCGTGACGATCCGCAGCGACTGCGCATTGTGGTCGAACCCGCCATAGGGCGCGAGCATCTCATGCAGCGCATCCTCGCCGGTATGACCAAACGGGGTGTGTCCGAAATCATGAACCAAGGCGACGCCTTCGGCGAGATCTTCGTCCAGCCGCATGGCTCTGGCCAGCGCGCGGGCGATCTGCGCCACCTCGATCGTGTGGGTCAGCCGGGTGCGATAGTGATCGCCATCCGCAGCGATGAAGACCTGGGTCTTGTGCTTCAGCCGGCGGAAAGCCGTCGTGTGAACAATGCGGTCGCGGTCGCGCTGGAAATCGGAGCGCGTCGGGCTGCCGGCTTCAGGATACAGCCGGCCGCGGCTGGCCCATGGATCCGAGGCAAAAATCGCGCGTTCACCGGCACCGAAACCAAGCGCATGTCTATCCAATGTCATTTCCCGTTCAGCATCCCATTGACGCGGTATTAAAGCCTTCATACCTATAGTAGGCGCTGCAGGAAAGCACCGAGTGGAAATCGCTCGTGACCTTGTATAAAAACAAGGATTTGCCGCGCAACTGGCCCTTCCCGTCCGTCGGCACAACTTAGACAACGGGTGACGTAAACAGCGAATCTCTCCGGTTCTTGACCCCGGTAGGAGGTAGATATGACTATAGATACCGTAACTCTCTCGGACTCGGCGGCAAAACGCATTGCCGTGATCCTGAAATCGGATGCCGAGAAAAAGGCCATGCGCGTTTCCGTCGAAGGCGGCGGATGTTCCGGCTTTTCCTACAAGTTCGACCTGGTCGGCGATGCCGACGACGACGACCTTATCCTCGAAAAGGGCGAGGCCAAAGTTCTGATCGACAGCATGTCGCTGGTCTATATGAGCGGCTCCGAAATCGATTTCGTCGATAACCTGCTCGGCCAGTCGTTTCAGATCAAGAATCCGAACGCGGTTGCAAGCTGCGGATGCGGCACCAGCTTCTCGGTCTGACGGCCAGATCTTGCCCTAGAGATAGGGCGACCCCAGCCAGAATATCTTGTTGAGCAAGCGTGTCGTAAACGGCTTGGCGCGCAGACCGGCCAGCGTCACAGGCTGGGCGTTGCTCAAAACGGCCTGTAGTCTGTGCCCGACGGCGCCAGCAAATCCGGCATCCAGCACCTCCAGATCGATCTCGAAATTGAGCCGCAGCGAGCGTGGATCGAGATTGGAAGAGCCGACATAGGCCCAGCGGTCATCGACCGTCATCAGCTTGGAGTGATTGAAGGCACCCGTGGAACGCCAGATGCGGCAGCCGCCCCTCAAGGTCTGGTCGAACTGCGCCGTCATCGCCCGATCCACCAGCACAAGGTTGTTGACGGCAGGCACGATGATATCGACCTCGACCCCGCGCATCGCCGCTGTCACAAGCGCGCTGATCAGTTCCCGGTCAGGCAGGAAATAGGGCGACATGATACGGATGTTGCGCCTGGCGACGGAAAAGGCCCCCATCATCATCTTGTGATTGGATTCGTTGGCACGGTCCGGTCCGGAGGGTACGGCCCGTATCAGCACGGTGGGTTTCTGCAACGGCGGCGCCACCGAGATTTTCCACGCTGGCCCATCCAGCGCTTCGCGGCTGGAAAACCGCCAGTCTTCGGACGCCACCTGGAAAAGGTCGGCGACGACCGGACCCGACACGCGAAAATGCGTGTCGCGCGCCTGCCCTTCTCCGGCAAACTCGCCGGTAAAACCCGAGCGGATGTTCATGCCCCCGGTAAAGGCGACCGAGCCATCGACGACGAGGATCTTCCGGTGAGTCCGCAGGTTGGCATAGGGCAACCGCAGCCCCATGATGATGTTGCCGTTGAAGACTTTGACGGTGACGCCGCCTTGCTGCAGGTAACCGACAATGCTTGGCACCGAGTAGCGCGCACCGACGGCATCGATGAGCACCCGAACGGCGACACCGCGTTTGGCAGCCGCGATCAAGGCATCGGCGAATCGTAATCCGATCGGATCGCGATCGAAAATATAGGTTTCGAGAAGGATGGAGCGCGCCGCGCCACCGATCTGCTCCAGCATCATTGGATAGGCGATATCGCCGCCTTCCAGCATCGTGATGCCGTTGCCGCCGCACATGCGATGCCGGCTGACACGATCCCCGAGCAGTTTCATCGCGCCGAATCGCTGCCCGAACCGCTCGGCAACCAGCGCGCTGGAAATATCGAACTTGCCCATGGCGTCCGGTCCGCGCTCGCGGAACAGCGACCGCTGCTGTCCGATCGACGAGCGGCGGATGCGGTTGATGCCGGCAACCGCGTAGATCAACGCACCGATGATCGGCGATAGCAGGATGACGCCAACCCAGCCAAGGGCCGAGCGCACCTCGTCCTTGGTCATCGTTGCGTGAATGGCAGCCGGCACGCCAAGGATAATGGAAAGCGCCGCGAGGATGTGCGGCCAGTAGGTTGTGAGCAAATCGATCATGCACGGACTATAACGGGCCGGGATCAGGAAGCAATTCGGGGGCACTCTACACGTCTTTCTGCCGCATCGGGTTTGTGAAAAAGCTGCACTGGCGCTAAAAGCAGAACTGGCGCCTGCGCCGTCAGCCGAAAGGACGTCATCCGTATGAAAATCGTTACCTGGAACATTAACGGCGTTCGGGCCCGCATCCACGTCCTCGTGGCCTGGCTGAAAGAATCGCAGCCCGATATCGTTTGCCTCCAGGAAATCAAGACGATGGACGAAGGCTTTCCACGCGCCGAGATCGAAGCGCTTGGCTACCATGTCGAGACGCATGGCCAAAAAGGCTTCAACGGCGTCGCCATCCTGTCGAAGCTCAAGCCGGACGAAATCAACCGCGGCCTGCCGGGCGACGATACGGACGAGCAGTCCCGGTTCATCGAAGGGGTATTTTCCGTCAAGGGCGGCGCAATCCGCGTCTGCTCGCTCTATCTGCCCAACGGCAATCCGGTCGAAACGGAAAAATTTCCCTATAAACTATCCTGGATGGAGCGGCTGAACGCCTTTGCGCAAAGCCGGCTCGCGCTGGAAGAGCCGCTGATTCTCGCTGGCGACTACAACGTCATTGCCGAGCCGCACGATTGCTGGGACGTCAAGGTCTGGCAGAACGATGCACTTTACCAGCCGCGTAGCCGTCAGGCGTTCCGCCGGCTCGAAAATCTGGGATTTGCCGACGCCGTCCGTTCAACAACAGATGCTGCGCCGCTCTATACGTTCTGGGATTACCAGGCCGGTTGCTGGCCAAAGAACTTTGGGATCCGTATCGATCACCTGATGCTGTCGCCGGAAGCGGCGGACAGATTGATCTCGACAGATATCGAGAAGCACGTGCGCGCTTGGGAAAAGCCATCCGATCACGTTCCGGTGGCGGCGCAATTCAATTTTGCTGCTTGAAAAGGGCTGACGCCTTTAAGGCTCAATCGCTGTCGCTGTCGAGATGAATGCTGTGCGACATGGCGACGGCCTTGCGGCGATCGTCTTCGGCAGCAATCGAGAAGGCCTGCTCCTGCAGGGCTTGCAGCCAGGGCCTTTCCTTGGGGGTACACTGGTCAAGTGCTGCGGTCATGTAGGCCAGCCCACGCGCCGTCTGGCCTTCCTGGAAGATCACATTGCCGAAAACACCCATGGCACCGGCGTGACCGTTCTTGCGGGCACGGTTAAGCCATTTCTTCGCCTGCTGAACATTGACGCTGCCGCCGTCGCCGGACAGAAGCATCTTCGCAAGCTGGAACTGTGCCTCGGGAACACCGAAGGTGGACGCGGCCTGAAAATAAAGCTGGCGCGCCTGGCTGAGATCGCTTTTGACGGGGCTGTCGGGAATGCCGCGACGATAATAACCGGCCAGCGAAATCAGCGCATTGACAAAGTATCCGGTGTCCTCGGAACCCGGCTCGACGCCCTTCTCGGCAATCTCGTTATAGATCTTGAAGGCTTCGAGGTCGTTTTCAGCCACGCCGTCGCCATAGGCATACATATTGGCAAGTGCCCAGCGGGAGCCCGTATGGCCCTTTTCGGCAGCATAGCGGTAAGCTTCGACTGCCTCGTCCTTGCGGCCATTCTTGTAGGCGGAAAAACCGAACTTGAAGAGGGCGAAAGGTCCCGATTCCTTGGTGATTCCGGCGTTGGGATCGAACGCATAGGCCATGCGGTGCTCAGCGGCCAGCGTGAGCGCTACACTCAGAACAAGAAACGTCAACGACCGGTAAGCGCGTATCAGCATGATAGTCTATTTCTTCCGTTCAAACCCAAGATCCGGTCCACAAAAGTTCCCAATAAGCCCCTGCCGAAAGCGCCGCACAGACTGGCATCTCCAAGACAGTACCCAGCGTTTCCGGCAAGAGTGCGGCCCATCCCGGCCGCACCATACGTCTCACAGATACCTACCCTGCCAAACAGCCAATAAAAGCTGCTTCGAAGTTTCGTAACATCATGGGAGACATGGATTTTTTCGAAAACGCGATGACTCATCTACCCTCAAACGCCGCATGCTCAAAACCTACCGGCGCATTTGTCAAGTCCATCGGTGCTCCCAGTTTGTGGCGGGAAATAGACACAATCGCCAGCCAGCAGGCTGTCACAGAGTATAGAAAGAATGTGTTGCTGAATCGTCACAAAACGTGATGCCGGAAGCACAGAATTGTCCGTGAGCGCCATTGAAATTAATGGTCACGAAACCCGGGTTAGAGACGCGCTCTGCGGTCCATTCCGCGCAGATGCAAACGCATGGGCGCTGAAGTCAGGGACACATCTTTCTTCACGAATGCCAGCGCATACCAAAATGGCCCGATGCGAGCATCGAGCCATTGTTTTACTCTGTTTCCAACGATCAGAACTTGACCTTCAGCGAGGTCGAAATGGCGGTCACGATATCATTGCCAAAATCGTATTTCACATCTTCACCGACGGAGCTACCGCTGGTGAGAAGGCCGACTGCGCCCGCGAGACGCAATTCGACGTTTTCGGTCGGCGAATAGGATACGCCGGTTCCAAGCGTCCAACTGTCAGTCTGGTTGCCGTAGCCATGGCTGGTACCACGGTCCCAGGTCAGGCTGGCCGCGCCGCTCCACTGATCGTTGAACTTGTGACCAACACCGCCGGTCACTGTCCAACCGTCGCGATAGAGAAGAACAAGGCTGGTTGGAAGGTTGCGCGGATCAACGGTGCTGTTCGGAGTGACCTGAATGACCTGCAGTTGGCTCCAGTCGGTCCACTTGACCGATCCGAAGACGAGCCAACCTGGGGCTACACCGGATTGAACCTTGAGTTCCAGAGAGTCCGGCATCGACGCGAAGCTGGATACGTCGTACTTCGTGCCCGGAACGGTGCCGATAACTGCGCCGCCAGCGTTGCGGACCGGCAATCTAACTCCGGTGAGATCGACTGTACCGCCCAGATCGTCGAGATCCACCGCACTGTTGTAAACGAGGCTCGCCCGAAATGCATATTCGGGGATTTCATAGGCTGCGCCAGCGCGCCAACCCCAGCCGCTCCCATCCAAATCCAATCGGCCAACGCCGTCAAACCCTGGAGCCACGAAAGGGCTGACAAAGCGTTCCTTGAAACCGCCAACTTCCTGGTAAAAGCCACCACCGATTATGCGGAACTGCCCTTTGCCCGCATCCCATTTATAGGAGCAGGTGGCCGCGTAGTTGTCGCTCTCGATCTTGGTTTCAATATTGTCGTTGGCACCCGCCCAGCTTGAGCCCGGGTTGGTATGCGCACCCCATGGCTGCGAATAGTCTGCCATGCAGTCGATGCTGTCGCCGAAACCGGCCTTCACGCCGATGCGCGGCACCCAATACCCTTCAGTTTCACCAACACCATTGGTCTGACCGCCGCCAACACCATTGGAACCAAGGCCGTTCGCCGGATTGACGTCCACCACATTATCAAGCTCGCGTTGCGGATTGACGTATGTGGCCGCGGCCTCAGCGGCATAGGTCGATGGATCGAACAGCAGGTCAATATTGTAGCCGCCGCGCTCGAGACCGCCGGCACTTGCGGCCGTGCTCGTCAAAAGTACAGCAACCGCCGCCGTGATCGTCGCCTTGATTTTCGTGTGGATCATCCGTTTCCCCCCTGAACACAGATCATTGGCCGACGCGAACGCCGACCTGTCGAAAAGAACTATCGACTGCGAATGGCGAATGGCAAATACCTAGATTTCGCAATTGGACACATCAGCGCAACAAAAATTTACGTAAGAAAATCCAGATTCGCGTGAAAATGAGAAGATGGGGTAAATAATTTTACCTTTGCATCAAGAAATCGCCGAAAAAGGAATAATCCTCCATAAATCACCGCAACTGTAACTTCGACACAACAATGCCATTTTTTGGCCCCCAGGCGCGGCGTGGAAGACATGAGCAGACGCAGAGGGCACGTTTTCGGGCGTCAGAGGCTCTGCGGCACGGAAAAATAGAATCAATAAAACAGAAAAAGGCGGCCGAAACCGCCTTTTATGATCATTTTCAAATATATATCAGTGGCATAAGCATGCTGAACAGCATGCTTCCCCGTAGCTGCTTCACCCTCAAACGGCGTCAGCGACCGTCGCCAACGCGACGGCGAGAGATGCCTTCTGGCCATCGAGTTCAGCCAGGCGTTCACGCTCGGCATCGACCACATCCGGGCGGGCGTTGGAGACGAACTTCTCGTTCGACAGCTTGCCGAGGATGCGCTCGCGCTCCTGCTCGACCTTGCCGATCGCCTTTTCCAGCCGCAGCTTTTCAGCCGACAGATCGACCAGGCTGCCGAGGGGAAGGCACACCGTTGCCTCGCCAACGACGATCTGCGCGCTCCCCTTCGGCGCAGCCGCCGCAAGATCGATCGCATCGACACGCGCCAATCGGCGGATCGCCGCGGCATGGCGTTCCAGGCGTTCCTTTGTCACCATGCTGGCTTCAACGACAACCAGGGGCGCGATCGCAGCCGGCGGAACATTCATTTCCGAACGGACAGACCGGATGCCCGACACCAGGTCGATCAGCCAGTTGATCTCACCGGCAGCAGCGTCATCGGCATAAGATGCGGCCGGCCAGTCTGCGTGGCAGAGCAGGCCGTCGCGTGCCGTGCCTTCGCCTGCGGTCTGGGCCCAAAGCTCTTCCGTCATGAAGGGCATGAACGGATGCAGGAGCTTGTAGGTCTCATCGAGGATATAGGCAACGCAGGCCCGCGATTCGGCCTTTGCGGCCTCATCATCGCCGCCGAAAACGGGCTTCAGCAGTTCCAGATACCAGTCGCAGACCTGGTTCCAGACGAACCGGTACAGGCTGCCCGCAGCTTCATTGAAACGGTAGTTCTCGATCGCCTCGGTGACGTCGCGGATCGTGCGCGACAGCTCGGTGAGTATCCAGCGGTTGATCGTCAGCGAAGATGTTTCGGGCACGAATTTCGGATCGTTGGCGACACCGTTCATGCCAGCAAAGCGCGTGGCGTTCCAGAGCTTGGTACCGAAATTGCGGTAGCCGGCGATACGGGCCGGATCGAGTTTCACGTCTCGCCCCTGCGCCGCCATGATCGCCAGCGTGAAGCGCAGCGAATCGGCGCCATACTCGTCGATCAGGTCGAGCGGATCGATGACGTTGCCCTTGGACTTCGACATCTTCGCGCCGTTCTTGTCGCGAACCAAGGCGTGAATATAGACGGTGTGGAAGGGTTCCACCGGATTTCCGGCATCGTCCTTCATGAAGTGCAGGCCCATCTGCATCATCCGGACAACCCAGAACGGGATGATGTCAAACCCGGTCACCAGAACATTCGTCGGATAATATCTTTCCAGCTCCGGCGTCTTGTCGGGCCAGCCCAGCGTCGAGAATGGCCAGAGGGCCGAAGAAAACCACGTGTCGAGAACATCTTCGTCGCGCGTCAAAATTTCGCCCGGCCGGAAGTTCTCCAGCAGATCCTCGACATAGGCCTTCATTGGCCCTTCATGCGAGAGATAATGCTGAATGGCCGCATGCAGCGCTTCTTCTTCACTCTTCTCGACGAAAACCTGGCCATCCGGGCCATACCAAGCCGGTATCTGGTGTCCCCACCAAAGCTGCCGGGAAATGCACCAAGGCTCGATGTTTTCCAGCCACTGGAAATAGGTCTTTTCCCAGCTCTTCGGAACGAACTGCGTGCGGCCCTGCCGAACCGAGGCAATGGCCGGCTTGGCCAGCGTCTTGTTGTCGACCCACCATTGTTCTGTCAAACGAGGCTCGATCGGTACACCGCCGCGGTCGCCGTGCGGAACCGTATGCTGGTGCGGCTCGATCTTGTCGAGAAGGCCACGCTCCTCGAACATCGTGACGATCGCCTTGCGCGCAGCAAAGCGCTCGACGCCATCGAGCGCCGAGACAACGGCCTCCAGCTCGTCGGTGGCCGGCAGGCCTTCGAGAAAATCCTCGTTGCCGGCAAGCGTCAAATGGCCCTCGATCGTCAGGATGTTGACCTGGCGGAGATGACGGCGCTTGCCGACCTCGAAGTCGTTGAAGTCGTGGGCCGGCGTCATCTTGACGGCGCCGGTTCCGGCCGTCGGATCAGGATATTCGTCGGCGACGATCGGGATGAGACGGCCGACCAGCGGCAGAACGACATGCTTGCCGACGATCGCCTTGTAGCGCTCGTCGTCGGGGTGAACGGCAATGCCGGTATCGCCCAGCATGGTTTCCGGCCGGGTCGTCGCCACGACCAGATAGTCGCGCGTTTCCCATTCCGTCGCCTTGCCGTCCTCGTCGAAGGCGATGGGGTGCTGATAGGTGACGCCGTCTTCCAGCGGATAGCGCAGATGCCAGAGACTGCCTTTCATCTCGACCTGCTCGACTTCCATATCGGAGATCGCGGTCAACAGCTTCGGGTCCCAGTTGACCAGCCGCTTGTCCTTGTAGATCAGGCCGTCCTTGTAGAGCGAGACGAAGACTTCGAGGACGGCTTTCGAAAGCCCCTCGTCCATGGTGAACCGTTCGCGCGACCAGTCGCAGGAGGCGCCGAGACGTTTGAGCTGATTGAAGATCAGACCACCGGATTCGGCTTTCCACTCCCAGACCTTGTCTATGAAGGCCTCACGGCCCATCTCGCGGCGGTGCAACTGCTGTTCCATCAGCTTGCGCTCGACGACCATCTGCGTGGCGATGCCGGCATGGTCCATGCCGGGCTGCCAGAGCACGTCCTTGCCGCGCATGCGCTCGAAGCGGACCATGATGTCCTGCAGCGTATTGTTCAGCGCGTGGCCCATATGCAGGGAGCCCGTGACGTTTGGCGGCGGGATGACCACGCAGAAGCTCTCGGCGCCCGGTTTTGCCCCTGCACCTGCACGGAAGGCGTCCTCGTCATCCCAAATCTTGGCGATGCGCGGTTCGACAGCGGCGGAATCATAGGTTTTTTCAAGCATTTTGGAGCCAAACTTGCTGATTGATATCGGTGGTTTGTAAATCTGAACGGGGCATTGCTGTCAACAATAACAGCAAAAAAGCCGCCAGTGTGATTGCTGGCGGCTTTGCAGGGAAGAAATGCGTGGTCTAACGCCTCGGACCGCGCGCAACGCGCTCGATTTCCTCGCGCACGAGCCGCTCGACGAGCGTCGGCAGGTTGTCGTCGAGCCATTCGTGCAGCATCGGGCGCAGCATGTCTTCGGCGATTTCATCGAACGAACGGCGGGAGCTGCTATCGACAGCGAGGGCCAGATCGCCAAAGGAGCGCGCGACCTGTTCGCCGACGGCAGGCGAAACAAGCGCCGCAACATCCTTTTCCGTCACGATGGACAGCGGCTGGCGCAGCGCAGGCGCCTGTTCAAAAGGAACGGCAACGGGTTCAACCGCTTCATTGCGCACTTCGGGAGCAACAATCGGCTGAACCACGGAAACCGTGGGTGCCGCTGCCGTCTCCGGCTTGCTCTCAGCCTGCAAAGGCAAGGACGATGGTGCCATACGTGATGTGACCATCGGATTATCGGATTTGGCACGGGGCGCGGCAGGCTGGTTTTCCGGCTCGCGAAACGGTGCCGAATGCCGCTCAGAGGCTGCCCGAACGCGCGCGGCGACATCGGCAAGCGACATTGGCGGCGCGGCTACAGCTGGTTTTGCGTTGACGTCTTCAAACGCACGCACCGGGGGTTCGGCGGGGGTAGAATGCTTTTGCTCCTCGTCTTCGAACTCTTTTGCAAGAACCTCGTCGTCGATCGTCAGGTGAATGTCTTCGGCGGCTTCGTCCTCGTCATAGCCGCGATAGGCATTGTCCGGAGCCGGGCCGAGATCGTTGGCGGGGAAACCGGGAATGCCGGGCTCGTTGCTTTCGATGATCTTTCGAATGGACGCCAGAATTTCGTCCATCGAAGGTTCACGCGCTACATTGGGCTGTGCCATCATTATCCCCGTTTCTGCGGTCGCGCTTGATCGAAACATTGCCGCGCAGTCAGTGGCCGGACTGTATGCGAGTTCGGCGCCGAACAAAACGCTGCGAATCATCTAGTTGGAATCTTGCACAGATTTGTTGGCGGCGTCACCTATCACATGGCGGCAGCAAAAAGCCGCCCGGGCAGCATGCGCGGACGGCTCTGAAAATAGGCTGACATCAGGCGTTGCGGTCAGCGACCATCGACGGTTCTCAATCCGAACCATTTGTCTTTGACGGCTTCGTAATGTTCTTCGGCACGGTACTCGACAACCTGAAGATTCTGGCTCTGGATTGTCAGACGGCCCATGGCGGCAAGCAGCGAATAGCTGGCAACGACGGCATTGCGTTGCGATGTCACGAGGCTCTCTTCGGCAACCAGCACGCTCTGCTGCGCGTCGAGCACGTCAAGCGTCGTGCGCTGGCCAACCTTGCGTTCCTCTATGACCCCCGCCAAGGCTTGGTTTGCCGCGCCGACCTGGGACTTGTTGGCGGCAGTCGTGGCAAGGGCTGCCTCAAATTGCGCATGGGCGGTGATAATCGTCTGCTGAACTTCGGCGCGAGCCGAATCGACCAGAATGCGCTGCTGGCCCATCCGTTCCTTGGCCTGGCGGATCTGCCCGTATTCGGCACCACCCTGATAGAGCGGAACTTCAAGCCTGGCGGTGATGGAGGCGTTCGCGGAGTCGCTGCCATTATCACGATCGGTCGTGTTGCGTGACACTGATCCCTGCACCACCACACCTGGCAGCATTGTCCCTTCGGCAGACTTCACCCGGTATCCGGCGGCATCGACATTGTACTGCGCGGCGGCAATGGACGGATGATCGCGCAAACCTGCGGCAACAGCCTGATCAAGGCTTTTCGGAAGTGCTTTCGATGCCGGTGCTGGTTGCTTTATACCCTTTGGCACATCGCCGACGATCTGCACGTAGACGGCCTCGCTCTGTTTCAATTGCGCTACGGCATTGACGAGAATAGCCTGGGCTCCTGCCAGTTCCGCTTCGGCCTGGCTAACGTCGGTGCGGGTCCCCTCACCGACGTCCAGCCGTGACTTCGCGGCACTCAACTGCTCCCTGAGAAAGGCCAGGTTCTGCTTGCGAATCGACACGATGCGTTGATCGCGGGCGATGTTGGCATAGGATTGCGCCGCCGCCAAAAGGATGGAAATCTCATTTGCCTTCAACGTTTCGCGACTTGAAAATACCGTGGATTCTGCAGCCCGAACGTTGTTCAGGGTTTGAAAGCCATCGAAAATCTGTTGGGTAATGGTGATCCCGGCAGATCCGTCGGTAAAGTCTTGGTTGATAAGCGGAGTTCCGGGTCGAAAGCTCTCCTCACCCAGCCGTGTCGCTGATCCGGTCGCGGTAGCCGAGATTTGCGGACGGTAACCGGACTTGGCGATCGGCACACCTTCGTCTGTGGCGCGAAGCCCGGCACGCGCGGCATTCAAATCCGGGTTGTTCTGATAGGCCTTTGCCATTGCGGCTGAAATGGTTTCCGCAAGAACGGTATGCGGCACAAGCCACAAGGCGGAGGAAAAGGCGGCCGCCACAGCCGTTTTACGAAAAATCGACACTAAACTCACTCCAAAATAAAGGCCGGCAGGGCACATCCTATTTGCGAGAACGTGACGCTCCAGCTGTGCCGGAT
This sequence comes from Pararhizobium sp. DWP3-4, assembly GCF_049898205.1. Lineage (NCBI taxonomy): Bacteria > Pseudomonadati > Pseudomonadota > Alphaproteobacteria > Hyphomicrobiales > Rhizobiaceae > Pararhizobium > Pararhizobium sp. DWP3-4. Next base: position 324,963 of record NZ_JAFCXF010000004.1, on the reverse strand, counting down.
TTGCTTGTCACGCCTTGTCCCGTCGCGATATCGAGGAAAAATGGTCAAAGTGTCGCCTTTTTACGATCCTCATATTATTTTTAACTAATATTTAATTATAGGATTGGCAAATCGTATTTTCGCCAATCCCATGCCCACGATCAGATGTCGTGTCGTTCACTCGCAGGACGGCGTATTAAAATACAAATTCCCGCGTCAGGCGGAAACCCGGCAGCGGCTTGACGGCTGTATTGAACGCCAGGCGTTCCGAGGTCCTGCCGTTTTCACGCAGGAAGAGCTGCGCCCTCGACGCGTTGCCGAGGCCGACCACGGCAACCAGACGGCCGCCATCATTCAACTGGGTCAGCAGCGATTCCGGTATCGTTTCGACGGCACCGTGAACAAAGATCACGTCATATGGTGCACCCGCTGCATGGCCCTTTTCAAGATCGCCGCTGACCACCGAAACATTCGCGTGACCAAGGCGGCCCAAAGTTGCCGACGCCTCCGACACAAGGGCGGCATCACTTTCAAGCGCCACGACCGAGGCTGCAAGTTCCGACAGGATTGCCGACGCATACCCGGTTCCGCAGCCGATCTCGAGAACCTTGTCATCCTTGGAAATTGCCGCCAGCTGAAACAGCTTTGCCAAAGGCGACGGTTCCATCAGGTACCGCCGACCGCCGGCAGCGTCTGCCGACAACTCTATATCGCTATCGATATAGGCGAGCGGCTTCAGTGCAGCAGGCACGAATTCTTCTCTGGGTACTGACAGGAATGCCGCGAGAACGGCGTGCGATGTCACATCCGTGGTGCGGATCTGATTATCGACCATCTTGATGCGTGCTGCTTCGAAATTCATCTTGCCTGCCTTTGTGATCCGGATCGTCTTCCGGCGTGTGCGCGCTTTTTGGCTTGCGCAGATAAAACAACCCGGTGGCGCTTCAGCTGTCCGGGCAGGGCAAGCTCATAAATCCGCGCATCTACCGTTTCAAGCTATGGAATGCAGTTCTTGCAAAAAAGCAAGCTTCACAACAGCCGGTTCGCATATTCTGCCCTTCCCGTGGGCAAGAAATTTGGGCAGATTCGCAGCATCGACGCGAATCACCGGAAGTGGAGATCGATAAAGTGGCAGGACGTTTCAAACAGCCAAATCATTTCACGTCCCAGCTTCTCCTTCTATCGGCCAGCGCGTTGGTTTCCGTCTCAAGCTTGAGCAGCGCAGTGGCGGCTGAAACGATTTTCGACGAACTGCGCTTTGGTGCCAGTGCGTCGCTTAGCAACGGCAACTCTTCTGAGCCCGGCATCTTCCCGTCCGCCACCATCTTCTTCGATCCGTTGTCGAGCGGCACTGCGACGACATGGCAGCAGACAATTCTGGAACCAAGGATCTATCTTGGCGCCTCGGTTGGTACCGGCGATGGAGTGGATCAGATCTTTGGCGGCTTCAGCTGGACCGCCGACATCACCAGCCGCCTGTTCGTTGAACTTGGGCTTGGCGGAACCGTTCACAATGGCAAGCTGGACGGCAGCAACGGCAAGGGCCCGGATCTCGGGTGCCGCCTGCTCTTTCGCGAACAGATCGCGCTCGGTTATCGCGTCACGGACAATTGGCAAATCCTCGCGACAGCCGACCATTCGTCGCATGCCAATCTCTGCGATGGGCCGAACGATGGCCTCAGCCATGCCGGCCTTGCCATCGGCTACAAGTTCTAACCTGACTTGATCGTACCTGAGCTGCCGGCATCAGCCGGCCGGCGCGGCTTCAAGGCCAACCAATCCGATCTTGGTGTATCCGGCCCGTTGGATGAGGTTCATGACCGTCATCAGCTCACCGTAATCGACGGCCTTGTCAGCCCGCAGAAGAATGCGGGTTTCCACATTCCCCTCAGTCATGCCGTTGAGTTCGGCGACGAAACCGTCGCGATCGATTTCATTGTTCCCAAGCGCCAGGGAAAGATCCGCCTTGAGGGTGACGAAAACCGGCTTGTCTTCACGTTTCACCGGAGCAGCTGCCGATTGCGGCAGATCGACCTTCATATCGACGGTGGCAAGCGGCGCCGCCACCATGAAGATGATCAGGAGAACGAGCATGACGTCGATGAAAGGTGTGACGTTGATCTCGCTGTTTTCTTCGAGGTCGCCACTGCCTTCGCTGATTTTGCTGGCCATGTCTTATCCGATCCGCGCGATGCCGGCTTCCGAATGCACATGGCTTTCGGCCTTGCGCGGCGCCAGGCGGCGTGCCTGACGGAAATCGAGATCGCGGCTGACGAGGCGTTCGACCGCAGCCGAAGCATCGGCAAGGATGAGACGGTAGCCGCCGATCGAGCGGGCGAAATAGTTGTAGATCACGACGGCGGGAATTGCAGCGACAAGGCCGATGGCCGTTGCCAGCAGTGCCTCTGCGATGCCCGGCGCGACGATCGCCAGGTTGGTCGTCTGCGCCTTGCTGATGCCGATGAACGAATTCATTATGCCCCAGACAGTCCCGAACAGACCGACGAACGGAGAGATCGAGCCGATCGTAGCGAGAATACCGGTGCCACTGGCAATGCGCTTGCCGGCACCGGCCTCGATGCGGGAGAGCTGCGAGGAGACGCGCTCCTTAACCCCTTGAGTCGAGACCAGATCTAGTATGGCCTCCGACTTCGACAGTTCATCGCTGGCGGCCGCGATCATATCTGCAGCCGGTCCCTTTTTCACCGTGGGCGTCTCGCGCATGTCCCGCAGCACCACCGCATCGGACAAGGCACGCAGCGCCCGCTTGGCACTGCGCTTGGCGGCAGCAAGCTCGAAAGACTTGGCAAACAGGATTGCCCAGGTCGCAACCGACGCCAGGGCCAAAGCCGCCATGACAGCTTTGACGACAATATCGGCAGCCATGAACATGCCGAGCGGCGAAAGATCATGCGGCAGGACCGGGTTGGGCGCGGTCGCTTCGGCAATGTCCGGTACGGTCCCGTCCGCAGACACTGCCTGATCGTTCAACGGCGCCGCCGGCGTCGCTTCATTGGCAGGCGTGACCGGCAATACGCCAGCTTGCGGCGTAACCTGAACCGGCTGCTGTGTTTCATTGACCGTGGCAGCCGGGGCTTCCTGCGCGCGAAGCGCTCCGGCATTCGAGAACGCCAGCAGCACGGCCGCCAGCATCATCCATTTCGGCATTGCACGGTTCGGCATGACCTATCCCTACCTCGTCTTTGCCCGCCGACCCCTTGGGAGGATAAGATGGCGGGACCATGTAAATCCATCGTTTGACGGCCGGCGCCGAACGCGCCTGCATCAATTGCGGCTTCATATGACATACTATGGCTGAAAGACAAGTATTTGTGGAGTGCTTTAATCAAGAATAAACAATCTTGCAAAAATCGACGTCAGTCCGAGCAAGCCGACGGGGTAGAACGTTCATTCATTCGCTTCCCTAGCGTCGAACAGCCCTGTTCGCCAATCATAAGTCCGGTGTTGTGCCCATGGCCGCTGCAAATGCTCCTGCGCAAACACCACCCTCATGTCCGCACGATCGGCCGCATTGTCCACAGAGCGGGGGCTGGCGCCATAAATCTCGACCGCCCCCGTGCGGCGCAAACTGTGGCCGCTCAGCAACAGCGCTCCGGAGCGGCAGGTGCGAAACCGCAGCCGAACCGGCGTCACGACGATATCAGCCTCTTCGCAGGCGATGCCGATGAAACGCGCATCGTCAACGGTGACGATACGCCAGCCTTGCTGCGCCATCGCTGCACACCACTGCTTTGCAACGCAGACAAAACGTCCGGGTACCGCGTCCGCCAAAAGCCTGCGGATGACCGCGCGTGCCGCACCCGTGTCGATTGGAGGCTTTGTTTTCCTTGCGTCGGCCGCTTGTCCACCGCTTGATGCTGGTTCAACGGCGTCCCTGATCGCCAGTTCAGGCCGTTGCTGCGGCTGTCGATGATCCTTGAGGCGCAGAGCGCGCTGCCATTGGGAAAATACAAAATCCGGAGGCTTGGTCCGGTTACTGGCTGCCTCCGCTTGCCTGATCATGGCCACCAGGCGACCATCTTCGGCGATCACGATATCCGGGCGAACAACCGCACTTGTCGAGGTCACCACAAGACCGGCGGCGATGATCAAGAGGCCGGATGCGGCGAGCCATGTCCGGAACAGGCAGGCCAAAACACCACCGGCGGCAATCAGCATGAAGGCGTGATCCGGAATGCGGCCGGTTGTCACCTCGCCGCCCCAGGAGGACACCATCCGCGCAATGGATATCATCCACTCGAGCCCCTGCCCCATGACCAGCAAGGGGTAACGATCAAGACCGAACGGCATCAACAGCATGGCCAGCAAACCAAAGGGCATGACGAAAATGCTGATGATCGGCATGGCCAGCACATTGCCGATCAAACCGTAGGCCGCCAGCCTGTGAAAATGGCCTGCCGAATAAATCATCGTCGACAGGCCGCCGATCACCGAACTGAGCAGCAGGCCGGCGAAAAAGCCGCCGACTGCTTTCAATGGACCGATGCTGCGGCTTTTTGAATGAATGTCGCGGCCCGGCCGGTCGCGCCAATGGGCATAGCCTGCAACCAGAGCCAGCGTTGCCGCAAACGACATCTGGAAGCCCGGCCCCGTCACGGCCGATGGTGTAGTGACCAGGATGATCAACGCCGACAGTGCCACATTGCGCAGGCTGATCGACGGCCTGTCGAAGAACACGGCGATCAGCATGATGGAGATCATGATCCAGGATCGCACCGCCGAAACAGCGCCGCCCGAGATGAGGATATAGGCAGACACCATCACAAGCGCCCCGGCGGCAGCGAGTTTCTTGATCGGAAAACGATGGGCCAGCCCGGGCACAAGGCTCAGCAGCGTGCGCGCACCGATCAGGAAGGTTCCGGCGGCCAGAACCATGTTCAATCCGGAGATCGCCAGCACATGCGCAAGTCCCGCCTGGCGCAGCGCCTCGATCGTCGGCCGGCCGATGGCCCGTTCCTCGGCCGTGACCAGCGCTGCCGCTATTGCTCCGGCGTCGCCCCCGATCGTACCGCGAATACGCGTGCCGACGGCCTCCCGCCAGCGGGCGATCGTTTCGCCGATATCAGCACGCCAAGCGGCAATCCCGTTTCTGTCCAAGTCTTCGACGTCTGAAACAGCCTGCGGTTTTCCGTAGAAATAGCCAACAGCGCCAATACCCTTGAAATAACTGTCGAAGGCGAAATCATTGAGGCCGGGAAGGGCAGCCCCGGACGGCGGCGATAACCGCGCCCTGCCCTTGATCCCGCCGCCGATCCCGACGGGCGTTTCGCGGCTGCGGGACAAAAGCGTGACCTTGGCTGGCGGGCGTTTCAGTTCCGGCTCCGAGGTCTGGCTGACAGCGACGGTATATCGCCAATAGCCGCGATCCGTGGTTTCCCGCGCGGTGACGGTACCCCGCACCCATGTCGTCACCGGCGTGTCGAGCACTACGGTTTGCAGACGCGCGGTCTCCCATGCGGCAAGCCCCATGCCCGCGGTCAACAAAGCGGCAATGAACATGCCCGTGCGCAAAAGAGCCGGACGGTGGCGAAGCGCAAGAGCGGCCATGCCGAAAACGCACATCAGCAGTGCAAGTTTGAGATGGCCCGGCGTCTGCGGGAGCCGAAACCACACAATCGAGCCTAGACCAAGGAAGACAGGAACGAACAGCAAGGCGTGCCCGAAGGCCACTTCCTCCAATGCAGCCCGTTTCAGCTCAGCATGCCAGTGAACGGCTCGCAATCTCTTGCGCGTCGATGTAAAATCGCCGAGGTGACTGCGCCAGGCCCGGTTTTCCGGCTGTTTCGTCGCAATGTCAGGAAGGGACGAAACGCTCGCAAAGGCGTGGAGATGCCCTCTGTCGGGCTGCACACCCGGTGCCCCCCCTGGCTCCTGCCCCTGTGTCATGGATGCCGTTCCGCCCGCCCACGTCTCGCCACATTCTGCAACCCGAACGAACGAAATGCAACCGATGAGATTGGTGCACAAAAAACATGCAGAACTTTTCCACGCGGTGGAAGCCAACCAGTCTTCGAACGATTATGTCATTGGACATATAGCCCGAACGTGTAATTATTGCGTCGCCATATGCCTATTTTTGCATCGCACAATTTGCCTTTGGTTCAACTTGGCAGCCGTGAGTAAATCGGATAGCACATGGTCGGCGTTAATATCTGCGGCATAATTGTGTGCCAATTTGCTGCAAACGGAGGATCACCATGACAGGAAAAAGCGCAGTCGTAACCGTGGACGACAAAACGGTGGAATTGCCGGTACGATCGGGGTCGATCGGTCCGGATGTGGTCGATATCGGCACGCTCTACAAGCAGACCGGCCAGTTCACCTACGATCCCGGCTTCACATCGACCGCATCATGCGAATCCAAGATCACCTATATCGATGGCGACCAGGGTATCCTCCTGCATCGCGGTTATCCAATCGAACAGCTCGCCGAGCACGGCGATTTTCTCGAAGTCTGCTACCTGCTCCTTTACGGCGAACTGCCGACAGCAGCCCAGAAGAAGGATTTCGACTATCGCGTCACGCATCACACCATGGTGCACGAGCAGATGTCGCGCTTCTTCACCGGCTTCCGCCGCGATGCCCACCCGATGGCCGTGATGTGCGGCTGTGTCGGCGCACTGTCCGCCTTCTATCACGATTCCACGGACATCACCGATCCGCACCAGCGCATGGTCGCAAGCCTGCGCATGATCGCCAAGATGCCGACGCTCGCCGCGATGGCCTACAAGTACCATATCGGCCAGCCCTTCGTTTATCCGAAGAACGACCTCGACTACGCATCGAACTTCCTGCGCATGTGCTTTGCCGTTCCCTGCGAGGAATACACCGTCAATCCGGTGCTTTCGCGCGCCATGGACCGGATCTTCATCCTGCATGCCGACCACGAGCAGAACGCCTCGACCTCGACCGTTCGCCTTGCCGGTTCGTCAGGTGCCAATCCGTTTGCCTGTATCGCCGCCGGCATTGCCTGCCTTTGGGGTCCGGCCCATGGCGGCGCAAACGAAGCCGCGCTCAACATGCTGGCCGAAATCGGCACGGTCGATCGTATTCCGGAATTCGTTGCCCGCGCCAAGGACAAGAACGATCCGTTCCGTCTGATGGGCTTTGGTCACCGGGTCTACAAAAACTACGATCCGCGCGCCAAGATCATGCAGAAGACCACGCACGAAGTGCTGGCCGAACTCGGCCACAAGGACGATCCGCTGCTGGAAGTGGCAATGGAGCTTGAGCGCATCGCGCTGACGGACAGCTACTTCATCGAGAAGAAGCTCTATCCGAACATCGACTTCTACTCCGGCATCACGCTGAAGGCGCTCGGCTTCCCGACGACCATGTTCACGGTCCTGTTCGCGCTCGCCCGTACGGTCGGCTGGATCGCCCAGTGGAACGAGATGATCGAAGATCCGGAACAGCGTATCGGCCGTCCGCGCCAGCTCTACATCGGCGAACCGGAACGCGACTACGTCCCGGTTTCCAAGCGCTAAGCCAAGGAAATACCCATTGAAAAAGCCCGGTCAGAAATGGCCGGGCTTGTTTGTATTCAAAACATCAAGAACGATGCGGGCGGCTGTCTCGCCCGGCGGTTTCTCCGTCTTCATGCGTTGCCAGACGGTGCTGTATCCAGCGAGCATGGCGGCGCGCTCCGGTGTATTGCCGGTCAGTCGCTCTATCCAGCGCGACAGCGCTCCGGCGCGAATGGCCTCGTTCAGATATTCCGGCACGAGGGCATAATCCGCCACCAGATTGGGAATGGCTGCCGTCCAGATCTTGATGCGCTTGTGCATCAGGCGGATGATCCAGTCGGCCTTGTAGGTCGAGACGACGGGGATCCCGGCGAGGGCAAGCTCCAGGATCACCGTGCCGGACGCCGCAACGGCTGCATCGGCCTCAGCGAAAGCCTTCCATTTGGCGGCGGCTCCAACTGTGATTTCCGGCTTTACCGGCCAAGACGCGGTTATCTCGCGCACGAGCTTTTCCTGCCGTGGAACTGTGGGGAGCAGGAACCGCATATGCGGATGACGGCTGCGCAATTCCTCCGCAGTCTCGCCGAACGCCGGCAACAGACGGCTGATTTCGCTGCCGCGAGACCCCGGCAGAAGCAGGCATGTTGCCGAATCCAGGCTGACGCTTGCAGCACGCTTGTCAATTTGCCGTTGCCGCACCGCCAGGACATTGGCGTCCATTGCCAGCCGATGTCCGACATAGGTCGTCGGCGGACCGCCGAGCCGTTGCATCACCTCCGGCTCGAAAGGAAGTACGGCGAGAACGTGATCGACATAAGCAAGCATCTTGACGGCGCGTTCGGACTTCCAGGCCCAGACGCTCGGGCAGACGTAGTTGACGATCGGCAAATCCGGTAAAGCCTTGCGCACGCGGCGCGCGACGCGGTGGGTGAAATCAGGGCTGTCGATGATGACAAGGATATCCGGCTTGGCCGCGATAATGGCACTCGCCGTCTGGCGGATACGCAGGATCAGTTTCGGCAAGCGGGCAAGAACCTGCGAGATCCCCATGATCGACAGCTCGGAATAGTCGAACAGCGAATTCAGGCCCTCAGCCTCCAGCCCCTCGCCGCCAACGCCAAGCAGCGAAAGATCGCCCTTCACCAGCGGGCGCAACGCCTTGACGAGATCGGCGCCAAGCAGATCACCGGACACTTCGCCTGCGATGACAGCGAGCTTCAGACCGCTTGTGCTCATTTCCCGCCTCGCAAGAGGGCGCGGTCCACTCCCGTGATGAAGAGACCAGCCTCGTTGGCCAGCGCAATCATCTCCTCCCGATCAAGAACGAGCGCCCGGCCAGCTTCAACCGCGATACCGGCAAGCCCGGCCGCCTGTGCACCCTTGATCGTCGATGGACCGACCGAAGGAAGATCGGCGCGCAAATCCTGTTGCGGCTTGCAGAGCTTGACCAGCACGCCGCGACGGCGGCTGGAGATGCGTCCGTCGGCCTTGAGCCGCGCGACCCGCTCCAGCATCGCATCGGTTCCCTCCGGCCCCTCGAGGGCCACGACACGGCCACCGACAGCAACGGCGCCCTGCCCGACGTCCAAATGGCCAAGGGCGATGGCAGCAGCTTCGGCGGCCTCGATATCTGCCTGATCTTCCGCACCCGGTGCGCGGGCGCCCAGCGTGCCGATCTCGGCCAGAAGTTCCGGGACGATGTCCTGCACGCCGATAACGCGTGCGCCGTTGGTTTCGATCAGTTCGATCGCCATTTTCAAAACCGCGTCATCGCCCCCGGACAGGAGCGTGCGCAGAACACTGGGTATCTTTACCAGGCTTTTCATCGTCGGCTTGATGTCGCGCCAGTCCGGCCGGCGGCGCACGGCGCCCGACATGACAACACGGCCAATGCCAGCGTCGCGAAAGACGCCGCTGATTGCCTTGAAATTACCGATCCCGAGTGTCGTGTTATCGAAGGACGACCAGTCCCGATCCGACTCGTTGGCAAGTGCGATGATGAATGGATTTTCGCCGTGCGTGCGTGCAGCTTCGGCAACATGCAGCGGCAGCAAACCGCTGCCGGCAATGATGGCCAGCCGGTCTTTGATCTCTGGCCGGCTGTGCATGCTCATCTGCCTCAGCCCTTGCTGCCCCGTGTCGGGGACGACAGCGCCCGGTCGCTCTCGGCCGCGATGAAATCGAGGATTTCCAGCGCCGGCGGGCAATCAAGGTAGTCGTTACGGATTGCCGCGGCATTGACGCGGATTGATTCCGGCCCTTCGAAAATCTGCTTATAGGCACGCCGTACGGCGTGGATAACCGGTTTTTCAATGCCGGAGCGGCTCATGCCGACGACATTCAGGCCGCCAAGCAAGCCCGGATTACCATTGAGCATACCGTAGGGAATGAGATCATAGGAAACGGCGGAGAGGCCGCCGACAAAGGCATGGCGGCCGATGCGGGTAAACTGATGAACGGCCGAGCCGCCGCCGAGGATGGCGCGATCGCCCACCGTGACATGGCCCGCGAGCATGACATTGTTCGACAGGATGATATTGTTGCCAAGACGGCAGTCGTGGGCGACATGCGCATAGGCGAGGAAGAGGTTGTTGTCTCCGATTATCGTCGCACCGCCATGTTCGACGGTGCCCGTATTCATCGTCACGCCCTCACGAATGGTGCAGTTTTCCCCGATCACCAATGTCGTATCGACGGCGCTGTGATGCACACTCTGCGAATCGCCGCCGATCACCGCAGACGGGAAAATCTTCGATCCCTTGCCGACCGTGGTGCGGCCGAGCACGACCACATGGCTGATCAATTCGACATTGTCTGCGAGCGTCACCTTAGGGCCAACGTGACAGAATGGCCCGACAACGACGTTGTCGCCGATCACCGCTCCGTCTTCGATGACCGAGAGCGGATGGATCTTCGCAGTAGAGGCAATCATGTTCAGGCATTTTCCTTGCTGATGATCATCGCGCCGATATCAGCTTCTGCGACAAGTTGCCCGTCAACTTTTGCATCACAATGAAATTTCCAGATATTGCCGCGCTGCTTCTGCTTGACGACATGAAACTCGACCCGGTCGCCCGGAATGACCGGTTTGCGAAATCGGGCATTGTCGATAGTCATGAAATAGACGAGGTTGCTGCCGCCGCCATTCTTGCGGGCGCAGATCGCGCCAGCCGTCTGGGCCATGCCCTCGATCAAGAGAACGCCCGGCATGATCGGTTGTTCGGGGAAATGTCCGGTGAAGTGCGGCTCGTTGGCCGTGACGTTCTTGATGCCGATCGCCGAATTGTCGCCATCGATCTCGATGATCTTATCGACCAGCAGGAACGGATAGCGATGGGGCAGAAGTTTCAGGATTTCCCTGATGTCAGCCGTACCGAGAACGGTTGTTCCAGCTTCACTCATCTTTGCCTCCTGATTTCTTCTGCCTGTTGTGCGCGCGCGCCGTGATCTCTGCAATCTCACGCAGGAAGTCGCGCATGGGACGCGCTGGAATGCCGCCATAACGTTCGCCGGCCGGCACATCCGACGCGACACCGCTCATGGCGCCGATCTGGGCCCTGTCACCGATGGTAATATGTCCGTTGATCGCCGCAGCCCCGCCGATCATCACCCCGTCGCCGATACGCGTGCTGCCGGCAATACCGACCTGGGCCGCGATGCCGCAATGACGGCCAACGCGAACATTGTGGCCAAGCTGGACGAGATTATCGATCTTGGTGCCTTCGCCGACGACCGTATCGTCCATTGCACCACGGTCGATCGTCGTGCCGGCACCGATCTCGACCCTGTCCTGCAGGATGACGCGGCCGATCTGGACGATCTTGATCATGCCACCCTTCGGTCCCGGCGCGTTGCCGAAGCCGTCCTGGCCGATCCGCGCGCCGGGGTGGATGATGACTTCGTTGCCGACCAGCGCGTACATGATGCTGGCTCCGGCCGAAATCGTGCAGTCCCGGCCAATGCGCACGCCTGGGCCGATGACGGCGCCAGCGGCAATCCGCGTACCCGTGCCGATATGCGCACCGGCGCCGACAACTGCGGTCGCCTCGATATCGACATCGTCCTCGATCTGTGCCGATGGATCGATAAAAGCTGCGGGAGATATTCCGCCAGGCCCCGACAGGTTTTGCTCAGGGCGCACGGCCTGCGGATGGAGGATTGCACCGGCAAGGGCGAAAGCCGTGTGGGGATAGCGGGTCAAAAGAACGGGGATATGCGGCGGGACGATCGCGGCGATCGTATCGTCGCAAATGATCGCGCCTGCTTTCGATGTGTCAAACTCATCGCGAAAGCGCCGCTGCAGCATGTAGCAGACATCGAACTCGCCAGCCCGATAGGTCGGCGCTACGGACCGGACAAGCCGGTCGCCCAACTCTGGGGTCTGTAGCGTCGCACCAATCTGATCCGCCAGATCGCTCAGGCGGATCCCATCATGTGGTGGGAAGAACCAATTGTTTTCCATGGCCAACACTCCAGAACAGTTTTGGCAGGCAGTTCTGGACTGCAGGGATCAGAAGGACGACGAGATACCGAACTTGAGGTTCTGTACGCGGTCGAAATCTTCCTTCGCGATCGGGAACGCATAATCGACGCGCAGCGGACCGAAGGGCGACGCCCAGATCAGCCCCAGACCGACGGATGCACGCAGCGAACTGTTGGTGCCCTGGATCTGGTCGTCAGCCGTCGTGTCGACTTCATTACCATACAGCGTGCCTGCATCTGCAAAGATCGCCCCGCGGAAACCGGCATCGCGCGAAACGAACGGCAGCGGGAACGTCGCTTCGGCCGAAGCGGTGAAGTAGGTCGTGCCGCCGATGGAGTCGCCGTACTTGCCGCTGCGCGGACCGACACCGTTACGCTCGAAGCCGCGAATGTCGTTCTGGCCCAACTGGAACTGGTCAAAGACTTCCATCTTGCCGCCCGTGTTGAACACATGCCCTGCGCCGGCAGCAAGCGATGCAATGATGTCGGCATCGTCGTTGACGGTGTAGTACCACTTGGCCTTACCGGTCAGCTTGTAGAAATCGGAAGTACCGCCGAGGCCAGCATATTCCTGCGTTGCCGAAGCGAGAATGCCCTCATGTGGCAAAGTCGAGTCGTCGAGCGAATTGTAGGTCAGCGTCTGCGAGATCGACGAGCGGGTCCAAGTGCTGCCATTGATCGCATTGATGTATGGCGACGACAGATCCTGCCCTGCACCCACGGCAGTATTGCCATGATAATCCATCTGCGTCAGGTTGTAACGGAACGTCGTCGATATGCGCTCGGTGATCGGCGCCGTTACGCGCAGGCTGAAGCCCTTGTCTTCGTAGCTATAGTTGTCGTCGTCATAGTCGTTTTCGTTCTGGAAGATATCGAAACCGGCAGCCAGACGATAGCCGAGGAAATAGGGCTCCGTGAACGATACGTTATACGTACGGCTGTCCTGACCGCGACCCGCAGCAAGACGGATGTACTGGCCACGGCCAAGGAAGTTCTTTTCCTCGATCGAGGCTTCCAGCAGGAAGCCGCCGCCGCTACCGGCCGAATAGCCGGCACCGATACCAAACGAACCGGTTGACTGGTCCTGCACATCGACGATCACGACGACGCGATCGGACGCACTGCCAGGCTGGGTCGAGATATTGACGGTCGAGAAGTAACCCAAGGCATCCAAGCGGCGCTTGGCCGTCGTGATCATTTCCTGGTTGAACGCATCGCCTTCGCTCATGTCGAATTCGCGACGGATGACATAGTCACGTGTGCGGGTGTTGCCGCGGATTTCGATACGCTCGATATAGGCGCGCTCGCCCTGATCGACGAGATAATCAACAGCGATCGTGCGATTGCCGAAATCGCGGTTGCCGCGCGGCGTTACGCGAGCGAACGGATAGCCTTGCGACGCGACACGTTTTGAAATCGCGGAAATGCTGTCCTGAACGTCCTTAGCCTTGTAGATCGTGCCTTCAGAGGTCCGGACGAGACCCTTCAGTTCCTCGGCATTGACGCCTTCGACGGTCGATTCAACATTGACCGTTCCGAAGTCGTAGCGCTCACCTTCTTCGACGGTGATCGTGACCGTGTATTCGTTGGTGGCCTCATCCAGCACTGCGTCCGAGGACACGACGCGGAAGTCGGCATAACCGCGGTTATAGTAGAACTGACGCAGCAGCTCTTCGTCCGCGCGAAGCTTGTCGGCGTTGTAAACGTCCTTGCGATTCAGGAAGGAGAATATCCCCGATTCCTTCGTCGAGATCACAGCTTCGAGGCGGCCATTGCTATAGGCATTATTGCCGACAAAATTGATTGCGGTGATCTTGGTGCGGTCACCCTCGTTGATCACGAAGGCGAGATTGACGCGGCCTTCCGCGATCGGAACGACCTGCGTTGTCACCGTCACATCTTCACGGCCGATGCCGGCATAGGCATCCTTGATGGCCTGGATATCAGATTCAGCAGTCGCTTCGCTGTACGGACCGAGCGAACGCGTGCGCACGACCGCCTGCAGCTTGTCGTCCTTGATCTTGCGGTTGCCGTTGAAAACGACCTGGTTGACCAGCTGGTTCTCGCTCACGGTGACGACGAGCGTGCCACCGGAGACATTGATGCTGACATCGGAGAAGTAACCCGTCGAATACAGACGCTTTACGGAAGAATCGATGTCGCCGTTGCTGAAGCTTTTGCCGGGAACGATCGTGATGTTTGCACGCACCGTTTCGGGGCTGACGCGGGTTGCGCCGCGAACTTCGACCCGGTTGATCGTTGCAGCTTCAGCGACCGTCGCACTTGCAAGCGTTACGATGCCAGACCCCGTTGCGACCATACTTGCAGACAGCGCAACCGCCGACACCGCGTTCAAAAATTTTGAACCAGCTTTCATAAATCTTACCTTCTTCCCAATGCCCCGCAGCGAACTCGTACCGACTCCGGTCACGGCTGCCGTTTTAACCGCTTTTCATATACAAGCAAGCCAGCTCGTTAATTTCTGTTTACTTCAATTGAAACCGTGTCCTAACGGCCACTACAGAATTGCTTTATCGTAAACAATTCCTTTCGATCAACCTGTTGAACTTCCAACAAAGCCGATCACCCCCCTTGCGCCCGCACCATCGCCACAGGCCTTAAATACTAGCCTAAGAGCGAACTTATGTCGTTCCATGTGGCAAACACCATCAGCATCAGCACCATGGCAAAACCGATCCGAAACGCGACGTCTTGTGTGCGTGGTCCGACCGGTTTCCCACGAACGGCTTCCACCGCATAAAACATCAGATGGCCGCCATCAAGTACGGGAACCGGCATTAGGTTAAGAAGTCCAATGGAAACTGACAGAACCGCCGCCAGCTGCAGAACGGCAGCGACGCCGATCGTCGCCATCTGGCCGGACGCCTGGGCGACGCGGATAGGGCCCCCCAGCTGATCGGCCTTCATCCGGCCGGTCACCAGGTTCGCCAGGTAGTTGAACGTGCCGGTGACGATGTGCCAGCTTTCGACAGCACCCTGCCCCACGGCTTCAATCGGACCAAAGGTTTCAAGGCGGAAATTTCCGGTTTCCTGATTCGTCAGGATGCCGATGATGCCGAGTTCCATCTTGTTGCCGAACTGGTCGGTGATTTCGGTGCGCTGGGGCACCATCGGGAGATCCAGCAATTCGCCCTTGCGCTTGATCTGAATTGTGATCGGCGTTTCCGGGCGGATGCTGACATAGCGGCGCACATCGTCAAATGTCGTGACGTGCGTGCCGTCGATCGCCACAAGCAGATCACCGGGCAATACGCCTGCCTTGGCGGCAGCGCTGTTTTCCTTGACTTCCGCCACGACCGGATCGGCAATCGGCTTGCCGTAGACCGTAAACAGCACAGCGAAGATCGCAATCGCCAGAATGAAATTGGCAATCGGCCCTGCAGCAACCGTGGCAGCACGCTTCCAGAGCCTGGCACCGAGGAATGTCCGGTCGCGATCCTCGGCTGAATATTGGTCCAGCTTGCTATAATCAGGGACGCTGGCCGCATCCTCGTCGCCGAAGAACTTCACATAGCCGCCAAGCGGGACGGCACAGAATTTCCAGCGCGTTCCCTGCTTGTCGGTATAGCCGAACAGCTCGGGGCCGAAACCGACGGAAAAAGCCAGGATACGGATGCCGGACCAGCGGCCGACAAGATAGTGTCCCATTTCGTGCACGAAGACGAGCAGCGTCAGCACCAGCAGGAACGGCACGATGTAGCCGACAATCAGTTGAAGCGTATCGGCCAGGTAAGCCATAAGGTCCTCGATCAGGTATGCGGGCGTTTTACGGCGCCAGCAGGATTGCCCCCAGGGGCACATTCTGTCCACCGGTGGACACGACTTGCACCAAAGCAATCAAAAGCGCGGCAAAACAGGCAAAAACAAGTCCGTCAACCCGGTCCATGACGCCGCCGTGCCCGGGAATAAGCTTGCTCGAATCCTTCACGCCAAACCGGCGCTTAATATAGGATTCAAAGAGATCGCCAATCTGGCTGGATACCGAGAGCGCCAGCGCCAGAAGCGGAATGCGTGCATCGTTGAGCGAAAAATAGCTCATGAACACCGCAACGCCCGCGATCACCCCGCAAATCGTGCCGCCGACCGCACCGGACCAGGTTTTTCCGGGTGAAATGCGGGGCGCGAGCTTCGGGCCGCCGATCGCCCGGCCGGTAAAGTAGGCAAGGATATCTGTCGCCCAGACCACGGCAAAGATGAAAACCATGGCGATCAGGCCGATATCGCCCTCGCCGCGGATAGCCGAGAGGGAAATACCGGTCAGCCCGGCATAGACAATACCGCCAGGCAGCCACCAGCTACCGCCGCGCACAAACACCCAGACCGCTGCCATGGCCGCACATGCGGCCAGGACGAGCAGGGTAACATGAGCGCCATCAAACAGAATGAGACCGGAAATGACCGCCTGTGACAGCCAACCGAAAGCGTTGCCCTGGAAATCACGCTCGGCAAGCCGGGTGATCGTCGACCATTCGTAATAGACCAGAACGGCTATGGCGACGGACAGAAGTTCGAATACCGTGCCGCCGGCCCAGGTCGCACCGAGGGTGATTGCAGCAAGGATGATACCGGAGATGATGCGCAGTCTCAGTTCGCTCTGCATCAGGAACCAACCGCAAGCGTTGGCTGCGACAGGCCACCGAACCGGCGTTCCCGCCCGGCATAGGTCTTCAGGGCATTGAGGAAGACTTCGCGGTCGAAGTCAGGCCATAGTTCCGGGACAAACAACAATTCGGAATAGGCGGCCTGCCAAAGCAGGAAGTTCGACAACCGCTCCTCGCCGCTGGTGCGCAAAACCAGATCGGGGTCCGGGATACCCGCCGTATCGAGCTTGCTGGCAATGCGCTCCGGCGTGATCTGGTCGGCCGTCAATCGCCCCTGGGCGACGTCAACCGCCAGAGCTTGCATGGCGCGGGTCATTTCATCGCGAGAACCGTAGTTGAAGGCGATAACCAGTGTGATACCCGTATTGTTGCGCGTCGTATCCTCTGCCTCCAGAAGCAGAGGCAAGATATCGCCGCGAAGATTGTTCTTGTCGCCGATCACCCGGATGCGGACATTCTGCTGATGCAGGTTCGCCAGGTCGCGCCGGATGAAAGCTTTGAGCAGTCCCATCAAGTCGGACACTTCGGCTTCCGGCCTGCTCCAGTTCTCAGATGAGAAGGCAAAAAGCGTCAGATACCGGATACCGACCTCGCCTGCGGTGCGGACCGCCTCGCGCACGGCTTCCACGCCTTTCCGATGTCCCATCGTCCGCGGCAGTCCGCGCGAATTGGCCCAGCGTCCGTTGCCATCCATGATGATGGCAACGTGCGTGGGGACATTTCTCAGCAATGGGTTTGACATCGGTGGCCCGAAAAACAGAGACTCGGAAAAAGGCAGACTAGACCTGCATGATTTCCTTTTCCTTATCGCCGAGCAAGCGGTCGATGTCGGAAATCATCTCATCTGTCATTTTCTGGACCTTTTCGGACTGGCTCCGGCTGACATCCTGACCGATATCGCCATCCTTTTCGGCTTTTTTCAGACTGTCCATGCCGTCGCGGCGGACGTTGCGCACCGCGACCTTGGCTTTTTCGCTATAGTCGTGCGCGACCTTCACCAATGACTTGCGGCGCTCTTCGTTGAGTTCCGGCAATGGAATGCGCAGATTTTGACCATCAACGATCGGATTGAGGCCGAGATTGGATTCACGGATGGCGCGATCGACGGCGTTGACCATCGACTTGTCCCAGATCGAAACACCGAGCATGCGGGATTCGGGAACAGTGATGTTGGCAACCTGGTTCAGCGGTACACGCGAACCGTATGCCTCGACCATGACCGGATCGAGAACGTTGGCCGATGCCCGGCCGGTGCGCAGCGAGGCGATATCGCTCTTGAACGCGGCAATGGCGCCATCCATGCGGCGCTTCAGGTCATTTAGGTCAATACCTTCACTCATGGATCAAACTCCCGTTTATCGCGGCGGTCTTGCGACCGCCCTTAACTGCTCAATTGTCGGTTACGATGGTTGCCCGGCCGCCGCCGGTCAAGATTTCCGCGAACCCGCCCTTCTCGTGGATCGAGAAGACGATGATCGGAATGCTGTTTTCGCGCGCCAGTGCGACGGCGGCGATATCCATCACGGCGAGGCCCTTCTGCAGGACTTCGCTATGCGTCAGGCGGTCGAAGCGGGTGGCCGTCGGATCCTTCTTCGGATCGGCGGTATAGATGCCGTCAACCTGCGTGCCCTTGAAGATCGCTTCCGCCCCCATCTCGGCGGCCCGCAGGGCGGCTGCCGAATCGGTGGTGAAGAACGGATTGCCGGTGCCGCCGGCAAAAATCACGACGCGCCCCTGGGATAAATGGAACAGCGTGGCGCGCTGCGAAAAACTCTCACAGATTTCCGGCATGGCGATAGCCGAGAGTACGACGGTGTCGACATCGAGTTTGCGCAGCGAGGTCGCCAGTGCCAGTGCGTTGATGATGGTCGCCAGCATGCCCATATGGTCGCCGGTGACCCGGTCGCCGCCCTTGGAGGCAACCGCGACGCCGCGAAAAATGTTTCCGCCGCCAACGACGACGCCGACTTCGACACCCATGGCGCGGGCTTCTGCAATGTCCGAGGCAATCCGGTCAGCCACCGCGACATCGATCCCGAACCCCTGGTTGCCCATAAGCGCTTCGCCCGAAGCTTTCAGCAGCACACGTTTATAGAGAGGCTCGGCCGACATCGTCACTCCTGTCCAAGAAAGCACACATGCGAGATGGTGCATAAAACTGGTCCGTTCACCCCAGCGCGGCCGATATCATCCGGATGTTCCCCGAAGGAGCCTGCGCCAATGTGATGATGATGCCGGATACACGAAGGGCACCGCGTTGTCACGCGATGCCCCGGATGTTTCCCAACAAGGATGGCGGTTTTCCCAATCAGGATGAAGAAATCAACCCTTGGCGACAGCTGCAACTTCAGCTGCGAAGTCGGTTTCTTCCTTTTCGACGCCTTCGCCGAGAAGCAGGCGGGCCATGCCGACAACTTCGATCGGTGCGCCAACAGTCTTTTCAGCTTCCTTGACGGCAGCTTCGACAGTCAGGTCGGGGTTCATGACGAAAGCCTGCGACAGAAGGGCGACTTCTTCGAAGAATTTGCGCATGCGGCCATCAACCATCTTTTCGATGATCGCATCCGGCTTGCCGGATTCGCGGGCCTGTTCGATGAAGATGTTGCGCTCGCGCTCGGCGACGGCTGCATCGACTTCCGTCGAGCGGATGGCCAGCGGGTTGGTCGCAGCAATATGCATGGCAACCTGGCGGCCGATGGCGTTCAGGGCATCCTTGTCGCCGGTCGACTTCAGCGCGACGAGAACGCCGAGCTTGCCGAGGCCGTCAGCAACGGAATTGTGGATGTAGGTGGCAACAACACCCTCTTCGACCGACAGCAGGGCCGAACGGCGCAGAGCCATGTTCTCGCCGATGGTTGCGATCGCGTCGGTGATGCTTTCAGCGACCGACTTGCCGGTTACCGGATAGTTGGTTGCGCTGATGGTTTCGACAGAACCGTCGGTGCCGACAGCAACAGCTGCGACGCCACGAACGAGGTCCTGGAAGGCATCATTGCGCGCAACGAAATCGGTTTCCGAGTTCAGTTCGATGACGACGGCCTTGGTGCCGCTGCTGGCGATACCGATCAAGCCTTCGGCAGCTGCACGGCCCGACTTCTTGTCGGCCTTGGCGATGCCCTTGGCGCGCAGCCAGTCGATCGCGGCTTCCATGTCGCCATTGGTTTCGCCGAGTGCCTTCTTACAATCCATCATGCCTGCGCCGGTCTTTTCGCGCAGTTCCTTCACCATTGCTGCAGTAATAGTGCTCATCTTTTTTGCCTCTTCGTTTGTTCGGCTGGCGCGCTGCCAGAAAGCCGGCGCGATACCAGGAGGATGTGGCAGGGCATGACCCCTGAATGTGACATCGTGATGAAAGGGTTCATCGCGGTGGTGGGCATCGTTGAGACCGGCACCCGATGGGCTGGTCCGATGCAAAAGAACAAGGCCGTTCACTTTTTCAGTCGTAAACGGCCTTATCCTGATCGTGTCTAAAGGAACGGCGGGATGAACCGCCGCCCCGCCCTATCAGGCTTCAGCGGCTTCTTCGAGAGCCGGCTCAAGCGGCAGATCGGAGGAAGCGCCGAGGTCGCGGCCCGACGAGCTCTGCTGACGGGCAATGCCGTCAAGCGCTGCACGCGAGATCAGATCGCAATAGAGCGAGATCGCACGCGAAGCGTCGTCGTTGCCGGGGATCGGGAAGTCGATACGGTCCGGATCGCAGTTCGAATCGATGATCGCGACAACCGGGATGCCGAGACGCTTTGCTTCGTCGATGGCAATCGATTCCTTGTTGGTATCGATGATGAACATCAGGTCCGGAACGCCGCCCATATCGCGGATACCGCCGAGTGCGCGGTTCAGCTTTTCGCGTTCGCGCTCGAGGTTGAGGCGTTCCTTCTTGGTGAAGCCGGACGCTTCCGAGTTCAGGATTTCGTCGAGCTTGCGCAGGCGCTGGATCGAGTTCGAAATCGTCTTCCAGTTGGTCATCATGCCGCCGAGCCAGCGGGCATTGACGTAGTACTGGGCCGAACGCTTGGCAGCGTCAGCGATGATTTCGGATGCCTGGCGCTTGGTGCCGACGAACAGAACGCGGCCGCCCTTGGCAACCGTGTCGCTGACAACCTGCAGCGCGCGCGACAGCAACGGAACGGTCTGCGCGAGGTCGATGATGTGAACGTTCGAACGATCGCCGAAGATGTACGGCTTCATTTTCGGGTTCCAGCGGTGAGTCTGGTGACCGAAGTGAACGCCAGCTTCCAGAAGCTGACGCATGCTAAAATCGGGCAATGCCATGCCTTTTTCTCCTTTTCCGGTTGAACCTCCGCAAGGCAAACAGCACTCTCTTCGAGAGTACCACCGGGTGGAACTGCCCGGATTTCTCCCGGACGGTCCCAAACCTTACGTGTGGAATGCGCTGCCCTTACCCCCTGCCAGCCGATAAATCAAGGGCGAACTCGGAAAATAGCGGCAGGCCGGTCGCTCGGACCTATTTGCACTTTTCCTGCTTGAAGACTTCCAGATCGGCGAGTTTGCCCGTCAGGACGAAATCGCCATAGTCCATGGTGAGGTCGCGGGTGATGCCGTTTTCATAGAGCTTGAACTCCATGCGGTAGATCGGCACGGCGTCTCCGGTGGCATTGTCGTTGAAATAGGAAATGGTCACCGGCCAGTAGGGTTTTGCGGCCATGGCGGCTGCCTTGTCGGCGTCGGCGTCGCCAGCAGCAGCCTTCTGCGGCTTGCCGATCATGGTGGTGGTGATCAGCGTCTTGTCGCCGGCGTCGGAGCCGTCGAAGATCCGCGATTCAAACAGCGTCTCGCCCTTCTTTGCCCGGTCGATGACGTCGAGCATATGCTCGGTCGGAAACAGGCCCTGCGCGAGATCGACCTGGCGCTTGTCCGGAGACGTCAGATCAACCGTCAGGCCCTGCTTGGCCTCATGGGCCGAGCCGCGCACTTCCTTGTCGAGCTTTTCGTCGGTGAAGGAACGTGTCAAAAAGCGGAAATTTCCGTTCTTCAGGTCCTCGTAGGTCGTCGTCTGCTGGTCGGTCAGCTTGACCTCGTCGCCCGTATCGACCTTGGTGACGAACCGGAAACTGACGGTATAGCCTTCGCAGGCCGAGCCATTGAATTCATAGACCATCCGCCCATACATACCGGAAATTCCAGAGCGCTCCGATGCGTCCTTCAATTCCAGATCATAGACCGCGCGGTGAGGCACCAGGATGTTGGCTGACGCAGCGGAAGCCCCGCCGACCGTCACACCCGATAAACACGCCCATGCCAGAATGACAGAGGCAAAGCCTGAACGAAACATCCGTTTCCTCCTGTTGGATTCGCTGATGATGCTATAAGAACACATCGGGCAAAAGCGAGGCATCACTGTTCGCGATGCGGTATTTTACCACTTCATGAAACATGCTGTGCATGCAGCATTTGACGACAAAACACAACAATGACCGGAGTTATCCATGTCTGCAGATATTGAAGCACGCATCACGGAACTGGGAATCACATTGCCACAGGCTGCAGCGCCCGCCGCCAATTATGTTCCCTTCGTCATCAGCGGATCGCACCTTTATATCTCCGGCCAGCTCCCGATGGAAAACGGCAAGGTGGCAGTCACCGGCCATCTCGGCGACGGCATCGATGTCGCCACCGGCCAGCGTGCTGCCGAACTCTGCGCCATCAATATTCTTGCCCAGGCCAAGGCAGCGCTGGGCGGCGATCTCTCGCGCATTCGCCGCATCGTCAAGCTCAACGGCTTCATCGCCTCCAAGCCGACCTTCATCGAGCAGCATCTGGTCATGAACGGTGCCTCCAACCTGATCGCCAAGGTCCTCGGCGATGCCGGCATTCATGCGCGCGCCGCTGTCGGCATGGCCGCCCTGCCCTTCAATGCCGCCGTCGAAATCGACGCCGTAATCGAAATCGCCTGAGCGGAACGATATCCATGAAAGATCTGTCCTGGCTGACGGCGCAACCGGTCGCTCATCGCGGCTATCACGACATGAACCATGCGATCTGGGAAAATACGCTTTCGGCGTTTTCCCGGGCGGCGGAAAACGGCTTCGCCATCGAATGCGACCTGCAATACACCGCCGACAGCGTGCCGGTGGTTTTTCACGATGACGACATGCAGCGGCTTTGCGGCATCAAGGGCGACATCCGCGAAAAGACCGCTGGCGAACTCGGGCTCATCGCCATCGGCGGCACCGCCGACAAGATCTCGACGCTCGGACAGCTTTTGAGGCTGGTCAAGGGCCGGGTGCCGATCGTGCTCGAACTGAAAGGCCGCAAGGGCGACGACGAGGGCTTTGCCGACGCGGTGCTGGAGGCGCTGGAAAGCTATGACGGCCCTATTGCCCTGATGAGTTTCGACCATTGGCTGCTGAAAGATCTCAAAGCCCAGGACCCGCCCTACCCGATCGGCCTCACAGCCGGCGGCAACCAGCCGGAGCAGTTCCTCGTTCACGAAGACGCGATGCAGCTCGGGCTTGATTTCATTTCCTATTTCTACGGGGATTTGCCAAACTCGTTCATCAGCAAGGAACGTTCGCTCGGCCGGCCGATCCTGACCTGGACCGTGCGCGATCAGGCCGGCGTCGATCACACCTATGCTCACGCCGATCAGATGACATTCGAGGGTTTCGATCCCAAGGAAAGGCTTATCGCTTAAAGAATGACCGGTGACGTCAAAATCCGCGTCGAGACATCCTTTCAGGATATTTCGAAGGACAGCTGGGACGGATTGTCAGGCGCCGCCAAGGGGCAACCCGGCGGCCTCTACAATCCGTTCATTTCGCATGCCTATCTGTCATCTCTGGAAGAATCCGGCTCGGCGACTGCCGATACCGGCTGGCTCGGCCAGCATCTGCTGATGGAAGACGGCCATGGCGGCCTGGCGGGCGGGCTGATCTGCTATCTGAAAAATCACAGCCAAGGCGAATACGTCTTCGATCACGGCTGGGCCGACGCTCTGGAACGGGCGGGTGGGCGCTATTATCCGAAACTGCAATGCTCGGTTCCCTTCACACCGGCAACCGGGCCACGGCTACTGACCGCCACGACGGCCGATGCCGGTGTCGTTCGCAGTTCGCTTGCCGCCGGTCTCCAGGAACTTACCCGCCGCCACAATGTCTCGTCGGCGCATGTGACGTTCCTGCCTGAGGAAGAAATTCCGACGGTCGAACAGGCCGGTTTCCTGCATCGGACCGACCAGCAGTTCCATTTCCTCAACCACGGCTATGCATCGCACAATGACTTCCTCGAAACGCTGGCTTCGCGCAAACGCAAGGCGTTGAAGAAGGAGCGCCGTGCCGCACTCGAAGGCGGTATCAGCATCGACTGGCTGACCGGCAGGGACCTGACCGAAAGCATCTGGGACCAGTTTTTCTCCTTCTACATGGACACCGGCAGCCGCAAATGGGGCCGCCCCTATCTGACGCGCAAATTCTATTCGCTGATCGGCGAACGCATGGCCGATGACATCCTGCTGGTCATGGCCAGGCGCAACGGAAAATACATCGCCGGGGCCATCAATTTCATCGGCAGCGATGCGCTTTATGGCCGTCACTGGGGCGCGGTCGAAGACCACCCCTTCCTGCATTTCGAGGTGTGCTACCATCAGGCCATCGATTTTGCCATCGCCAAGGGATTGCAGCGTGTCGAGGCGGGCGCCCAAGGCGAACACAAGCTGGCGCGCGGATATCTGCCGGCGACCACCCATTCGGCGCATTTCATCGCCCATCCCGGACTAAAACGCGCCGTTGCCGATTATCTCGAACGCGAACGGCAGGAGGTCGAGCAGATGAGCGATATCCTGGCCGAGCACAGCCCGTTCCGCAAAGGCGAGCGGCAAGAGACCGACGATTGAACAGGATTTTGAGGAGAGATCCAGATGACCAGCGCCGCCTATGACAGCAACAATATCTTCGCCAAGATCCTGCGCGGCGAAATTCCCGCCCACAAGGTCTATGAGGATGACAACGTCCTTGCCTTCATGGACGTCATGCCGCAGGCGCAAGGTCATGTCCTGGTCGTTCCGAAGGCCGCTTCCCGCAATATTCTCGACGCGGATCCAGCGACACTCAGCGCGCTCATTGCTACCGTACAGACCGTGGCGATCGCCACCCAGGAGGCCTTCGACGCCGATGGTGTGACGATCATGCAGTTCAACGAGGCGCCGGCAGGACAATCGGTCTTTCACCTGCACTTCCACGTCATTCCGCGTCACGAGGGCGTGCCCCTGCGGCCGCATTCCGGCAAGATGGAAGATGGGACCGTGCTTGCGGCGAATGCGGAGAGGATCAGGGACGCGCTCTGATGGCAGCGTCAGACAGCCTGCGGTTCACTGATCTTGTGATAGGCGTTGCTCAACCTGCGCATTGTCATGCTTGATAGCGCGTAGGCGATCGCAAACACGCCGACGCCACCGATCATATCGATCAGGTGATGGCCGCCTTGCACGAGAATTGCCAGTGCCATGAAAGCATTGAGGCAAAAGATCACTGGCATCAAAATGAGATGGCGCGGCACGAAACAGACCGACATGCATGCCATTACGGTATGGAATGATGGGAAACCAATCAAACCAAGGACGTTCTTCGGAGAGAGATAATCTATCCCATCGCGGCTTAGGACCAGCAGCGCATCGCCATACGCCGGGGTAACAGCGATCGGAAATGCCTCCAGTACCGACTGCGGTAGATCGTGAAAGCTCTTGGCGCCAAAATTGGGGAACAGCGCCCAGATCACAATTGCCAAAAGCGCTCCAATGACCCCAGTCAGCAAAAAGCGGTGCAACTCTTGGGCCCGTCCCATGAAGCCCAAAACGAGAATAATGACTAAAAGCTGTGGCAGCGAGGTGAAATAGACCTGATACAGAAACGTCCCGAACCATGGGTAATTCGACACCCAGATCAACAACATTGGCCAATGATATCCCATCGCCGCATCGACCTGCATCAAAAAATCGTCGATCGGCGCGAATGTATTGGGAAGAAACATGTAATTGAATATCGAGCCGACAATTGTGAACAGGACAAACAGTCCGGCCGCGATAAGAGCCAATGCCAATCTGCCCTCATTCCGGATGACACGATAATATTGCCCGGCTGCCACCAGAAACAGGCCGATCCCAACCATGCTGGCATAGCCTAAGACATCGACCGGGATGTTCTTCACATAGAGAAGGACGGCATCCAACGCCGCCAGGACAAAAAGAATTCGAACGACGAACCATTCTCCCGGCAAAAAACGCATCTGCTGCTCCTTTGATATCGAGCAACACATACGCCTTGGCATTTAAGATTCGGCTAAGCGGAGCTGCGCTTGCCGAGCTTTTTAAAATCCCAATGCCCACAAACCAATCGCCAGCACACCAATCGCCGTGGCGATGCCGACGGCCGGTTTCTGGCGGCTGATGAAGAAGGCGGCCGCACCCGCCGCGATCGATCCCAACCGCAGCCAGAGTGGCGACTGCTCAAGAATGCCGGTCGGATAGAGGATTAGCTTGGCGATGACGGCTGCCACCAAGGCTGTTGCAACCGCCCTCACCCAATTGAGGACTTCGGAATCCTCGCGCAGACGATTACCGGCGAGAACGCCGAGCCAGCGCCAGATATCCGTTGCAAGCCATCCGGCAATTGCGATGAAAACATAGGCCCACCAGCCTTCAAGCACGGTCATGCCCCAACCTCCCCGCGCTTGCGCCAATTGCGTTCTGCCAGCCAAGCCAATGTTCCACCACCGACACCGGCCAGCAGAATATCGAATTCCGGCGCAAGCCAGTAGAAGAACGGCCCAGCCACAAGACCGACGATCATTGCTACATAGATGACCGGATGACGCGCGGAGCTCCAGATCGACACCAGGAAATAGACCGGCGTCAGGAAAAACAGGCAGCCGGCGACAATCGGCGGAAACTCTGCAACGAACTGGTAAACGGCGGCCACCAGAAGCATGTTGACCAGAACAAGCGTGATACCGAAACCGGCGAAAAACGTGACGCGATGTTCGCGCGGCACCGCCTGCACCTTTTCCATGGCAAACACCCAAGCCGTGATCGCGACAAAATGCGAGAGGACCAGCAGCAGCCAAGTGGGCGTTTTTTCGGTGCGGATTTCAGGGACGAGCGCTGCGACCATCGGCATCAGCCGGATGGACGACAGCGTCACCGCGACAAAGGCGGTGAGCAAATTGGCACCGCCAAGGATCGAGCTGACAAGGATGACCTTGGCCGGCAAGGCCCAGACGACGCCCGTCATGAACACGACCTGCTCGACAGGGATACCGGCCTGGGCGGTAAAGGCGCAAAAGCCGACAAACGACAGCATCAGGATGATTGCCGGCAGGCTGAAAATTCCCCGCATGCCCGCCACGAACCATGTCCGCCCCGAGCCGTTCGTCTGGCCATCGTCCATCAAAACATCCGTCTGTTCATTGCCACAAAAAAACGGTGCCAGACAATCAAGTCCGGCACCGTGTCTCTATTGGGGATGCGTCATTTCTTGCGCGGCACCTTCGGCACCGTGCTGCCCTTGCGGGGCGGCTCGGCCGCCTTGGCACTGATCGGTTCGTCAGCCTTGGTTGCCTTGGCTGCCTTCTTCGGCTTGGCGGGCGCGTCAGGCTCAGCGCCGACGCTTTCCAGTTCCTTCGGCTTGGCTGCCTTCGACGCCTTTTTTACGGGGGTCACCACCTCCGCCTTCGGCTTGATCCGCGCCGTCTCCGGCACGTAGTCGAGCAACACGCCCTTGGCGCCATCCGGCTTGGTCCCGACTGTCACCTTGACGACGCCACCCTTCTTCAGCTTGCCGAAGAGGATTTCGTCAGCCAGCGGCTTCTTGATGTGTTCCTGGATGACACGTGCCAGCGGCCGGGCACCCATCTTTTCATCATAGCCCTTGTCGGACAGCCAGGCGATGGCTTCCGGCTGCAGGTCGAAGGTGACGTTGCGTTCGGCCAGCTGGGTTTCCAGCTGCATGACGAACTTCTGCACCACCTGGTGGATGACCGGCGTCGGCAGCGAAGCGAACGGAATGACCGCATCGAGACGGTTGCGGAATTCCGGCGTGAACAGCCGGTTCAGCGCCTCCACATCGTCACCTTCGCGCTTGGCAGAGCCAAAGCCGAAGGCAGCCTTTGCCATCTCCGACGCACCCGCATTGGTCGTCATGATCAGGATGACGTTGCGGAAGTCGATCTTCTTGCCGTTATGGTCGGTCAGTGAGCCGTGATCCATGACCTGCAACAGGATGTTGAACAGGTCCGGATGCGCCTTTTCGATTTCGTCGAGCAGCAACACAGAATGCGGATGCTGATCGATGCCATCGGTCAAGAGGCCACCCTGATCGAACCCGACATAGCCGGGAGGTGCCCCGAGCAGACGCGAGACGGTATGGCGCTCCATATATTCCGACATGTCGAAGCGGATCAGTTCGACGCCGAGCGACGCCGCCAGTTGCTTGGCAACCTCCGTCTTGCCGACACCGGTCGGGCCCGAAAAGACGTAGGAGCCGATCGGCTTGTTGGGTTCGCGCAAGCCGGCACGGGCCAGCTTGATCGCCGACGCAAGCGCCTCGATTGCCAGGTCCTGGCCGTAAACGACAGAGCGCAATTCCTTTTCCAGATTGGCGAGAACGGCCTCGTCGTCCTTGGAAACGGATTTCGGCGGAATGCGGGCCATCGTTGCGATCGTCGCTTCGATTTCCTTTTCGGTGATCAGCTTGCGCCGCTTGCTGACGGGCAGCAGCATCTGGGCCGCACCGGTTTCGTCGATCACGTCGATCGCCTTGTCCGGCAGCTTGCGGTCGTTGATGTAGCGGGCAGACAGTTCGACAGCCGACTTGATCGCCTCGTTCGAGTATTTCAGCTTGTGATAGTTCTCGAAATAGGGTTTCAGGCCCTTCATGATCTCGATGGCATCGTCGATGGTCGGTTCGCTGACGTCGATCTTCTGGAACCGGCGCACGAGCGCGCGATCCTTTTCGAAGAACTGGCGGTATTCTTTGTAGGTGGTCGAACCGATGCAGCGGATTGCACCCGAGGACAAAGCCGGCTTCAGCAGGTTGGACGCATCCATGGCGCCGCCGGACGTTGCACCGGCACCGATGACGGTGTGGATCTCGTCGATGAACAGCACGGCACCCGGATATTCTTCCAGTTCCTTGACAACCTGCTTCAGACGCTCTTCGAAGTCACCACGATAGCGGGTGCCTGCGAGCAGCGTACCCATGTCGAGCGAAAAGATCGTCGCGTCCTGCAACGCTTCGGGCACCTTCTTCTCGACGATGCGCTTGGCCAGACCTTCGGCGATCGCCGTCTTGCCGACGCCGGGGTCGCCCACGTAAAGCGGGTTGTTCTTGGAGCGGCGGCAGAGAATTTGAATGGTCCGGTTGACCTCGGCATGGCGGCCGATCAGCGGATCGATCTTGCCGACCTTGGCCTTCTCGTTGAGATTGACGCAATAGGCCGTCAGCGCATCCTGCTGCTTCTTCGGGCCGCTTTCATCATGTTCGCGTGATGCCTTCTGTTCGGATTCCGGCTCATCGGCGCCGCGTGGCGGGCGCGCCTCGGATGCGCCAGGGCGCTTGCCGATACCATGAGAGATGAAATTGACGGCGTCGTAGCGCGTCATTTCCTGTTCCTGCAGGAAATAGGCCGCATGGCTCTCGCGTTCGGCAAAGATCGCAACAAGCACGTTGGCGCCGGTGACTTCCTCGCGCCCGGACGACTGGACATGGATGACCGCACGCTGGATGACGCGCTGGAAACCGGCCGTCGGCTTGGAATCCTCGTCGTAGCCCGTGACCAGATTGCCCAGTTCATTATCGACATAGTCGGAGACGGTCTTGCGCAATGCGTCGAGATTGACGTTGCATGCCCCCATGACCGCCGCTGCATCGGCATCGTCGATCAATGCCAACAGGAGGTGCTCCAGGGTCGCATATTCGTGATGGCGCTCATTGGCCAGCGTCAGAGCCTGGTGCAGGGCTTTTTCAAGGCTTGTTGAAAATGTTGGCACGTCAGTTCCTCATTTCTTTTCCATGACGCATTGCAGCGGATGCTGATGCTCGCGGGCAAAATCCATCACCTGCGTCACTTTGGTTTCGGCAACTTCGTAGGTGAAAACACCGCATTCACCCACGCCGTGATTGTGAACATGCAGCATGATCAGAGTTGCCGCTTCGCGATCCTTCTGGAAAAAACGCTCCAGAATATGAATCACGAATTCCATAGGCGTATAGTCGTCGTTCAGAAGCAGGACGCGATAAAGGCTCGGCTTCTTGGTCTTCGGCTGTGTCCGAGTGATGACGGACGTGCCACGGCTGGCCTTGCCCCCATCCCCGTCGCTGTCTGCTTGCATCCGGACCGGCATGGCGATCATTCTACTTCATTCCCTTGTCCAGCCGCAAATGCTTGGGAGAAATTCGCGGCCTGTTCGTGACACTTAATCTAGTGGTTCTTTTTTAGATTTTAAGGCTGTTCGTCTGCACTGCAATCACATTTGCGTCGTGAAGCACAAGATTGACCAACTTTCTTCGGGCCGCCTATCGCCAATGTCGCGCATAGACAACAAAAAACCGGCTGCGGGGCGTGCAGCCGGTTTTTCAGGGATAAAGGGCGTGATGGCGCCTTAAGCGGCGACGGCGGCCTTTACAGCGGCCGTGGCCTTGGCAACCGGCGCTTCGTAAGGCTTGTAGGTGTCCTTGGCGAGATCGACATACATTTCGCCAATCTTGGTGGCTCCGGCGACATAGCCTTCGTATGCGGTCTTCACGTAGCTGGTCTGCAGCTCGAAAGCGGCTTCGACGCTCTTGACGGTGCTGATCTTCTCGATGTGGGCAACGCTGTCCTCGAACGCCTTCTTGGAGTAGTCGGCAGCTTCTGTGGCGATTGCCTGGAAAGCCTTCGTCAACGACGCATAGCTTTTCAGCAACGTATCCATGTTCTCTTTGCTTTTCTTATTCGCATCTTCGAAATTGAACATCAGGCTGCTCCTTTTGTGACGCTCGTAATCACAATATTTTATGTGCACTGCACCATAAAGTCAATGTATACGTGCACCGCAATAAAACGCTTTGATTGCAACAGCTTGATGAAAGACGAGTAAATCTGACCGTTTACTGTCAAAAAATAATCAAAAAGTATGATTTTATCAAAAAACCCGGCCTGAATATCAGGGCCGGGTCAAATTCACGTGCTCAACCGAAGATGGCGTTTACAGGTCGATATCGAGAATTGCCATCGAGAAGCTGTAGGACAGCTCTCCATCTTCCTCATCGCGAAAGATCACGCCCAGAAACTCGTCGCCCAGGTAAACCTCGGCAGATTCATCCTTTTTCGGCCGCGCCTTGATGACTATTGCCTGGTTGAAAGTACGCTTGAAATAAGCTTCGAGCTTTTTGATTTCTTCGGGCTTCAAGTCTTTTCTCCATGACGGTTGATTTGCGCCGCTTTTCGCACAGCGGCTCAATCGATGTAAACCCCTGGCTGGCCGCCAAGTGGCCAGTCGCCGGTTCAGATCTCGAAGGAAACCAGCAGTTGATCCATCGAACGGGACGGTTCAGAGCAGCCGGCCTCACCGACGACTCGGGCGGGAACACCGGCGACCGTGGTCTTGGACGGAACTTCCTTGAGAACGACGGACCCTGCGGCCACTCTTGAGCAATTTCCGATGTGAATATTGCCGAGAATTTTTGCGCCGGCGCCGATCAACACGCCATTGCCGATCTTCGGATGACGGTCGCTGCCCTCCTTGCCGGTGCCGCCGAGCGTCACACCATGCAGAATGGAGACGTTATCGCCGATGACAGCCGTTTCGCCAACGACAAGCCCTGTCGCGTGATCAAGGAAAATGCCCTTGCCGATACGCGCCGCCGGATTGATGTCAGTCTGGAAAACAGACGAGGAACGGCTTTGCAGATAGAGCGCAAAATCGCGGCGCCCCCGGTTCATCAGCCAATGCGCCAGGCGATGGGTCTGGATGGCATGGAACCCCTTGAAATAAAGGATTGCCTCAAGAAAACGCGTGCAGGCCGGATCACGGTCGTAAACGGCCTGAATATCGACGCGCAGGATGCTGCCCCATTCCGGCCAGTCCTCAAGCATTTCCGAAAATGTCTGACGCAGGAGATTGGCCTGAAGGTCGGGATGATCGAGCCGCTCGCAAATCCGGTAGATGACGCTGTCTTCCAGCGAACGCTGATT
The DNA here is from genome assembly GCF_049898205.1 of Pararhizobium sp. DWP3-4. Taxonomy (NCBI): domain Bacteria; kingdom Pseudomonadati; phylum Pseudomonadota; class Alphaproteobacteria; order Hyphomicrobiales; family Rhizobiaceae; genus Pararhizobium; species Pararhizobium sp. DWP3-4. The sequence continues at coordinate 293,207 of NZ_JAFCXF010000004.1, read as the reverse complement.
GATGATGGTGGAATAGAGGAAAGCCGCAAGCAAGGGATCCTGCTGGGCAGCGATCCGTGCTTCCTCCTGCAGACTATCCCAGATCGGATCCATGATCTTCACGGTTTCGGTCGGGCGTATGTCAGTCCTGGCGACCATCGCCACTCTCCTTCGTAGTCCGTCTATGCGTCAGGTATAGGCCAAATCGCACTGGATATAAATGGCCGCCCCGAAATAGACGCTCAAAACGCTTATGCAGCGCTACGCTTGCCCGACCTTGGCCCAAAACTCAAGCGCCGCCTTCTTGAAGACCCTGTCGCCGACCGCAAGCATGTGGTCACGGCCGGGAATATCCAGCGCCACGGCATCGGGGATCAGGGCGGCCAGTTCCTGCGGCGAGCCGGCAATATCATCCTTGGTTCCGACGGCGATCAACACCGGCACATCGATGCGGCCCATATCTTCGACAGTGAGCAGGTCGCGCGAGGTCGAGATACAGGCGGCCAGCGCCTTGCGGTCGCTTTTCGTCTGGTCGGCAAAAGCGCGAAACATCCGTCCCCGCTCATGGGTGACCACATCGAGAGACGGCGCGTTCAGCGCGTCGGCAATCGGATCCCAGTCGCCGACGCCGGTCACCATGCCGATACCAAGCCCACCGAGAACGAGCGAGCGCACGCGGTTCGGATGCGCCAGCGTCAGGAAAGTCGAAATGCGGGCGCCCATCGAATAGCCCATCACATGGGCTTCGGCGATGCCGAGGTGATCGAGCAGCGCCACCGCATCGCCAGCCATCGCCGCGGGATGATAGACGCTCGGATCATGCGGCTTGTCGCTGGCGCCATGGCCGCGATTGTCGAGTGCTATGACCCGGTATCCGGCATCGCCCAGCGTCTTCAACCAACCCGGATAGACCCAGTTCACATTGGCGCTGGAAGCGAACCCATGGATCAGCAGGACCGGATCGCCGGACTGATCGCCTTCGTCGAAATAGGCGATCGACAGGCCATCATGGGTAAAGGTGGAAAAGGCGGGCGGATTGAGATCCATGGCAAGCGTCCTGTTTTGAGCGAACCTATGACACGGGCAGCCCCGGGAAAACCCCGGCCCGCCAAAAAACCCACAGGCGCGGCATCTTTGCCGCTACACTTTTGACGCAAAGCTTTCTATGGTGCGGCCAAATTCGACACTTCTTCTACACGACGGAGCATGACATGGCCGGGCACGGTATTCCCCACTTTCAAAACGATGGCGGCCACGCGGTGATCGAGGTCGGCGTCAAGGAATTCATGTGCACGGGCGCATCCGTGCCCTTCGATCATCCGCACATCTATATCGACATGGGCGACGACAACGAAAAAGTCTGTTCCTACTGCTCGACGCTGTACCGGTACAATGCCAAGCTCCATGCGGATCAGACGGTCCCGGACGGCTGCACGTTCAATGCAAAGGCGGCCTGAGCGGCAAACGCTCCCGGCATGAACAGGCACCAGCCCGTTGCGATCGCCGGTGCCGGCATTGCCGGCCTGACGGCAGCCCTCAGTTTTGCCCGCAAAGGTATTTCCACTGAGATTTTCGAGCGGACGGCCGTCCTCAGCGAGGCTGGCGCCGGGCTGCAGCTGTCGCCCAATGCGACACGTATCCTGACGACGCTCGGGCTTCTCCCACAACTGCAAAACGTGTGGAGCGAACCGCAGGCAGTGACGCTCGTCAGCGGCATATCGCTGAAAACGATCGCATCCGTGCCATCCGGCGCATTCGCGCGCAATCGCTGGCGCGCGCCCTACGGTGTTCTCCACAGAGCCGACCTGCAGAAGACGCTGCTTGATGCCGTCAGCGCCAATCCGCTGTGCCGCCTTCATCTCGGCACGGAGATCGATGATGGCGACCAATACGATTTTACGAGCATGATCGGCAGCGAACCGCGCCTTTTGGTTGGAGCCGATGGAGTCTGGTCCAAAGTCAGGAAGCGGATAGAAGGTGCTGGAAAGGCGAGATTTTCGGGAAATATAGCCTGGCGCTTCACGCGCGGTGAGGCTGAGGCTCCGGCTTTTTTCGACACAACCAAAGTCACCGCCTTTCTTGGCAGCGGCTCGCACCTTGTCGTCTACCCCCTGCAGCGCGCGCGCAGTTTCAACGTGGTGGCTATTACGAGCGGCGCCGATCCCGGAGAACCATGGGACAACACCCTGCCCAAGCAGGAAAACCGGCAGCGACTGTTCGAAGCCTTTTCCGGATGGCACCCTCAGATTGTCCAGATGCTGCGGCACGTTATTGAGCCGACGATCTGGCCACTCTACGAAGTGAATGACGGCGCCTGGAATCAGGGCGACGATATTGTTCTGATCGGCGACGCAGCCCATGCGATGATGCCGTTTGCCGCGCAGGGTGCCGCAATGGCGATCGAGGATGCGTTTGAGCTTGCGTCCTTCGTGGCCGATGGAAAGCCGCTGAGCGCCTTTGCCGATCACCGCAAAAGCCGTGTGGCGCGCGTCCGCTCCCGTGGCACTTTCAATCGTTTTGCCTATCACGCCCGTGGCCCGGTGCGGCTCGGGCGTGATCTGGTGCTGTCGCTTCGGCGGCCGGAAAGCCTGGCCGCCGATTTCGACTGGCTCTACGGATACGAGCCGAAGGACTGACGATCAGACGGCCTTTGCCGCCGCAAACCCGGCTTCGATATCCTTGCGCAGGTCCGCCACATCCTCTAGCCCGATCTGCAACCGGATGACCGGACCTTCCGTCGGTGCCTTGCTGACTTTGCGGTCGGAAAGACCGACATGGACGGCCAGGCTCTCAAAGCCACCCCAGGACCAGCCGAGCCCGAAGATCGACAATGCGTCCAGGAAGGCATGCGCCTTTGCCTTGAACTGTTCCGGACCGTGGGCCTTCAGAACGAATGAGAAGATGCCGCTTGACCCGGTAAAATCGCGCTTCCACAGATCGTGGCCGGGAAAGCTTGGCAGCGCCGGGTGCAGCACACGGGCGACATCGTCGCGCTCTTCCAGCCAGCGGGCAATGTTGAGCGTACTTTCCTGATGGCGCTCGAGACGGATGCCCATCGTGCGCAGACCGCGCAAAATCTGATAACTGTCATCGGGTGCGCCGCACAGACCAAGGGCCCCATGCGCCTCCAGCAATGGCTCCCAATGGGCAGCATTGGCCGAGACGGTGCCCATCAGAATATCGGAATGACCGGACGGGTATTTGGTCGCCGCGTGGATCGAGATGTCAACGCCGTGATCCAACGGCTTGAAATAGAGCGGTGTCGCCCAGGTATTGTCCATCGTCACCACGCAACCGTGGCGATGCGCGACAGCAGAGATGGCGCGGATATCCTGCATTTCGAATGTGTTGGAGCCGGGTGCTTCGGTGTGAACGAGCTTGGTGTTCGGCTTGATCAGGTTTTCGATGCCAGCGCCGACCATCGGGTCGTAGTACTCGACAGTGACGCCAAGCCTCTTCAGCATCGTGTCACAGAAATGCCGGGTCGGGAAATAGACCGAATCAACGATCAGCGCATGATCGCCGGCCGACAGAAAGGCTAGGAACGGCACGGCGACGGCGGCGAGGCCCGATGGCACGAGGACGGTGCCTGCCGAGCCTTCCAGCGCATCGATGGCTTCGCACAACGCATCGGTGGTCGGCGTTCCGCGCGTCCCATAGGTATATTTCTGCGACTTTGTTTCCATAGCTTTTGCATTTGGAAACAATACCGTAGACGCGTGCACCACAGGCGGATTGACGAAACCATGAAAGTCGGAGGGAGAGTTGCCGATATGCGACAGCCGGGTGTTCACGCCGGCGCCGGCAAGGAAATCATTCTTTTCAGTCATGGGATAGCGTCCGCTTGTAAAACTTCATGTCCGCAGACTTTTCGGCCCGCAGACCCGGGGGGTCAAGGGACTTCCGTTGCGGCACTCCGGCACGGGGGTGGAAAACCCAGTTTCTGGCAATTTTTTGAACAGAAAAGTGCACCAAACGATCAAAAGCTGCTTAAACATGCGGCTCAGTCAACGATTCTGGGAGACCAGCCCGGAAAATCGGCAACGCGTCTTGACCCTGCGCGGTTTTGAGCATGAGATAGACGGTACTCGCGCCAGGAGGGTGGCGGGGGCCGTCGCTGCATCCAAGCGCAGCTGTGCGGGACAAGAACAAAGACAACAGAAAAAGGTTCTAAAATGGCTAGAAGAATTCTGACAGCGCTTATAGGCGCTGCCGTCATGGGGATTGGCGCCCAGGCCGCATCGGCAACGACACTCGGCGACGTTAAGGCGAAGGGGTTCCTTCAATGCGGCGTCAACACCGGCCTGACCGGCTTTGCCTCCCCGGATGCGTCCGGCAATTGGAGCGGCTTCGACGTCGATTATTGCAAGGCAATTGCCGCTGCCATCTTCGGCGACGCGACCAAGGTGAAATACACCCCGACATCCGCCAAGGACCGCTTCCCGGCTTTGCAGTCCGGCGAAGTGGACGTATTGGCCCGTAACACCACCTGGACAATCAACCGCGATACAGCACTCGGCTTCAACTTCCGCGCCGTCAACTATTATGACGGCCAGGGTTTCATGGTGCGCAAGTCGCTGAACGTGAAGTCGGCGCTTGAACTGTCCGGCGCTGCCGTCTGCGTCCAGACCGGCACGACGACCGAACTGAACCTTGCCGACTACTTCAAGGCCAATAACCTGCAGTACAACCCGGTGGTCTTCGAAAAGCTCGAAGAAGTGAACGCTGCCTATGACGCCGGCCGCTGCGACGTTTACACGACCGACCAGTCGGGCCTGTACTCACTGCGTCTGACGCTGGCTGCTCCGGATGATCACATCATCCTGCCGGAAATCATTTCCAAGGAGCCGCTTGGACCGGCCGTCCGTCAGGGCGACGACCAGTGGTTTGACATTGTCAGCTGGGTTCACTACGCGCTTGTCGGTGCTGAAGACTTCGGCATCACTTCGGCCAATGTCGAGGAAATGAAGAAGTCGACGAACCCGGACATCCAGCGCTTCCTTGGCGTTGAGGCGGACACCAAGATCGGTACCGACCTCGGCCTCGAAAACGATTGGGCCGTCAAGATCATCAAGGCCGTCGGCAATTACGGCGAAGTGTTCGACCGCAATATCGGTACAGGCAGCCCGTTGAAGATCGAACGCGGCCTGAACGCGCTGTGGAGCAAGGGCGGCATCCAGTACGCACCGCCGGTGCGCTAAGACCATACGACAATCGGGAAAGCGGTTTCGGCCGCTTTCCCTCCCAAAAATAAGAATCGCTCGAAACAGGGCGATCAGGGGATTATGAGGCTCTGCATGACGATCGACGCCACGATTCCGCCCGGCAAGGACAAGCCGACCGGCTCAATTTTAAACGACCCCAAAGTTCGCGGTATCATCTACCAAGCCGTGACTCTGCTGTTGCTGATTGCTTTCATCTACTGGGTCGCCATGAACACCAGTGAAAACCTGAAGCGGGCCAACATCGCCTCCGGTTACGGCTTTCTCAACGGACGTGCCGGCTTTGATGTCGGCCAGTCGCTGATCGCGTATTCCAGTGACTCGACCTATGGCCGCGCGCTTGTGGTGGGCTTCTTCAACACCATCCTGGTCGCCGTTGCCGGCATCATCACCGCGACAATCATCGGCTTTCTGGTCGGTATCGGCCGGCTGTCGAAGAACTGGCTGATTGCCAAGCTGTCGATGGTCTATGTCGAAATATTCCGCAACATACCACCGCTCCTGGTGATTTTCTTCTGGTATTCGGGGGTTCTGGCAGTTCTGCCGCAGCCCAAGGAATCGCTTGCGCTGCCACTGGATATGTACATCAACAATCGTGGACTGGCCTTCCCGCGGCCGGTCTTCGACAGCGGTTCGCAGTTCATTCTTCTCGCCTTTGTCATCGCGGTCGTCGGCAGCTTTCTCTTTACCCGATATGCAAATAGGAAGCAGATGGAGACCGGGGAACGCCTGCCTGTGCTTTGGACGGTGCTTGGCCTGCTGATCGGCCTGCCCTTGCTCACCTATTTCGCAACCGGCATGCCGATTTCCTTCGATGTACCGGTCGCCGGCAAGTTCAACCTGACCGGCGGGTCCGTCATCGGCCCGGAATTCCTGTCGCTGTTCCTGGCGCTGTCGTTCTATACGGCATCCTTTATCGCCGAAATAGTCCGCGCCGGCATTCGCGGCGTCAGCCACGGCCAATCGGAAGCAGCGCATGCGCTCGGCATCCGGCCCGGCCTCACCACCCGTCTCGTCGTCGTGCCTCAGGCCATGCGGATCATCATTCCGCCGCTGACCAGCCAATATCTCAACCTGACGAAAAACTCGTCTCTCGCCATCGCCATTGGTTATTCGGACCTGGTATCGACCGGCGGGACAATCCTCAACCAGACCGGTCAGGCGATCGAAATCGTCAGTATCTGGATCGTCGTCTATCTGACGCTCAGCCTGTCGACATCAGCGATCATGAACTGGTTCAACGCCAAGATGGCACTGGTGGAGAGATAAGATCATGAACACACATCAGACCAACTTCGTCCGCACCAGCATGCTCGAACAATCGACACCGCCGGTGCTGGAGAAAGGCTATATCGCCTGGATCCGTAAAAACCTCCTAGCCACGCCGTTGGACGCGGTGCTGACGATCATCGCCATCCTCGCACTTGCCGCATTTCTGCCGCCTGCGATCAAATGGCTGTTCATCGACGCTTCCTGGACAGGCGGCGGGCGTGGCGTTTGCGCAACGGCCGCTCAAGGCGGCTCGCAGCCGGAAGGCTGGAGTGGCGCCTGCTGGGCGTTTGTCGGCGCAAAATTCGACGTGTTCATGTTTGGACGTTATCCGATCGATGAACGCTGGCGGCCAATGCTGGTCGGCGCCCTGTTCATAGCACTTCTGGTCCCCATCCTGATCCCGAGGATTCCGCACAAGGGCCTCAACGCCATCCTGCTGTTCGGCGTTCTGCCCGTCCTGTCATTCTTTATCCTGATCGGTGGCGTTCTGGGCCTTCCCTATGTGGAAACTCCGCTCTGGGGCGGCCTGATGGTCACGCTGATCCTGTCCTTCGTCGGTATTGCGGTGTCTCTGCCGCTTGGCATCGTGCTGGCGCTCGGCCGGCGATCGACGATGCCGGTCATCCGCCTGCTCTGCACCGTCTTCATCGAGATCGTCCGCGGTATTCCGCTGATCACCGTGCTGTTCATGGCCAGCGTCATGCTGCCCTTGTTCCTGCCGCAGGGCATGACGGTCGACAAGTTCCTGAGGGCCGTGATCGGTGTCTCGCTGTTTGCCTCCGCCTATATGGCCGAAGTGGTGCGCGGCGGCCTGCAGGCCATTCCCAAGGGACAGGCGGAAGGTGCCGATTCTCTGGGCTTGAGCTACTGGCAGAAGATGCGGCTGATCATTCTGCCGCAAGCGCTGAAGCTGGTCATTCCCGGCATCGTCAACACATTCATCGGCCTGTTCAAGGACACGTCGCTGGTATCGATCATCGGCATGTTCGATCTGCTCGGCATCGTCCGGCAGAACTTCTCGGACGCCAACTGGGCATCGCCGGTGACGCCGCTGTCGGGTCTCGTGTTTGCCGGATTCACTTTCTGGCTTTTCTGCTTCGGCATGTCGCGCTATTCAGGGTTCATGGAACGAAAGCTCGACAAGGGCCACAAACGATAACGAGTGAGGGGAAATACAATGGCAGCTGAAGCCAAACCGCTAAAAATCGAAGTGTCGTCCACGGACGTCGCCGTCGAAATCGTCGGCATGAACAAGTGGTATGGAGACTTCCACGTTCTGCGCGATATCAATCTGAAGGTCATGCGCGGCGAGCGTATCGTTGTTGCCGGTCCGTCGGGTTCCGGCAAGTCGACGATGATCCGCTGCATCAACCGTCTGGAAGAGCACCAGAAGGGCAAGATCGCCGTTGACGGCATCGAACTGACCAACGACCTGAAGAAGATCGACGAGGTGCGCCGCGAAGTCGGCATGGTCTTCCAGCACTTCAATCTCTTCCCGCATCTGACCATCCTGGAAAACTGCACGCTCGCTCCGATCTGGGTTCGCAAGATGCCGAAGAAGCAGGCCGAGGAAGTGGCCATGCACTTCCTCAAGCGCGTCAAGATTCCAGAACAGGCCCACAAATATCCGGGACAGCTCTCCGGCGGTCAGCAGCAGCGCGTGGCAATCGCCCGTTCGCTGTGCATGAACCCGCGCGTCATGCTGTTCGATGAGCCGACATCGGCGCTCGACCCGGAAATGATCAAGGAAGTGCTCGACACCATGGTCGGCCTTGCCGAAGAAGGCATGACGATGATTTGCGTCACCCATGAAATGGGCTTTGCCCGCCAGGTCGCCAATCGCGTCATCTTCATGGACCAGGGCCAGATCGTCGAACAGAACGAGCCGGCTGCATTCTTCGACAACCCGCAGCACGAGCGTACCAAGCTGTTCCTCAGCCAGATCCTGCACTGAGGCAGAGTGGTCTCCACCTTTGAATCAGAAAGGCCCGCGGCATTGAACTGCGGGCCTTTCTGATTTCTAAGCCCGCTCGCGCGACGATTATTCGACAGTATATTTCAACGTTCCCAACGACCAACGCACGCCGCGATTTTCGGCATCGCCGGTCCAGGTTTTCTGGAGCCTAGCAATAATCCCGCTGATAGACTGGCGGGCATCGAGTTCGGCATTCAGGCCCTGCGCCGAGGGTGCAACGTCTTTCAAGTCCACCGCATCCCCAACGACGATGGCAACCAGCATGTTGTCACCGCTGCCATCAGCCTCGAAATCGAGGCCGTAATAGTCGTCCGGTATGGTCAATGTCGAACCGGCCGACAGCGGCGTGATTTTCTGCGCCATATCGTTCGGGAAAATCTGCGTCGCCATGCCTTCGCCGTTCACATCGAGAAGGACGAGATTGCCGTCATATTGGCTGGTGACCGATATCGTGAAAACCTGACCTTTCTTCAGCTTCGGGCCGGTATCCAGCGAAATCGTGACCTCGCTACTATCGGCCTTGCCGAGGACGTCTCCGATCGCCGTGACGGGATTGGCATCGACATAGGCCGGTGCCACGCCCGTTTCGATCTTCACCTTCTGATAAACCGGCTCTGGCTTGTTCACAGGTTGATCCGCCGACGTCTGCTCCGCCTTGTATGGCTCCGGCTTAGCTATGCTTGTGCCAAGCGCCTCCGGCACGCTTTCCAGCTGCGGATCGAGATTGTCGCAGCCTTCCAGCGTCGAACAATAGTCTTTCGATTTCCGGGTTACATATTCGAAAAGCTCGGCATTGCTGACGAGACCGTTGCCATTGGCGTCGGATTCCTTTGGTGTGTAGCCGGCTATGTAAGCCGAGGAAAAAACGCCGTGCCGCTCCTCGATCGGCAGGCGGACATCGTCCCACGCCACCTGGTAGGCTGCAGCGGCACTCCAGGCCGTCAGGCCGCCGGCTGTCAACTGCGCCGGTTTATCGACGACACCCAGATCGATACGCAATCCCCGGGTTGCCGGCTGCTTGGGCGTCTTGGCAAAGGGGCGCGGCAGATAGCGCGCACCATTCAAGCCTGACACCGCCTGCGGCGATAATGACCGCGAGATCGTGCCCGAATGACAGGCATCGATCACCAGCGTCACCGCCCTGCCCTTCAACTTCGTGAGCACCGCTTCAAGATCGTCATCGAGGATGACGTTCATCCAGTCGTCGTCGCCGGCCCTGATGTCATAGGTCGAAATGGCCTCGTCCATGCCGTCCTCCTCATCGCCACTGACATCCTTGACCTGCAGACCGTGCCCGGAGAAATAGAGATAGATCCGGTCGCCCGGCGCGGTTCCGGCCACCAGCCATTCGTCCATCGAGGATAGCATCGCCTCCCGGGTGGCCTTTTCCTCAGTCAGGACCCGGATTCCTTCAGGTTTGAATTGCAGCGTCCCCGTCAGAAGCGCCTGAATTGCCTTCACATCGTTCTTCGGGCCATGCAGAAACATGTCTTCCGGCAGGTTTTCGTAGGTGCCGATACCGATCACCAGCGCCCGGTCTTCCGCCCTTGCCGCGCCCAGTGATGCCAGGCAACAGAGCGTGGCGATGGCAGTGGTTCGCAAAGCGGTCATCACAGTTTTTCCCGGGTATAGAGCGGCTGGATCGCCACGCTCGTATCGGAGCCGTCGATGCGGGTGGACAGAAGCTGCAACACGGCCGCCGCATCGACGCTTTTGCTGGCCAAGGCCGCGCCAATCGCATCGATGGGTTCATTGGTGGCAATCGCGATCAGATGATCGGCGCCGAAGGGTTCGACGACCTGCAGATTGCTGAGTTTGAACTCGGCACTCGCCGTTCCCTCGGACTGGACGTCCAGTAGCTGCACCTGGCCGGTATTGGCAAGATTGAACACCACCATGTTCTTGTAGCCTGACGCTGGGGCATCGAAGGAAATCTTGTCGCCAGCGGCATAGATGTCCTTCTGCGGCGTCAAGGAGACGGTGCCGGGGTTCTGGCTTGCCATCACTTTCAGAAAATCGAGCAGAATGAACTTGTTGACAACCGCTTGGATCATGCCGGCGTCGATATGCTCGCCGGCAACATCACCATTCGGCGTGTAGAAGATGCCGCTGGCGGCATCCCAGCGATAAGGTACGCCCGTTCCACCGGTATTGTCCGGCACGGTTTCCGAGCCATCGACAGACAGCGCCAGCTTGCCATCCCAGCCGGTTTCGCGAACGGATTGATAGGTTTTCTGCGCGCCCGGCTTGGCGGCGACAGCCGCGCTCCGGGTCAGCGGCATGACCACCTCGTCCTCGGACCGCGGCAGTTGCGGGGTAAAATTCGGGACCTGCAACGCCTCGGACTGGTTCTTCACATTGGCAAAGACATAATCCTCCAGCTCCACCCGCGACAAGCGGCCGTCACCATTGCGATCCGCCGATCCCTCCACGGCACGGGCAAAACTCCAACTCAAGGCACCGCGCGGCTCGCCGTCAATGATGACCTCGGGCGACGGCTGGCTTTCCAGCGAAGCGGCAAGCACCGTCACGTTGCGGAACTGCGCTTCCTTCACTTCAGCCCCCGACACCGCCTCTTCCGACGGCGGCGGCAGCTTGACCGTGACGGCCTGGGCAAGACGTGTCTTGCCGGAAAAGGACCGGCTCATGCCGCCGGAATGGCAACTGTCGGAGACAAACAGAACCTGCACCCCCTTGGCCTCGGCTTCGGAAAACCAGGCGTTCAACTCGTTATCGACGATGATCTCGTGATCGGTTTCCACAGCCCGGCTGCGGTCGAAGCCCGGCAATTGCAGGAACTCGTCGAGCCCATCGGCCTCATCACCGGCAACGAGCTCCGGCATCTGGGCACCGTGTCCTGCATAGGTGAAAATGATCGTATCGCCCTTGCCGGCGCTACCGACAAAGCCGGTCCAGGCCGCGCGGATATCGTCCTTGCGGGCGGCCGCATCGAAGAACGCTGTTATCTGATCGACGCCCGCCCGCCGCAGGGCGCTTTCCACGTCCTTGGCATCCTTGACGGCGCCATCCAGACTGATTTCGTAGGGATAGGCATCGATGCCGACGACCAGAGCAAAGGTCTTGGCCGATGCGGCAGCGAGCGGCGCTGCGGAAATCAGAAGAGCAAGAGCCAGGCGGCGCAGCATCATTCAGTTCTCCACATCGACGTCGACGCGCCGGTTCATCTGGTTCAGCGTCTCCTCGTCATAGGCGCTGGCATCGTCCGCCCTGAACGGCTCGTCCTCACCCTTGCCAACCGTTTTCCATTGGCCTGCGTAGCCTTCGGCTACGAGATACTCGGCCAGAGCATCGGCGCGTTCGAGCGAAAGTATCCGATTGGCCTCAGCCGTGCCGACCGGATCCGTATGACCAGTCAGGGTAATCGTCTTTGGTTTGACCGATTTCAGGCACTCGGACAGGTCCCTGGCCGAATCCAACCCCTCCGGGGTGAACTCGGCGGTACCGAAGACGTAGCGTACCGGCGTCGATTTTTTCTTCAATGACACGCCGCGATAGCTGATCTTGCAGGCGCCGCGCACGGTGAGCTTCACCGGCTTGGGTGCGGCAAGCCGCATCTCGGTCGCCATATGATCGAGCCGCACGATATAGGCTTCGTCCGGTGCCATCCACTGAGGCGTCAGCACCGCGTTGGCGGCATCCTCCAGTGCCAGCTGGTAGTACCGCGCCGCTGCCTCATAATTCCGGCGGTCACGGTTGATATCACCGAGCGCGTCAAAAACCTGCCAGGGTGCCGAATTGCTGGTGCGGATCGTCTCGAGCTCCTGCTCGAAATCCGCCAGATTGGCACCCTGCCCGACGGCGCCGACGATCCGGTTGAAGGATGAAAGTGCCGCGACGCGATCGATCATCGCCTTGTCATCAGCCGTGCAGCCGGGCTTCGGCCTACCGGCAATCTGTTTTGCCAACGCCTCATTTCCGGCATTGGTGGCCTCAGCGACCTGCGCCAGTGCATCGCACGCAGCCGAAGCCGTTCCCGCAAGGAAAAATGCCAGCAGCGATGCCCCGGCCAAAACCTTCAACGCCATCACATTGCCTTCCCATGCCATTCCAAAATAATGCTTACACAGGCCCGCGACATCTGGCAGCCGGCCTCTTCGCTATTGTCTGATCTCGAATGTCACGACCTGCAGGCCGCTGGCTCCGTTATCGTCCTCCGCCTTCTTGGCCAGATTGATCGCCAATCCACGCGTCGGTGGCAGATGCGATTGCGCCACCAGTTGGCGCGCCCGCTCGACCGAGAGTTTCTGGTCTCCGAGCCCGCCTTCGCGGCAATAGGCGATCATCGTTTCGGCAGGTGCCGGCGTATCGAAAGTCAAATTACCGGTGCCGGGTTGCGGGATCTGCCGCTTTTCACCCGCCTGCAGTGTCGTGTTGCCGATCATTTCGTCCGGAATGACCTCGACATTGCCGGTCTCCTCGACATAGAGGATCTGCAGTTCGCAAGCCTTGTTGGAGCTCAGCTCGAACGACAATTGATCGCCGACCTTCGCCGTGGTCGTCGCGACATGCAGCGCCAGTTCAAGCTTGTTGTAGTCGGCGGCCTGTTCCTGGCGGTAGGCAGGGGTTGCGGCTGCGACTGTCGCAGGCTTGACGTAATCCTGCTGCGCCGTTTGACCGGCCACATCCGGGCTCTGGCTGGCCGCCACCACATGCACCGCAGTCGTATCGAGCGGCTTCAACTGCATCAAGGGATGCAGCAGCAGCGGAAACTGCTGCTCGACTTCGGCGCGCGGAATGGTTCCCCCGGCTTCCAGCGTCGTCACCCAGTCGATACCAAGCCGCAAGGTATCGACGTCTTCCACCCGCTTGATGGCGGAAGACAGCTGGGCCGGCGTCATGTCGAATTCCGCCGCCAGCGCGTCGAAATCGAGCTCGTCCTCATACTTGTCGCCAAAATAGGTGACGAGTTCGGCATTGCCCGGTGCTTGCATGCTCTGGGCGCTGCCATCCGGCGTCGGTTCGGTCACACCGAGCTTGACCAAAGCTTCGACAAACCGCTGCCGGTCCTTGTTATAGGCCGCGTCAAGCTCTTCCTGCGGTACATACATGTCGAGCAGGATGGCCTGCTGATCCTTGTTGAACAGCGTCGATGTCTGGATGTGTTCGCGCAGCTGGTCGCGCTTCGACAGGATGCCATTGGCATGGCAATCGAAGCACGAGCGGGCGTTGATGATCTCGACGCCCTTGCCGATCGGCCGCTTGCGGAACGACACGATCGTCGTCGGTCCGACATCCAGCTGCTTGCCCGCCGCTGTCGACAGGTAATAGCCCTGCAGCCCGTTCGGCAGCGAGAAGATCATTTCGCCGCCATCATGTTCAAACGCCGTCAGCCCGGCATCGAACGGCTCCAGTTCCTTTGGTCCCTGCGGAAACCGTTTCAACACCTGACGGCCGACATCGCCGCCGAAATCGTAGGATTTCCAATAATAACCGCCGAACGGCATCTCATGACGCTCCAGCATGCGGTTATGATCGGAAACACCGGACGAGCCGTCGGCAAACCCCGCACGCAGCACCTGGCGGCGGCGGATATTGTCGTCGACATTGATCTGGAACCGCTGTTCCAGTTCGCGGATATCGGTCGGCAGCTTCATCAGCTGGTTGTAGATCTTCGGCTTGGCCGCATTGGCCATGAACCAGTCGATACGCATGATCGGCAGGACGGTGTCGGTTTCCTTGGTCAGCGCCAGAAGCGACGCATCGTTGCCGGGATCGACACCGTAGAAATATTGCGAAATCAGGAAATTATAGTCGTCCGCCGACCATTGCAGATCGCGCAGATCGACCCGGACCATCAGTCCGTTGGTACCTTCCACTTCCTGTGGCAAGACCAGTTTCGGACCGTAGGAGAGCGAGTTCAAGAGCTTTTTGAAGCCGGCGGCCAAAACGTCCATGCGCTTCATGAAGGTCTTGTCCTCCTCGCAGCCCATCATGCCATTGTATTGGTTGCGGTAAGAGAAATAGCGCATGTATTGGCGGTCGAGATCGTTGACCTTGGAAATGTCCTTCAACCCGGCCTCGATGAAATCGCGATAGGACAGCATGGGACGCGTGCGTTCGGGTTTGCTGGCCGCAGTCTGCGGCAGGTCCGATTGCTTGAGCGAATTGATCCAGTCCTCGAGGCTCTTCACCTCTTCAGCAGTCGGGCGCTTGCCAAGCGGCATGCGGCCGCTGGTCACCGAGGTGAACAAGCGGGACTTGGCGGCATCGCCCGGAACCACGAAGGCGGCGTCGGCCGCAATCGTGCTGAGGTCACCGGCCGGATAGGACCCTTGCGAGCTTTCGCCCGGGCCATGACAGTTGCGGCAATATTTGCCGATGAAGGCATCTGCCTGCGTTGCCACAGCCGCATTGTCACCGGCAAGTGCGGATGCCGGCGTGCCTTCCTTGCAGACCGCCGTTGCCGACTGCGCCACCGGCTGCGGCGGCTTGACCTCCCGGTCGGACAGGAAAGCATAGATCGCCGTACGGTCCTTCTCGGTCAGGGCCGACAGTCCGCGGGCGATCTCACGCATCACCGGATCGGTCAGGGGTGCACCCGAGAGCTTCTTGCCTTCGTCGATCAGGCCGACGGTAAACACGTCTGGCGACGCAAGACCGGCCATCCGCGCCTTGGAAATATCCGGCGCAACCGCGCCTGTCAGGCCCTTCTCGCCGGTATAGGCGTTGTCCATATCGAGACCGTAGGTCGTCGTGCGCGGCGTGTGGCAATCGCCGCAGCCGCCGACGTTTTCGACAAGGTAGCGTCCGCGCTCCATCTGCGTTTCTTCGCGCGACTGATATTCCGGCACATTGAAATGACTGCGTTTCCACAGCGTAATCGTCGTCTGGCGACTGTAGGGAAAGGCGATCTCGTGTTCCTGCGACACGGCATCCGACGCGATCAGCGTGTCGATATAGGCCTTGATGTCGAGCACATCCTCCGGCTTCATGCCACCGTAGGACGTGTAGGGCATGACCGGATAGAGGTTGTTGCCCTCACGATCGATCCCCTGCATCACCGCATTGAGAAACTGGGCATTGGTCCAGCCGCCGATGCCATTGGCATGGGGCGAGATGTTCGGTGCATAGAATTTGCCGATCGCCGTATCCATCTCAAGTCCGCCGGACAGGACCTCGGTATTCCTGACCGATCCGTGGCAGGCGCCGCAGCCGGATGCGTTGAACAAATATTTGCCGTTGTCGGTATCCGCTTTGTAGGTCGCATAGGCATCGTCAGCAAAGGCATCGCGGGCCGATGCCGCGGCCGGACACTGGGTCAATACCAGAACGGTCGCTGCCACCGCCAGGACGGACCGCGGCAGGCTCAGGCTAGGGATGATTTTCCCAAACAATTGATCGAACATGCGCATGGCTTGTTCTCCTTGCTTTCTCAAACGACAAATAGGCAATGCGTTACCGGAACTCGAACTGCTCGAACTCGACCCGTTTGGGTTTCTTGCCGAGGTCCTTCAGTCCCTTTTCAATGGCTTTTCTCAACAATGGCGGACCACAGAACCATAGGTCTGCACCGGTGGGATCGACAGCGCTCGATGCCGCGAGCTTTGCCGCGTCGAGCCGTCCGTCGGTTTTGGAATCATGCAAAGTGAAACTGAAATTCGATAGCTTTTCCGCTTGCGTTTCGAACGTGTCGAGGCCGATGGCCTCGCTGCGATCGCGTACGCAATAGACAAGGTGAATATCCTGGCCTTCATCACCCTTCAGGCGCCCCGCCATCGCCAGAAACGGCGTGACACCAATGCCGCCAGCCAGCCATATCTGTTTCTTGCCGCCCCGGCGATGGTTGAAATGACCATAGCCGCCCTCGAGCTTCAGGCGGTCGCCGATAGCGATGCCATCGCGGAGCGCTTTGGTATAATCGCCCAGAGGCTTGATCGCGAAGCGGACGACGCCATCGTCATCCATGCCGGCAATCGTAAAGGGATGCGGTTCGCGCAGGCCCGGCTTGTTGACCCGGAAAAACCCGAACTGGCCAGGTTTGGCGCGCAACGGCCGCCGTACAGCCCGGGCCGAAATAATCGTCGCTCCTTCGTGGCGCGTCACGTCGAAGACCTCGTAGGTCCGGGTGCGCAACCAGGGGAAAAGCTGGGTGTAGATATAGCTCAGCGTCCCGATCATCGCGAAAATGTTGAGATAGGTCGCCAGCATCGCGGTGCCGTCATAGGGCCGCTTGATGAACGTCTGGTGGAAGGCGACCATGATGAACAGCAAGCCGATGAACCGGTGCGTCAGGCGCCAGAAATGGTAGGGTATCTCGATCTTGGTTTTCGGGATGATCTTGACGATGCTGAGCACCAGCAGCCCCACGAGAGCATAGAAGGCGTATTCCCCCGCCTGAGCCGCCAGCTTGTTCAGCCCACCGGTCAGCGACAGGCCCTTGAAATCCGGTGTGATGAAATAATGTACGAGGATCAGCACGAGGACCGTGATGCCGACCCTGCGATGCGTCTGGTAAATCCGGTCGAGCCCGCCGAAAAGGCGCTCGACGAACGGCGGGCGGGTTGCCATGAACAGTGCCAGCGCCATGCCGGTAAAAGCCATCGACGACGCCATCAGAGAAAACGTGGTGCCCGCATTGGTGTGACTGACCGCGGGGATGGCCAGAAGCCCCGCAAATCCCATCAGCGACCATACCAGAACAGCACCCGCGCTCACGCAATATCCCCCACCATTCCGCAGCAGCGGAGCCCCGAAGGCAAGACTGGCAAGGCCCTGAAGCTTCGTCAACTGCTATTGTAGAACATACGATTTTGCGCCGGGCTTTATTCGCCGCATCCGGGCTTCCGCGGTTGCGGAAATCTCGCCCGGAATGGACCGGCGAAACTCCGCCCCGCTATCTCGGTTCAGACTCCAGCTCGATTTCATGATATATCAGGCTGCTTGCCATCTGTTTCGAACTGTGCCAATCTCTGATATATCAGGACCTGGAAAATATGGCGGGATCTTCATCGCGGGCACATCTGGCTTATCTGGTGCTGGAAAGCCTCATTGTTACGCTCAAGCTAAAGCCGGGATCGCTGGTCACGGAAAAGCAGTTGATCGATCTCACCGGTCACGGGCGCACGCCGGTGCGCGAGGCGATCCAAAAGCTGGAATGGCAAGGCCTGATCACGGTACGCGCGCGCGTTGGCCTGCAGATTACGCTGATCAAGCCGGACGATCATGCGAATGTCATGCAGGTGCGGCGTAAGCTGGAGCCGCTCGCTGCCGCGCTTGTGGCCAAGCACGCCAATGCCGAGGCGCGGGCATCGATGATCGAATGCGCGCAGACGATGACGGCCTGCTCGATCAATGCGGATATGGAAGGGTTTCTGGCTGCCGATAAGGCCGTCGACGAAATCATGGAGTCCGCCTGCCCCAACATCTTCCTCACATCAACGCTGGCCCCGCTGCAAACCCATGCCCGCCGGCTCTGGTTCAGCGCCGCCTCGACGCAGCGCATGGACCGGGCCGTCGATCTGCATGTCAAGGTCATCCGCGCCATTCATCAGACCGATCCGAAGGCTGCGGCGATCGCCATGGAAAATCTGATGGACTATCTGGGCGAAGTATAAACGCCCTGCCCTGCAGACTTTATTGCCAACAAAAAAGGCGGCTCGCACGCCGCCCTTTTCACACGTTTATCGAAACGTCGGCTCTAGCCAACGAAGGCGCGTTCGATGACAAACTCGCCCGGCTTGTTGTTGGCACCTTCGTGCAACCCGGCCGCTTCGAGAATTTCCTTGGTTTCCTTCAGCATCTCGGTCGAGCCGCAGATCATGCCGCGATCGACGGCCGGATCGAACGCCGGCAGGCCGAGGTCGGAAAACATCTTGCCGTCGCGCATCAGGTTGGTGATGCGGCCCTTGAACGGATAATCCTCGCGGGTGACCGTCGCATAGTGGCGCAGCTTGTCGCCGACCAGTTCGGAAAGGAACTCGTGGTTGCGGATTTCCTCGATCAGGTCAAAACCGTATTTCAGCTCGGCCACATCGCGGGTCGTGTGGGTGAGGATGACCTCCTCGAACTTCTCGAAGGTTTCCGGATCGCGGATCAGGCTGGCAAACGGTGCGATGCCGGTCCCGGTCGAAAACATATAGAGGCGCTTGCCGGGCGTCAGTGCGTCAAGCACCAGCGTGCCGGTCGGCTTCTTGCGCATCAGCACCTGATCACCGGGCTTGATGCTCTGCAGATGCGAGGTCAGCGGGCCATCCGGCACCTTGATCGAGAAGAATTCAAGCTCTTCGTCCCAGGCCGGGCTTGCGATCGAATAGGCGCGATAAATCGGCTTGCCATCGACCATCAGGCCGATCATGGCAAATTCACCCGAGCGGAACCGGAATTCGGTCGGACGCGTCATTCGGAAGCTGAACAGCCGGTCCGTGTAATGCGTGACCTTCGTTACCGTTTCAGCGAACACGCCCGCAGGCACGGTTGCGGCAAATTCTTCGATCTTGGCAGGAGCATTCATTTCGGCGACAGGTCCTGTAATGATGAGTAATCTTTTCAGGTATCAGCAGATAGTCCAACAGGCGCTGGTTTGGAAGCAATTCCGTTCCAATTATAGCGCCTTTTGCAGATTGATGCGTGCTTCAGTATGTCGCGGCTTCAGGAAACCCGGCGCCAGCTGTAGGATTTCGCATCCGCCGACGGTTTTGCCGTCGGCTGATAGTGATTATCGATTCCCGGCAGCCGGCCTTCGGACAGACGCTTCAGAGCCGTTTCATTGCTGACGGCGAAACTATCGACACCACAGCGCAGCATCAGCGGCACCTGGTCGATCAGCACATCGCCCACAGCGCGGATTTCCTTGCCGTAGTGAAGACGAACGCGCAGCAGCGACGCATGGCTGAACGCCCGGCCGTCGTTGAACGCCGGGAAAGCCACCGCAATCAGCGACACCTGCTCCAGAAACGGCTGCAATCGCGTCACGTCGTCGGCGGGGTTGATCAAAACGCCGAGCCCGCTGTCACCGGACGATGCTTTTTCAATGAAGGCATCGATCCCGAGAATGGCTTTCTCGTTCGAGCCGGCCTTGGTTTCATCGGTTTCGACGACCCATGGATCGTCGGTCACGAAGCCGGTTTCTTTCCAGATCTGTGTCATATGCTTGTCCTTGAACCTCAGGCCGCTTCCTGGGCATTGCCGCCGTAGAGCGCATCCTTGAAAGGCTGTGGCCCAACCCGGCGATAGGCGTCGAGGAAGATTTCCGACGCATCCTTGCGCAGACCGAGATAGGTGTTGACGATCGTCTCGATCGCGTCCGTGACCTTTTCGGGCTCGAACCCGCGGCCGATGATCTCGCCGATCGAGGTGTTCTCGTCGCCGGAACCGCCCAGCGTGATCTGGTAGAGCTCGGCGCCCTTCTTTTCCACACCCAACAGGCCGATATGGCCGACATGATGGTGACCGCAGGCATTGATGCAGCCGGAAATCTTGATCTTCAGTTCGCCGATCTCAGCCTGCCGCTCCGGATTGCCGAAGCGCGTCGAGATTTCCTGCGAAAGCGGGATCGAGCGCGCATTGGCCAGCGCGCAGTAATCCAAGCCGGGACAGGCAATGATATCGGTGATCAGACCGGCATTGGCAGTGGCAAGCCCGATCGAAACCAGACCGCGATAAAGCGCTTCCAGATCGGCCAGCGCCACATGCGGCAGGATGATGTTCTGCTCATGGCTGATGCGGATCTCGTCGAAGGCGTATTCCTGTGCCAGATCGGCAATCGCATCCATCTGGCTATCGCTGGCATCGCCCGGAATGCCGCCAATCGGCTTCAGCGATACCGTCACCATGCCATAGTCCGGATGCTTGTGCGGCTGGACGTTTTGCTGCACCCAGCGGGCAAATTCCGGATCGGTCTTCTTCCACCCGGCCAGATTGACCCAGCCTTCAGGACGATCGTTCAGCGGCGGCAGCGTGAAATAGCCGGTGATCGCCTGGATATCGGCGTCGGGCAGTTTCAGCTCGGTGTTTTTCAGCTGCAGGAATTCCTGCTCGACCTGCCCGGTGAGATTTTCCACACCGGTTTCGTGCACGAGGATCTTGATGCGCGCCTTGTACTTGTTGTCGCGGCGGCCGTGCAGGTTATACACGCGCATGACCGCGGTCGTGTAGGACAACAGATCCTCTTCCGGCAGGAAGTCGCGGATCTTCTTGGCGATCATCGGCGTGCGCCCCTGCCCGCCGCCGACATAGACGGCAAAGCCGATCTCGCCCTTGTCGTTCTTCTTCAGATGAAGCCCGATGTCATGGACCTGAATGGCCGCACGGTCACGCTCGGCGCCGGTGACGGCGATCTTGAACTTGCGCGGCAGGAAAGAAAATTCCGGGTGAACGGACGACCACTGACGCAGGATTTCGGCATAAGGACGCGGATCGGCGACTTCGTCGGCAGCGGCACCGGCAAAATGGTCGGCGGTGACGTTGCGAATACAGTTGCCCGATGTCTGGATGGCATGCATCTCGACCGAGGCGAGCTCCGCCAGGATATCCGGCGTGTCCGAGAGTTTCGGCCAGTTGTACTGGATGTTCTGGCGCGTGGTGAAATGACCATAACCGCGATCGTACTTGCGGGCGATATGGGCAAGCATGCGCATCTGGTTGCTGTTCAGCGTGCCATAGGGAATGGCGACGCGCAGCATGTAGGCGTGAAGCTGGAGATAGACGCCATTCATCAGCCGCAGCGGCTTGAAGGCATCTTCGGCAAGCTCGCCAGACAGGCGGCGTGTCACCTGATCGCGAAACTGGGCCACACGGTCGGCAACAAAGGCATGGTCGAATTCGTCGTAACGGTACATCGGTCTTCTTTTCCTTAAGCCGCGTGCACGGGGCCGGTCAGGCCCTTGTATCCAGGCGCATAATCGATCGTCGGGCCCTCGGCGCGAACGCGCTCGCGCAGACGCAAGGGCCGCAGCACGCCGTCCACTTCTTCAATATCAATGACATTCACGTCAACCACCTTGTTGTCGGCAAAGGCGGCCTTGCCGGTCGCTTCGAGAGCGGTGACGGCTTCGGCATGGCGGGCGACAAACGCATCCTGCAGCGATTCCACCCAATGACCCGAGGCATCGAGCCAGACGGAAATGCCGTCGGACAGGCGGTTTGCGGTCAATACCTTGTCGGCCATGTCAGTTCCTCACTTCATCAGTCTGTTTGTGCGGCACGCCTATGCGAGCGGCAGCGCCGGTCGTCTTGCTCTTGACCAGCGGCTTCCCTTTCACAAGTGGTTGGGAACGCTCGAAATTCGCGCCGGCGACCGCATCTCCGATGATCACCATCACCGGGCCATCCAGCTCGTCGCGATATTGCAGGTCCGGCAGATCCTTGAGCGTCCCATGCAACAGCTTGCGCTCGGCGCGGCTGGCATTTTCCACCACCGCAACCGTGGTCTCAGCCGGCAAGCCGGCCTCCATGAGGCGGGCGGCAACGGACGCGGCAACGGTGCGGCCCATATAGACGGCAATGGTGGCGCCGGAAATGGCAAGACGCGCCCAATCCGGCAAAACATCTCCGGTCAGGTCGTGACCGGTGGTGAAGATCAGCGAGGATGCGACCCCGCGCAGCGTCAGCGGCAATTCGAAATCGGCCGCAGCGGCAAAAGCGGAGGTTATGCCGGGCACGATCTCATAAGTGATACCAGCCTCGCGCAGAGCAGCCATTTCCTCACCGGCGCGGCCATAGACCAGCGGATCGCCCGATTTCAGCCGCACGACGCGCTTGCCGTCCTGGCCGAGCCGTATCAGTAACTGGTTGATCTCGTCCTGCGATTTCGAATGGCAGCCCTTGCGCTTGCCGACCGACAGGCGTTCGGCGTCACGGCGGCCCATATCGACGATCGCCTGCGGCACCAGCGCATCATAGACGATGACATCGGCTTCCATCATCACGCGCTGGGCGCGCAAGGTCAAAAGGTCCTCGGCACCCGGACCGGCGCCGACCAGCCAGACATGACCGGGAACACGGTCGACCGACTGCAGCAGCCGCGATGCCTCGCGGCGGGCTTCGGCCACGTTTCCGAGCGATACCTGATCTGCGACCGGGCCTGAAAAGAACCGGCGCCAGAACACGCGGCGGGAAACACCGCGCGGCAAAACACGGTCGGCGGTATCGCGATAAGCCTGCGCCAGCGATGCAAGCGCACCAAGAGACGGGGAAAGCAGCTGATCGATCTGCGCACGGATCATCTGGGCGAGCACGGGGCCTGCGCCCTCCGTGCCGATGGCGACGGCGACAGGCGCGCGATTGACCAGTGCGGGCGTCAGGAAATCGCAGAATTCAGGTTGATCGACCGCATTGGCAGGGATTTTCTGGGCGCGGGCTGCCGCAACAATCAGGCGATCCTGCGCGGCGTCGCCGGTGGCGGCAAACACCAGCGTTGCGCCATCGACCTGACCTGCCTCGAAGGGCTTCTTCACCAGTTCGACCGCGTTGGTTGACAGGAAAACGGCAAAGCCGGCTTCCGGCTCATCCGCATAGGCAACAATTCTGGCCTGCGTGTTCAAAAGCAGCCGGACCTTGGCGAAAGCCTCGTCGCCATTGCCAAAAACCGCCACACATTTCTGCGCAACGCGGAAGAAGGCCGGAAAGACGGTCAGTTGCTCGGTCATAACGTGGGAATCTGATCCTGTTACAGGTTCTGTGGAATATCTCTTTTATACAGTGAAAATTGAAGAAACAGAAATTCCGATGCCTTTGCGGGCGGATATTCTTTTGCTCGACTTCAGCATAAATTGAGCAAATATCACCGGCCAGGGGCCTGTTGCAACAGTCTACCGGAGCGGCGACGCGGCATTGCCTATTCCAGCCGATATCCGTTAAATGCCACCATTGCCAAAGTCTGGAGCCCTCTGCTGATGAAGAATTCTGCCCTTGCAGACCGCCTGCTGACCGTCATCGAAACGGATATCCTTCCCCTGACGGAGAAAGGCGTGGCTGACGGCAACAAGATTTTCGGGGCGGCGATCCTGCGCAAATCGGATCTGTCGCTGGTGATCGCCGAAACCAACAACGAGACGGAAAATCCGCTCTGGCATGGCGAAGTGCATACGCTGAAGCGCTTTTACGAGCGCGCGGAAAAACCCGACACCAAAGAGCTGATCTTCCTCTCGACCCATGAGCCCTGTTCGATGTGCCTGTCGGCGATCACCTGGGCCGGCTTCGACAATTTCTATTATCTGTTCAGCCACGAGGATTCGCGCGACGCCTTCTCCATCCCGCATGACCTGAAAATCCTCAAAGAGGTCTTCCGGCTCGACCCCGGCGGTTATGCCAAGACCAACGCC
The DNA here is from genome assembly GCF_049898205.1 of Pararhizobium sp. DWP3-4. NCBI lineage: Bacteria > Pseudomonadati > Pseudomonadota > Alphaproteobacteria > Hyphomicrobiales > Rhizobiaceae > Pararhizobium > Pararhizobium sp. DWP3-4. The sequence continues at coordinate 269,478 of NZ_JAFCXF010000004.1, read as the reverse complement.
TTCTGGCGGTCGTCCTCGATTGCCGATCTGGTAGCGACATCGGATGAAGCCGGAAAAGCAGCCCTTCGGGCACAGGACCAGCGCATCCGCGCAAGATATCAGTCGCTGTCGGACAGCTACCAGTCCGGCAAAGACGACAACGCCATTCCGCTGAACTGAGCCCCATGCAGCCCTCCAAGGACATCACCCGCCTGCTCGACATTATGGAAGCCCTGCGCCAGCCGGAGACCGGCTGCCCCTGGGACATCGTCCAGACCTTCGAGACCATCAAGCCCTATACGTTGGAAGAAGCCTATGAGGTTGCCGACGCCATCGAGCGCGCCGACATGGACGATCTCTGCGACGAGCTCGGCGATCTGCTGCTGCAGGTGGTTTTTCATGCCCGCATGGCTGAAGAAGCCGGCAATTTCGCCTTTGGCGATGTGGTCGAGGCGATCACCCGAAAAATGATCCGCCGTCATCCGCACGTGTTTGCCCGGTCCGATGTAAACACGCCCCAGGCCGTTAAACTGCAATGGGACGAAATCAAGCAGGCGGAAAAAGCCGAACGCCTTGAACGGCGGGCAAAGCGTGGCCTGCCGGATGATGTCAACAAAGGACATCTCGGCTCCGTTCAGCGCAGTTTTCCGGCTCTGGTCGAGGCGCTGAAACTGCAGGAACGGGCAGCCAAGGTCGGCTTCGACTGGTCTTCGCCCGAACCGATCCTTGACAAGATCGAGGAAGAGATAGCCGAACTGCGGGAGGCCCTTGCATCGAACGACAAGGCAAAGGTAGCGGACGAACTCGGCGACCTGATCTTCGCCGTCGTCAATATCGGCCGCCATGTCGGGGCTGACCCGGAGATGGCGTTGCGTGGCACCAACACCAAATTCCGGCGCCGTTTCGCGCATATCGAGACGGAACTGGAGACGGCTGGAGAAACGCTGGAGGAAGCCACGCTGGAGCGGATGGAAGATCTCTGGCAGGCCGCCAAGGCAATCGAGCGGCAGCTGAGTTAACTGTCCGTGCGCAAGTCAGCTCTGAGGCTCTGAAATCGGGGAGGCCTACCCCCCCTCTGTCACTGCGTGACATCTCCCCCTCAAGGGGGGAGATCATTCTTTCCTCACCAGCCTGAATGTCAGGCAGGCGCAATAGATGCGGCCAATCTCCCCCGCTTGTGGGGGAGATGTCGGCGTCGCCGACAGAGGGGGGTAGCCTCCTCGATCCCGTTAATAAACTACCAGTCCTGCGCCGCCGCCTTCGGGCCATTTCCGAGACGACGATCCAGCTCTTCAGATTCGCTTGGCGTCATGCGCAGATCAAGGCTGACGGAACCGTCTTCCAGGTCTTCCCGGCCATCGACCATCGTATGTTCGTAAACCCACGACAGCAGCTGCAGCTTGTTGGCTGGCAGCACGACATTGCATTCCATCAGGACGCCGGACAGGCGCTTGTTGATCTCCTCGAGAAGATGATCGACGCCTTCGCCGGTGACAGCGGAAACAGCAACCGTGTTTTCGCTGTTTTCGGCCTTCTGGACGAGGCTTTCATGGGCTTCGGAATCCAGCAGGTCGATCTTGTTCCAGATCTCGATGATGCGCTCGGAGCGCGCCTTCTCGTCGATGCCGAGGTCTTCAAGAATACGCACGACATCCTGCGCCTGTACCTGATTGTCCGGATCAGCGAGATCACGGACATGCAGGATCAGGTCGGCTTCCAGCACCTCTTCCAGCGTCGCGCGGAAGGCGGCAACCAGATGGGTCGGCAGGTCGGAGATAAACCCGACGGTATCCGACAGCATGACCATGCGGCCATGCGGCAGCTTCATCCGGCGCAACGTCGGATCGAGCGTTGCAAACAGCATGTCTTCGGCGAGAACGCCGGCGCCGGTGATGCGGTTGAACAATGTCGATTTGCCGGCATTGGTATAGCCGACGAGGGCCACGATCGGATGCGGCACCTTCTTGCGCTTGGCGCGGTGAAGCTGACGGGTGCGACGCACCTGCTCCAGCTCCTTCTCGAGCTTGACGATCTTTTCCTGCAACAGGCGGCGGTCGGCTTCGATCTGGGTTTCGCCCGGACCACCCATGAAGCCGGCACCACCGCGCTGGCGTTCCAAGTGGGTCCAGCTGCGAACCAGACGGCCCTTCTGGTAGTTCAGATGCGCAAGCTCGACCTGCAGCGTACCTTCCTTGGTGGAAGCGCGGCGGCCGAAAATTTCGAGAATGAGACCGGTCCGGTCGATGACCTTGCAGTTCCATTCCTTTTCCAGGTTGCGTTGCTGAACCGGGGTCAGCGGATGATCGATGATGACGAGCCCGGCATTGTGCTCGCTGAGCAGATGGCCGATCTCCTCGATCTTGCCGCTGCCGAGCAGCGTGCCCGGTTTCGGCTGGGCGACAGGCACGATCATGCCGTGCACGACTTCGAGATCGATGGCGAGCGCGAGCCCGATCGTCTCTTCCAGCCGGCTTTCGTCGCTGCGCGTCGAAGTCGCGGCAATGATGTCTGCATTCTGTCTGCCGGTCTTTTTCAGGACCGGGACGATGACGACAGCGCGCATATCATCACGCAGCTTTTCAAGCTCCGGGATGATCGACGCCGATTTTGTATCACGTTTGGTAATGTGTCTTGTATCCCGTCAGGATGCAGATTCTTCGCTCTCGAACATCTGCATCGGCTGGCCCGGCATGATTGTCGAGATTGCGTGCTTGTATACGAGCTGCGAATGCCCGTCACGCCGCAAAAGCACACAGAAGTTGTCAAAAGACGTGACAACGCCCGTCAGTTTCACACCATTGATAAGAAAAATTGTCAGAGATATCTTCTGCTTGCGGACCGTGTTGAGAAAAAGATCCTGCAAGTTCTGAGAACGTTCCGCCATAGCGCCGCTTCTTTCTTATTGTCCGGTCCGATTTAACCGGTTGATTATACGATCTGAATAGCCCGAACGCTGAAAAAACTGGTCTTTAAAGCGTCCCCCCGGATTTGGTATCAAATCGCGGTCTTTTCCGCAATGTCGAAAAAGGCTTCACGAATTTTCTGTGACACGCTGCCCGGATGGCCATTGGCGATGGTTTTACCGTTAACGGCAACGACCGGAAAACAGATACTTGTGGCTGCCGTGATGAAAACTTCGCGCGCCTCCAGCATGTCTTCGACGGAAAAGGCTTGTTCGACAATTTCCAGCCCAATCGCAGCGGTGACATCCTTCAGTGTCGTCCGGGTAATGCCGCGCAGGATGCCGTGCTCCGCATGACGGGTCCGCAACCGGCCGTCCCTGTCGACGATCCAGACATTGGTCGCCGCCCCTTCCTTCACCGTGCCGTCGGCATCGACAAAGATCGCCTCCTGGGCGCCCTGCTCCTTGGCGGCCTGGCGTGCCAGCACATTCGGCAGCAATCCGACGGACTTGATATCGACGCGGTCCCAGCGGTTTTCCGCAACGGTGATCGCACTGATGCCGGCGGCGTTCTTCCTGGCGATCACCGACGCATCGGTTCTTTTCGCGGTGACCACGATCGTTGACGGTGTATCGGCCGCAGGAAAGACATGGTCGCGCCGTGCCGCACCGCGCGTCACCTGCAGATAGAACATGCCGTTCCTGACCCGGTTACGGCGCACGACCTCGCGAATGACGAGGATGAGCGCCGCCCGCGTCATCGGCCAGGCCATCCGCAGCTCGCTCAGCGACCGGTCCAGCCGGTCGAGATGGCGGGTCAGATCGACGATGAAGCCGTGGCGGATCTCGCAGACTTCATAGACGCCGTCGGCGAGCTGGAAGCCGCGATCCTCGATATGAACGGCGGCTTCGGAGTGGCGCTGGTAGGCACCGTTGACATAGGCAATGCGCGACATGGACGACCTGGGTTATAAGGATAATGCTATTGTTAGACGCCGAGCGATTTCAGTTTGCGATGCAGCGCCGAGCGCTCCATGCCGACAAACTCGGCGGTACGGGAAATATTGCCGCCGAAACGGTTGATCTGGGCAATCAGGTAATCCCGCTCGAACATTTCACGCGCCTCCCGCAACGGCAGCGTCATGATGTGATGGTCGCCCTGCGTCGAAATCTTCGGCAGGCTATCACCGACCTCGCTCGGCAGCATGTCGGCCGATATCGCCGTATCGGGACCATCGCTGCGGGCGAGAATCATCAAGCGCTCGATATTGTTGCGCAACTGCCGGATATTGCCCGGCCAGCCGTGAGATTGAAGTACCGCCAAGGCATCATCGCCGATCTTGCGGGTGCGAATACCCGCCTGCTCGCTGATCTGGCGCATGAACATATCGACCAAAAACGGAATATCTTCTCGCCGTTCCGCCAGCGGCGGCACACGAACAGGAATGACGGCTAGGCGGTGATAGAGGTCCTCGCGAAAAGCGCCTTCGGCGATCTGGCTTTCGAGATTGTACGCTGTCGATGAAATGATGCGGACATCGACCTTGACGCGCTTGGAGCCCCCGACGCGCTCGAATTGCTGATCGACGAGGACGCGCAGGATCTTGTTCTGCGTCTCACGCGGCATTTCACCGACTTCGTCGAGATAGAGGATACCGCCATGGGCCTCTTCAAGCGCGCCGGTCTTGCGCGGCTGACCCGGGGTTCCCTCGGTGCCAAACAGCGCCATTTCCATGCGATCGGGGGTGATCGCCGCAGCATTCAGCGCCACGAACGGTCCGCCTGCCCGCGAGGACTTGCGGTGGATCATCCGGGCAACCAGTTCCTTGCCGGAGCCGGACGGGCCATGGATCATGATGCGGCTGTTGGTCGGCGCAACCTTTTCAATCGTCTGGCGCAGCTGCGACACGGCCACCGACGTTCCGATCAGTTCGACGGGATCGCCGGAGCGTTTCTTCAGCTCGGAAACTTCCCTCTTCAGCTTGGAGTTTTCCAACGCCCGCTCGGCAATGAGAATCAGCCGGTCCGCCTTGAACGGCTTTTCGATGAAGTCATAGGCGCCGCGCCGGATCGCCGAAACCGCGGTCTCGATATTGCCGTGCCCGGAAATCATCACCACCGGCAGGTCCGGATAGCGGCTCTTGATCTCGTCGAGCAACGCCAGGCCATCGAGACGGCTGCCCTGCATCCAGATATCCAGGAAAACGAGGCGCGGCACGCGATCGCTGATGGCGGCAAGCGCGCTGTCGCTGTCGAACGCTGTGCGGGTTTCGTGCCCCTCGTCGGACAGGATGCCGGAGACGATTTCACGAATGTCTTCTTCGTCGTCCACAACCAGAATGTCAGCGGCCATAGGAAGTATCCTTGTCTTGTCTGTCTTCGTTGCCGCTGCTCTGTCCAGCCCGCGGCAAAATGATGCGAATCATCGCGCCCTGGCCACGATCGAAATCGGCCGGCGCGTCATGCAGTTCCAACTGCCCACCGTGGTCCTCGATGATCTTCTTGACGATGGCGAGACCAAGGCCGGTGCCTTTTTCACGCATGGTCATATAGGGCTCGAGAATGCGATGGCGATTTTCGGTCGGCAGTCCCCGGCCATTGTCGATGATATCGATGACGAACTGGCCGGTCGTCTCATTCAAACGCGACCGCACCATTACCTTGCGATCGCCGCGAACAGCGTCCGCAGGCAGGGCCTCGATCGCCTCGACCGCGTTCTTGATGATGTTGCCGAAGGCCTGACCGAGCATGCGGCTGTCGAACGTCCCGTCGAGCGGTTCCTCGCCGAGGTCGCGAATGAAGGTCACATGGGTATTGCCCATCTCCCGCAGGAAGATCGCGTCCTTCAGGATATTACGGAGATCAGCCTTCTCCTTGGTCGGCTTCGGCATCCGCGCGAAACCGGAGAATTCATCGACCATACGGCCGATATCCTCGACCTGGCGAACGATCGTATCCGTACACTGATCAAATACCGCGCGGTCGTCCTGATTGATCTGCTTGCCATAGCGGCGCTTCAGCCGCTCGGCCGACAGTTGGATCGGCGTCAACGGGTTCTTGATTTCATGGGCGATGCGACGCGCCACATCGGCCCAGGCGGTCGAGCGCTGGGCGATGACGAGGTCGGTAATGTCATCGACGGTAATGACGTAGGAATCCTTGGCATCATGCGATTCCTCGCGCGTCACCTGAACATTCAGCGTCCGCTCGGTGCCGCCGCGCATGATGTTGATCTGCTTTCGGTAGTCGTTGCGATGGCGGCTGGCGGCCTCATTGAGGACCTGCTCGATCTCGGGCGCTACATCGGCAAGCCTTTCACCCACCAGTTCCAATGTCGTACGCGACAGGAAGTGCTCCGACGACGGATTGGCGATGGTGATGCGCCGGTCGTCCTCGACGCCGATCACCGCTGCCGTCACACCTGAGAGCACGGCCTCGATAAACCGTCGCCGATCGTCCATCTCATCCTTTGCCTCGAGGATCTGGTCGCGTTGCGTGCGGATTTCGGCGATCATCTTGTTGAACGTGCGCGACAGGCTGCCGACATCGCCGTCCACCGCATGCACCGGCACGATGACGTTCAGATTGCCGCTTGCGACGCTGTCGGCTGCGCCGATCAGAAGCCGGATCGGCCTGACGATCCGGTCAGCGACCGCGATAGCCGTCCAGATAGCAGCCAGAAGCACGATCAGCGCAAAACCGAGATAAAGCACCCCGAATGCCACCTGCAGCGATGTGCGGCCTGCCTCCAGGTTTTTGTATTCGGCGGTATTTTCCTCCATCAGCCGCATCGAGCGCATGACCTTCGGATCGACGCTGCGGACGGTGTAGAGATAGGCACCCTCGATATTGTCGATCGGGATAATCGCACCGACGAGATTGGTTACCCCTGGAGGAATAAGGGTCGGCTGCCCGGATACCGTGCTCAGCAGCGCATCCTTCGGAATGGCCGGCAGCGGCCGCTCCGTCGGGATATTGGCCTGGAGGATCGGCGAACCATCGCCACGCACGAGAAAGGCGCCGAGCATGCCGCGGCCGCGGGCCTGCCGCGTCATCAGTTCAATGAAGCCGGTGCGGTCGAGGCTGTAGAGCTGGCGGTTGCGCTCCAGGTCATTGGCCATGGAGACGGTCTGCCCCTGCAGATAGCTGGCATTTTCGAGCATATAGGCCTGCGCCACATCGAGCGAGGAACTGACGATCGACTGTGTGCGCAACGAAAACCATCGATCAAGACCGACGTCGAGCGTGATGCTGGCAAAAATTGCCACCAGAATGGCAGGCGTGATCGCGACGATCGAAAACAGCGCGACGATGCGCACATGCAGGCGGGCAGCCGCCCTGCCGCGGTTACGAGCCTTCAGCAGGCGCAGGATTTCCCGGCCGATCAGAAATAGCAATCCGATCACGAACAGCGCGTTGATCGCCGCCGAGCCGATGATGATATTGGTCTCCGGCTTGATAGGCGTCAGCCCGAGAAGAATCAGCAGCGATACGATCGCGCAAAACAAAGCCCCAGTCGCCAGCACAAGGCCCGGCAACGCGAAAGATGCGCGCCGGTCATGGCCGGCCACGGCAACGTCTTCTTTCACCAGTGGCACAATCAGCCCTTCGGCCATCAAAAAAGCATCCCCGTCCCGCCTCGCCTTCTATGGGAAAGCAGCGGACATATTACGCGCCGTGGTCAAGAAATGACCGCCATGACCCGATCGACTCACTGCTTGCAAAGGCAAAGAGGCCAGATCCGGCGGATGACGAGCGGAAAGACTCAGCCGTCACCCGTGTGCTTTCTAAGCAACATATTGTGGCGAAAATGCAACGGTTGTGGGTGCCGAGTCAAGCGCTGCGGGAGCTCCGGTAGACTGATACACCAAGTTCACGGATTTTCTTGCGCAAGGTGTTCCGGTTGAGGCCAAGCAGGTCGGCTGCCTTGATCTGGTTGCCGCGGGTTGCCGTCAAAGCAGCCAGTATGAGCGGATATTCCATTTCGGCCAGCACGCGGTCATAAAGGCCTGCCGGCGGCAACCCCTCGCCGAAACCGGCAAAATACTGCCGCATGTTCTCTTCCACAGCCTGCGAAATCGACATCGACCCGGAGCGGCTCGATGCCTTCTCGATCGGACTGTCGGGAATGTCGGAGCGCAATTCGCTTTCGATGATTTCACGGGTGATGACGTCCTGCGGATAGAGGGCCGTCAGGCGGCGCACGACGTTTTCGAGCTCGCGGACGTTACCGGGCCACGGATGCGCCTTCATCAGTTCCAGCGCTTCCTGATCAAAGCGCTTGACGTCGAGCCCTTCCTTTTCGGCCTGCTGGACGAAATGACGGACGAGATCGGGAATATCCTCGGCGCGATCGCGTAGCGGCGGCAAGCGTAGCGGCACGACGTTGAGGCGGTAATAGAGATCCTCGCGGAACAGGCCCTGGTTGATCGACTGCTTCAGATCCTTGTTGGTTGCCGCGACGATGCGAACATCCGAGCGGATCGGCGTGCGGCCGCCCACGGTGGTATATTCGCCCTGCTGCAGCACGCGCAGCAGACGCGTCTGCGCATCCATCGGCATGTCGCCGATTTCGTCGAGAAACAGCGTGCCGCCCTCGGCCTGTTCGAACCGGCCGGTCGAGCGGTTCTGCGCGCCGGTAAAGGCGCCCTTCTCGTGACCAAACAATTCCGATTCGATCAGGTCACGCGGGATCGCCGCCATGTTGATGGCGACGAAGGGGCCGTTGCGGCGCTTGCCGTAATCGTGCAGCGCCTTGGCGACCAATTCTTTGCCGGTGCCGGATTCGCCGGTGATCATCAGCGTCAGATCGGTCTGCATCAGCCGCGCCAGAACCCGGTAGATTTCCTGCATGGCGGCAGAGCGGCCAACCAGCGGCATACCATCCTGCGGGTCGTCTTCCAGCTTCACCGGCTTGCGCCTGGGCTCGGCCAGCGCCCGGCCGATGATGGCGATCAGTTCGGTCAGGTCAAAAGGTTTCGGCAAGTAATCGTAGGCACCTTTTTCCGAGGCCTTGATCGCCGTCATGAAGGTGTTCTGGGCGCTCATCACCAGCACCGGCAGATCCGGCCGCGCCTTCTTGATCCGCGGCAAAAGATCGAAGGCATTCTCGTCCGGCATGACCACGTCGGTCACGACAAGATCGCCGTCGCCAGCCGAGATCCACCGCCACAGCGTTGCTGCGTTCGAGGTGATGCGAACGTCGTAACCGGCGCGGCTGAGCGCCTGGTTGAGAACGGTACGGATGGCAGCGTCGTCGTCAGCGACGAGGATGGTGGCGCCAGTCATCGGGATTGTCCTTTTATGATGGTCAGTGGCTCGCTGTCTTCGGCCGTAGGCCCTTTCGAAGCGGGCATCAGAACGCGAAATGTCGTGCGGCTCGACTGGCTGTCGCATTCGACGATGCCCCCATGGCCACCAATGATCTTGGCGACGAGGGCAAGGCCGAGGCCGGAGCCATTGGTCTTGGTGGTGATGAACGGATCGAACAGATGCGGAACCAGATCGGAGGGCACGCCCGGCCCGTTGTCGTGGACGCAGAATTCGAGCGGCAGCGAAATCTTTTCCCGTGTTCCGGCAACCGACAGGCGGATACCCGGCCTGTAGGCCGTCGTCAGCATGATCTCGCCGTCCGGCTTGTCGGCAACCGCTTCCGCCGCGTTCTTGATCAGGTTGAGAAACACCTGGATCAGCTGATCGCGATTAGCATAGACCGGCGGCAAGGACGGGTCGTAATTTTCGGTGATCCGGATTTTCCGCGCAAAGCCAGCCTTGGCAATGGCCTTCACATGATCGAGCACCGAGTGGATATTGACCGGATGGCGATCGACTGGCCGCTCATCGGAAAACACTTCCATGCGATCGACCAGCGACACGATCCGGTCGGTCTCGTCGCAGATCAGCCGTGTCAGCGCCCTGTCCTCGTCATTGACGGATGTTTCCAGCAGCTGGGCGGCACCGCGGATACCCGACAGCGGGTTCTTGATCTCGTGGGCAAGCATCGAGGCAAGGCCGGTGACCGAGCGTGCCGCTGCCCTATGGGTCAGCTGCCGGTCGATCTTGTCGGCCATCGAGCGTTCCTGGAAGACGATCACGACGGACCCAGGCTCGGACAGGACCGGCGCCACATAGAGATCGACGAGCTTGTCGGCACCGAGCCGCGGCGAGCTTAGATCGACCCGGTATTCGTTGACAGCCGCACGCCGTTCGCGGACCTGCTCGATCAGCGTCAAAAGCGGGCTGCCGAACGGAATGAAGGCGCTGATGTCGTGGCGGGCGAGATGATTGGCGCTGGCGCCAAAGAATGCCTCCGCTTCCCAGTTGGCAAAGGCGACGAGACCGTTCTCATCGACGAGGATCACCGGATTCTGGATGGCGTTGAGAACCGCCATCGGCAGCGAATTGACCGCCCTCCGTTCCTCGTCGCCCATTTTCTCGGTCATGCCGCATCCTTTTGTTCGACGAGGCCAGCCCCGGCCGCAATGGCAGCCACAGCGCCGGACAGGGCGGTGGCCGCGTCAGTGGAGGTCATGATTGCCGCCTTCTCCTGCGCTGCGAGTTGCGGCGCAAACCGCCCAAGATACCAGCCGAGATGTTTGCGGGCATGGCGAAGGCCGATATCGGCTCCGTAGAAGTCCAGCATCATGCCGTAGTGCTCGGAAACGATATCCGCGATCCCTCGTGCATCCGGATGCCCGACCGCGCCGGCGAGCACGGCGGCATGCCAGGGGCGCCCCTGGCTGGAGCGACCGATCATCACTGCATCGGCGCCGGAGCGCCTGAGAATCTCGTTGGCATCGTCGCGTGTTGCCACATCGCCATTGGCGACCAGCGGTACGGAGATCACCTCGCGCACGGCGCGGATCGCATCCCAATCAGCAGTGCCGTTATAGAACTGCATGCGGGTGCGGCCGTGAATGGTGATCATCTGGACGCCAGCGTCTTGCGCCCGCTTGGCAATCAGTGGCGCGTTGATGGAGTTTTCGTCCCAGCCGAGCCGCATCTTCAACGTCACCGGAACATCAACCGCCTTCACCGTCGCCTCGATCAGCGACAGCGCGTGATCCGGATCGCGCATCAGCGCCGAGCCGGAATAACCGCCCGTCACCTTCTTGGCCGGGCAGCCCATATTAATGTCGATGACATCGGCGCCATTGTCGGCGGCGATCTTTGCCGCTTCCCCCATCCAGTACGCCTCGCGCCCGGCCAACTGAACCATATGCGGATCGATGCCAGAACTCTTCAGCCGCGACCAGCTTTCAGACGCATTGCCGACCAGTTCGCGGCTTGCTACCATTTCGGTCACGACGAGGCCGGCGCCGAACCGCCAGGCCAACTGCCGGAAGGGCAAGTCCGTCACGCCGGACATCGGCGCAAGCACGACGCGGTTCCTGAAGGAGAGCCGGCCAACCCGAAACGGGGATGACAAATCCGGTATCTGCAAATGATTATCTTTCGGGCACATCTTTATTCTGCACTATTTTTAGACATACTTGACGGGCTTGCCAAGCGATTTCAGAGCTCTACGACAAAATTCTCGGGACAACTGGTAAAGCCCACCCCTTCACGGTAAATCACCACTACGAATTGAAGCACCGCCTGCCGAGCCGGCATGCGCCTGGTGTTTGACGAAGACTGGAGCGAAAGACCTGCCCATACACTTGGTAGCGGGGCGGGCAGCGACCTATTTGCAGGAACCCATATAGAAGATGCGCGCAAAAGAACAGTTTTCCTGTGGTGTCGTCATTGTCGCTGCCGGCCGGGGTGAACGCGCCGGTTCGCTGCAGGATGGACCGAAGCAATACCGCACCATCGGCGGGCTGCCGGTTATGACCCATACGCTTGACGTTTTTGCGACATGGCCGAGGGAAAAGACGATCGTCGTCGTCATCCACCCCGATGATGAAGCTCTGTTCGTTGATGCACTCAGCCGTGTTTCCGGTGATACCTCGAATGTCACGTTTGTCCATGGCGGGCCGACGCGGCAGCTTTCGGTGCTGGCGGGACTGAAGGCGCTGGAACAGTCCGGCGTCACCCATCTGATGATCCATGATGCAGTCCGGCCGTTCATCGACCATGCGTTGCTCGAGCGCTGTGTCTCTGCACTGACCGAGGGTGCCGACGCCCTCCTGCCCGCCATTGCGGTTGCCGATACGTTGAAGCGTGGCTCTGCTGACGGAAAGGTTGTGGAGACGGTGCCGAGGGTGGGCCTTTACAGCGCCCAGACGCCCCAGTGCTTTCGCTTCGCATCGATCCTGGAAGCGCACATGAATGCCGCCGTCTCCGGCCGCTCGGATTTTACCGACGACGCCTCGATTGCCGAATGGGCCGGAATGCCGGTGACGCTGATCGAGGGATCGGTGGACAATGTAAAACTGACGATCAAACGGGATATCACCATGGCCGATGAAAAACTGAACCGGAACGCGCTTCCGGACGTGCGAACCGGCAATGGCTATGACGTGCATCAGCTGATCGACGGCGACGGCGTGACGCTCTGCGGTATCTTCATGCCGCATGACCAGACGCTGCTTGGCCACTCCGATGCCGACGTCGCCCTGCATGCCTTGACCGACGCTCTGCTCGCCACCTGCGGCGCCGGCGATATCGGTGATCATTTTCCACCGTCCGATCCACAGTGGAAGGGTGCCGCGTCGCGCATTTTTCTCGAACACGCGGCCAAGATCGTTCGGGACAATGGCGGCACAATCATGAATGCCGACGTTTCGCTGATTGCCGAGGCACCGAAGATCGGCCCGCACCGGCAGGCGATGCGCGAAAACCTTGCTGATATGCTCGGTATTTCGCTGGACCGCTGCTCGGTGAAGGCAACGACCAACGAGAAAATCGGCTTCATCGGCCGCCGCGAAGGTATTGCCGCAATCGCCACGGCGACGGTTGTCTATGCTGGAGGGATCAAATGAGTGGCTGGCCAAAGGATATCGAAGCCAAAGCAGGCATGTTGATCGCGGAATTTTCAAAACGTGGGCTGATGATCGCCACGGCTGAATCCTGCACCGGCGGCCTGATTACCGGTATCCTGACGGAAATTCCGGGCTCCTCATCGGTGGTCGATCGCGGCTTCGTCACCTATTCCAACGATGCGAAGATCCAGATGCTCGGCGTCCATACCGCAACACTTGAAACGCACGGCGCCGTATCGCGCCAGACGGCGATCGAAATGGTGCGCGGCGCGCTTGGCCATTCAAAGGCGGATGTGGCGGTTGCCGTGACCGGCGTTGCCGGTCCGGGCGGCGGATCGGACGAAAAGCCGGTCGGCCTTGTGCATCTGGCGGCAGCCAGCCGGAACGGCGCGGTGCATCACCGCGAGATGCGCTATGGCGACATCGGCCGCGACGCAGTCAGGATGGCAACGGTGCGCACGGCACTCGATATGCTGGAAGAGACGGCAGGAAGCTGAGTTTGTACTACGCCGTCGCGTAGATCGTGTCGGCGCGCTTCTCGAAAGCTTCGGAAAACATCCGGAATGCCCGGTCGAACATCGAGCCCATCAGGGCGCCGAGAATACGGCTCTTGAATTCGTAGTCGATGAAGAAGTTGACGGAACAGCCGCCCTCTCCCATCGCTTCGAAACTCCAGCGATTGTCGAGATACTTGAACGGTCCATCGATATATTTAACGTCGATGATGCGCTCTGCCTTGTTCAGCAGAACCTGCGTGGTGAACGTCTCGCGGATCGCCTTGTAGCCAACGGTCATATCCGCGACGAGCAGTTCCCTGCCGTCACGTTCCTTGCGCGAACGCACCGTCAGGGCCTCGCAAAGCGGCAGGAATTGCGGGTATTTTTCAACATCGGCAATGAGGTCGAACATCTGGTCGGGTGAATGCTTGACGGGGCGGCGGGTCTCGAATTGTGGCATGGCGTTTCAGATATTCAATGATGTGCGGAAAAACAAGATGGCATGCCGCCACACCTTATTGACCACATGAACCGGACGTCACGTCAGGCAGGGCCATTTTGCTGCGTGACGTTACGATAGGCGTTGATGACGGCTTGTGCTGAAATATCGGCTTGTGCTGCATCCGTCTGGTAATTGCTGAAGGAAAGCCGCATCACCTGTCTTTTCCGCCAAAGCGCCCCGGCGGCGAATGCGGTGCCGTCTTGCTGGAGACGTGCAATCGTCCGTCTGGTCGCGGTGTCGGCATCATCGGCGGACATGTCGGTGCCGAAGCGGACAATGACCTGGTTGAGAACGACGCTGTTGACAATCTCGATGCCGGGTTCTTTCGCCAGCCTTCCTGCAAAGACAAAGGCCGCCTCGCAGTTTCGGTCGATCAATGCGGCAATGCCGTCACGCCCAAGATGCTTGATCATCGACCAGGTTGGAAATCCCCGCGCCCGTCGCGACAGCTCGGGCACGTAATGCGATGGGTCGCGCTCGCCCTGCGCAACCAGCGGCAGATAGCTTGCGGCGATGGACATTGCACGGCGATGCGCCAGTTCGTCGCGCACGATCGCATAGCCGCAATCGTACGGCGTTTGCAGCCACTTGTGGCCATCGGTTGCCCAGCTGTCGGCCAAGCCGACGCCTGCCGTCAGGTTTCGTTTTTCCGGGGACGCTTGAGCCCATAGCCCGAACGCCCCATCGACATGAACCCAGGCGCCATGCGATTTTGCGATGGGAATGAGTTTGGCGAAATCGTCGCAGTCCCCGGTATTGATCTGCCCGGCCTGCAGGATCGCGACGGATGGGCCATCGATCGACCTGAACGCCTCGGCGAAGGCCTCGGGTACCATTCGCCCCTGATCGTCTGTCGCCACCCGCAAGACACGGTCATGGCCGAGCCCCAGAAACTGCAGGGCTGAAAATATCGTGGTATGCGCATCATCGCCGATGACGACCGTGATCTGCGGCGCGCCGAACAGGCCTTGGCTATCCGCATCCCAGCCGACTAAGCGCAGGACCGCACCGCGCGCGGCCGCAAGACAGGTGAAATTGGCCATCGTCGCGCCGGTGACGAAACCGACTGAACTGTCTCGCGGCAAGTCGAGCAGGTCCAGCAGCCAGCGTGCGCACACCGCTTCGACGGCAGCGGCCGATGGAGCAACCACGTGATTGCCGGTATTCTGCCCCCAGGCCGATGTCAGGAAATCGGCGGCGACGCCTACGGGATGAGATCCGCCCATGACCCAGCCAAAAAACCGCGGCCCCGTCGGCATGTGCAAACCGGGCTCGGCCTTGTCAACCAGCGTATCGAGCACATAGCCGGCCGACGATCCGTGTTCCGGCAGTTCCTCGGAAAATGCGGTGAAAGCTTGAGAGTAATCCCGTAGCGGCCGTTGTGGCCTGTCGCCGGGCGAGTGCCGGAATTGCGCCGCATAGGCGGCGGCCTTGAGGAAAAGTGCACCGACATCCATGCCCGTCTCCCGGGATTTGCTGCCCCACGCCTGGTCGAAGAATAGATGGAACTGTCGGCTGCTTCAAGGACCGCGAAGTTGTGCCTGCAGGCTTCTCGTGTCGGCATGCGACCGGACAATGAACACAGGCACTTCAGAACCGTAATCCGCCAGCTTCTGCTCGATCTCCGGGCTTTCCGTCTTCTCGAAATTCCAGATGTAGGACAGGAACTCGAGCGTCAGGCGCTCGGGGCAGTTCTCGGCCATTTCCGGTCGCGTCCTGCCGCGAAATCGCAGCCAGCGGCTGACGACGCCATAGAGCGAAACATGACGGCGCGGCCGCATCCAGATGACGAGATCGGTGCGCGGCAGACGCAGCGGCAAGGTGCCGGGGCTTGTGCCGTCCATGATCCACCGCGGCCGGGCCGCCGCCCGCTCGACGATCTCAAGCGCCTCGGCCCTCGGGCGCTGCGTCCATCCCGGCATCCAGAAAACGTCGCGGTCCATGGAGACATAGGGAAGCGTAAACAGCACGGAAAGCGTCTGCGCCAATGTGCTCTTTCCGCTACCGGAACAACCGATCACGAGAACACGATCGGCGGTGCGAAGGGCCGCTGCCGCCTGAACAACGTTCAAAAGCCTATCGGACATTTGCAAATTCCTGCACGCTTTCAGTCAGAGCATCGATGTCCCGCCGGCTCTTAAGCGTCAGCACCGGCATGTCCGGTGCGTGCCGGTCGAGCATATTGACGATCACGGGAGAAACGCGCTGTTCGAAATTCCAGATATAGGAAAGAAATTCACGATCAGGCAATTGTTCAGGGCAGCCCGGCGCCATATCAGGACGCACGCGGCCAAAGCTCGATGCAACGCGACAGACAAGCCCCCAGAGGCAAACCAGGCGCGGTAGGCGAACCCAGATGACCAGGTCCGTTCGTGGAAAGCGCAGGTCAAATGAGGATGGGCCGCTGCCGTCCATGATCCAGCGATCCTGCGCAACACTGGCCGCGATGAGCACCCCCTCTTCAACCTTCGGCCGCTTGACCCAGCCCGGCAACCAGAAAAAATCCCGGTCCATCGAGATGTAGGGCAGATTAAGTTTTGCAGAGAGTTTTCTCGAAAGCGTGCTCTTGCCGCCGCCGGAGCAGCCGACCACCAGGATGCGGCGCGCCGTCTGCAGGATAGGCAAAACATCCTCGATTTCCGGGATATAAGACGGCATGACGGCTCCCAACAGCGAAGCCGCGCACCATAGAGTTCAAATTCGGATTGGCAACGTCTGGATGATTACACGGCCACGGCCAAAAGCTTTTTCTCGCGGTTTGCCTTCAGCCGCGCAAAATCGTCGCCGGCATGGTGCGACGAGCGGGTCAGCGGGCTGGAGGCGACCATCAGGAAGCCCTTGGTATAGGCGACCGTCTCGTAGGACTTGAACTCTTCCGGCGTGACAAAGCTCATCACCTGATGATGCTTGCGGGTCGGCTGCAGGTATTGGCCGATGGTCAGGAAGTCGACATCGGCGGTTCTGAGGTCGTCCATCAGCTGCAGCACTTCGTTGCGCTCTTCGCCAAGGCCGACCATGATGCCCGACTTGGTGAACATCGTCGGATCGAGTTCCTTTACCCGCTGCAAAAGGCGGATCGAGTGAAAGTAGCGCGCGCCCGGACGCACCGTCAGATAGTTGCCGGGCACGGTTTCCATATTGTGATTGAAAACGTCGGGCTTGGCGGCAACGACGCGCTCCAGCGCGCCAGGCTTCTTCAGGAAGTCGGGCGTCAGGATTTCGATGGTCGTCAGCGGCGACGCGGCACGAATCGCCCAGATCACCTTTTCGAAATGCTCGGCGCCACCGTCAGCCAGATCGTCGCGGTCGACGGAGGTGATGACGACGTGGCTCAGGCCCATCTGCTTGACGGCCTTGGCGACGTTTTCCGGCTCGGCCATATCCAGCGCGTTCGGCTTGCCGGTGGAGACGTTGCAGAAGGCACAGGCGCGGGTGCAGATCTCGCCCATGATCATGAAGGTCGCGTGCTTCTTGTCCCAGCACTCGCCGATATTCGGGCATCCCGCCTCTTCACAGACCGTGACGAGCTTGTGCTCCTTCACGATCGATTTGGTTTCGGCATAGCCCTTCGAGGTCGGCGCGCGGACCCGGATCCATTCCGGCTTGCGCAGCATCTCGGTATCGGGCTTGTGGGCCTTTTCCGGATGACGGATACGCGGAGCGTTGGGATCGAGAGTGGTGCGGTCGAGGATCGTGACCATCAATGGCTTCCAATTTTGCTTCAAGCGCAACAGCGCGCCCGTCAGGGCCGGATAGAATGGCCCGCCTTTTCAGATGGAGGCGAGCCCTAGCACAATCAAGCGTTCAGCGCACGTCCGTAGGCATCGAGCACGCTTTCCTTCAGCGTCTCCGAAATCGTCGGATGCGGGAAGATCGTGTGCATCAGGTCTTCTTCGGTTGTCTCAAGGTTCATGGCGACGACGAAGCCCTGGATCAGTTCGGTGACCTCAGCGCCAACCAGATGCGCGCCGAGCAATTCGCCGGTCTTCTTGTCGAAGATGGTTTTCACCAAACCCTGATCTTCGCCAAGCGCGATCGCCTTGCCATTGGCAACGAACGGAAAACGTCCGACACGGATGTCGCGGCCTTCCGCTTTTGCCTTGGCTTCGGTCAGGCCAACCGAGGCGACCTGCGGGTTGCAATAGGTGCAGCCCGGGATTTTCAGCTTGTCCATCGGGTGCACATTCGGCAGGCCGGCGATCTTTTCGACGCAGATGACCGCCTCGTGCTCGGCCTTGTGGGCGAGCATCGGCGGGCCGGCGACGTCGCCGATCGCGTAAACGCCCGGCACGTTGGTCTTGCCGTAGCCGTCGATGACGATGCAGCCACGGTCGGTCTTGACGCCGAGCGCCTCCAGGCCGAGGTTTTCGATATTGCCCTGAACGCCGACAGCCGAGATCATCCGGTCGGCCGTGATCTTTTCGACCGAGCCGTCCTTCTTCTCAACATGGGCGGTGACAGAACTGGCTGATTTTTCGACCTTCGTCACCTTGGCATCGAGGATGATCTTCATGCCCTGCTTGTCGAACTGCTTCTTGGCGAAGGCGGAGATTTCCGCATCCTCGACCGGCATCACTTGGCTCATCAGTTCAACCACGGTCACATCGACGCCCATGGTGCGGTAGAACGAGGCGAACTCGATGCCGATGGCGCCGGAGCCCATGACCAGCAGCGATTTCGGCATTTCCTCCGGTTTCATCGCCTCGAAATAGGTCCAGATCAGCTTGCCATCCGGCTCGATGCCCGGCAGCGCGCGCGGACGGGCGCCGGTAGCGACGATGATGTGCTTGGCGGTATAGGTGCCCTCGCCCAGCGTGTTCTTCGGGATCGGTCCCTGCGGCTGGACGATCGCCTTGGTGGTCTTGGCAACGACGATCTCGTTCGGCTTGGTGAGCTTGGCCTCGCCCCAGATGATATCGACCTTGTTCTTCTTCATCAGGAAGGCGACGCCGCCGTTCATGCGCTCGGCAATGCCGCGCGAACGCTTGACGATCGCCTGCAGGTCCGGCGAGATCTTGCCTTCGAGCGTCAGGCCGTAGTTCTTGGCATGCTCGGCAAGGTGAAGCACTTCGGCGGAGCGCAGCAGCGCCTTGGTCGGAATGCAGCCCCAGTTGGAGCAGATGCCGGCCAGATGCTCGCGCTCGACCACGGCGACCTTCAGGCCCAGCTGTGCTGCGCGGATGGCCGCGATGTAGCCGCCGGGGCCGGAACCGATGACGATGACGTCGTAGGAATTTGCCATTCTTGTTTCCTGCCTCTTCCTTAGGTCATGTTCCGGGCCAAGAGGACCCATTCATGCCTTTTGCTATCTTCAAAGAGCGGCACGGCCGGAAGCCGCGCCTGCTCGGCAAATCCGTTGGCCGCATAAAGCGCCAGCGCCGTATCATTGTGGCTTTCGGTGATCAGGCTGACCTGCCCGCCCTTGGCCTTGTCGATCTCATGGGCAAGCAGCGCTCGTCCGATACCCTTGCCGCGATGGTGCCGGTAGACACCCAGGCTGTCGATGAACCGGCTGCCGATTACCAGAACCTGCAGGTCCAGCAACGGCTTGATCACCGGATGGGGTGCCACGATATCGCGAACATTCTCATCCAGGCCGTAACCGATCGATGCACCGGCAATCTCGCCGTCCCATTCGGCCAGCATTGCATCTTTCCAGGCGCCGGGCTCGTCGTCCATCCGCAATCGCGACCGCCCCTGCTCCATGGCGGTATCCTTGCTTCCGCGCATCACCGCGCCGTGCCAGAGCCAGGTTGCGAAACCATGCGAGGCGATGTCGACCAGTATGGCCAGATCAGCCGCATCCCGCCGTTCCGCCGCCCGTATATGCAGAGCCACGGTCATTCAGAGCCCGAGCATCATCCGGACCATCGGCTCAAGGCCGCGTCCGATAGCGCGCGTATTGTCCATATCCAGATGCACGCCATCGAGCGGCGTCGTCCGCGCCACCGAACCGGCATCGAAGAAGCCGCAGCCGAGTTCATCGGCAAGATCGGCATAGAGCGAGGCCATCATCGACGATTGCTCGACAGCACCTGCGAACATTGCCGCAAAATTTGCATTCGCGGTCTCGCAGATTGCCGGTGGCGCAACGATCAGAATTTCCGGGGCCTCGGCCTGCACGTCCGGCCAGCTGTGGTGCCAGACGAGCTTGACCAGCCTCTCGATGCCCTTGACCGCGCCAAAGGCGGTTCCGTGCACCAACGGCTTCATATCGTTGGTGCCGAGCAGAAAAATAACCAGATCGATCGGCGCATGGGTCTGCAGGAGCGTCGGCAGGATGCGCGCGCCATTGCGGTCACAGTCGGCGAGATGATCGTCATAGGCGGTCGTGCGGCCATTCAGGCCCTCGGCGATCACCTGCACGCCATTGCCAAGCGCTTTCTGCAGGACACTTGGCCAGCGGTCGTCCAACGCATGCCGGCCGCCCGTTTCCGCGTCATATCCCCAGGTCAGACTGTCACCGTAGCAGAGGACTGTTTTCATCGCGGCGCTCAAAGTTCCCCTCCCCCTTGCGGGGAGGGGTTAGGGGTGGGGGTGGCAAGAGCCGTGGCAATTCGTCGTAATACAGATGGCATATCAAGCATCACATCCTTGTTCATAACACGCATAACCCGAAAGTTCTGGCCAAGAAGATAGGCATCGCGCTCGCCATCACGTCGCCGTTGATCCACGTCGTTATGAACAGCTCCATCCACCTCAATGATCAGCCGTTCTCTCAGACAGACAAAATCCACAACATAACGGCCTATCGCCATTTGCCTGCGAAAATGCGTGCCCTGCGGTTCCGGAAACTCCCGGCGCAGCGCTTGCCAAAGATGGCGTTCCGCATCCGTCATTGTTCTGCGCAGTCGAGGAGCATTGAGCGCCGCGGCCTGGCTCGGCGGTCTTGGATTTTCCCGGTTCCATGCCATCTCAGACCCTTCACCCTTCCGCCAACACCCCCACCCGTCCGCTCACGCGGACACCCTCCCCGCAAGGGGGAGGGAAAGTTCACTTATACCAGCATGCCCATCGGGCTTTCGATGTAGCGCTTGAAGGCGCCGAGCAGTTCGGCTCCGAGCGCGCCATCGACGGCACGGTGGTCGGTCGACAGCGTCACGGTCATGACGGTGGCAACGACCATCTGGCCCTTCTTGACAATCACCCGCTCCTCGCCTGCCCCGATCGCAAGGATCGTCGCATGCGGAGGATTGACGACGGCGGCGAAGTTCTTGACGCCCATCATGCCCATGTTCGACACCGCAGTCGTGCCGCCCTGGAATTCCTCGGGCTTCAGCTTCCGGCTCTTGGCGCGGGCGCCGAGATCCTTCATCTCGTTGGAGATGGCCGACAGGCTCTTCAGTTCGGCACTGCGGACGATCGGCGTGATCAGGCCACCCGGGATCGACACGGCAACGCCGACATCAGTGTGCTTGTGCTTGACCATGTTGGTTTCGGTCCAGGACACATTGGCATCCGGAACGTCACGCAGTGCAAGCGCCAGCGCCTTGATGACCATGTCGTTGACCGAAAGCTTGTAAGCGGGCTTGCCGTCCTTTTCCGGGCTTGCAGCATTGAGCTGGGCACGAAGAGCAAGAAGGGCATCCAGTTCGCAATCGACGGAGACGTAGAAATGCGGAATGGTCTGCTTGGATTCCTGCAGGCGCTTGGCGATCACCTTGCGCATGCCGTCATGCGGCACGAGCTCGTAGGAGCCTTCGGCGAAGTTCTTCAGAACGGCTTCGTCCGACGCGCCCTTGGCAAGCGGAGCCGGAGCAGCGGCGGTTGCTGGAGCTGCGGCCGCAGGAACAGCCTTTGCGCCACCGCCGGCAACTGCGGTTTCCACGTCCTTCTTGATCACGCGGCCATGCGGACCGGTGCCGGAAACAGCCGAGATATCGATGCCTGCGTCCTTGGCCAAACGGCGGGCCAGCGGCGACGAGAAGGTCCGTGCACCGGATGATGCCGACGCCTGAGCGGCAACCGGGGCTGGAGCAGCGGCAGCAGCAGGTGCGGCCTCTGTCTTTGCCGGGGCTGCTTCAGCCTTTGCTTCGGCCTTTGCAGCCTCTGGCTTCGCAGCCGGTGCCGCGCCGCCGCCGGAAGCGGCAGCAGCAACGTCTTCACCGTCGGCAGCGAGGATGGCGATCAAGGCATTGACCTTGACGCCTTCGGTGCCGGCGGCAACCACAAGCTTGGCGACTGTGCCTTCATCGACGGCTTCGACTTCCATCGTCGCCTTGTCGGTCTCGATCTCGCAGAGAACGTCGCCGGCGGAGACCTTGTCGCCTTCCTTGACCAGCCACTTGGCGAGGTTGCCCTCTTCCATGGTCGGCGAAAGGGCTGGCATGGTGATGTTGATAGGCATCTCTTCACCCTCCCTTATTTGTAGCAGACGGTCTTTACCGCCTGGACGACTTCACCGACATTCGGCAGGGCCAGCTTTTCAAGGTTGGCGGCGTACGGCATCGGAACGTCCTTGCCGGCGATCGTCAGGATCGGCGCATCGAGATAATCGAAGGCCTGCTGCATGACGCGGGCGGCAATTTCGGTGCCGACGGAGGACTGCGGATAGCCTTCCTCGACGGTGACCAGACGGCCGGTCTTCTTGACGGATTCGATCACGGCCGGCAGATCCATCGGACGGATGGTGCGCAAGTCGATGATCTCGACGTCGATGCCTTCCTTCTCCAGTTCAGCCGCAGCTTTGACCGCATAGGTCATGCCGATACCGAAGGAAACGATGGTCGCATCCTTGCCGACGCGGTGAATACGCGCCTTGCCGATCGGCAGGACGAAATCGTCCATCTTCGGCACGTCGAAGGAGTGACCGTAGAGGATTTCGTTCTCGAGGAAGATCACCGGGTTCGGATCGCGGATCGCAGCCTTGAGCAAGCCCTTGGCGTCGGCTGCCGTGTAGGGCATGACGACCTTGAGGCCCGGAATATGGCTGTACCATGCCGCATAGCACTGCGAGTGCTGGGCGCCGACGCGTGCGGCCGCACCCGACGGACCACGGAACACCATCGGAGCGCCCATCTGGCCGCCAGACATGTAAAGGGTCTTTGCCGCCGAGTTGATGATCTGGTCGATTGCCTGCATGGCGAAGTTGAAGGTCATGAACTCGACGATCGGACGCAGACCCGTCATCGCAGCGCCGACGCCGATACCGGCAAAACCATGTTCGGTGATCGGCGTATCGACGACGCGGCGAGGACCGAACTCCTGCAGCAGGCCTTGGGTGATCTTGTAGGCGCCCTGGTATTCGGCGACTTCCTCACCCATGACGAAGACGTCTTCGCTGCGGCGCATTTCTTCGGCCATCGCATCGCGAAGCGCTTCGCGCACGGTGGTCGAGACCATTTCGGTACCGGCCGGAATATCCGGATCGGACGGAATGGCGGCCTTCGGCTGAGCCGGAACGGTTGCCGGGGCTTCGGGCTTGACCGGTGTTTCCGTTTTGGCAGGCTCTGCAGCAGCCACAGGCGCTGCAGCCTTGGGGGCAGCAACATCGCTGGCGCTCTCGCCGTCCTGCAGCAGGACCGCGATCGCGGTGTTGACCTTGACGCCTTCGGTGCCGGCGGCGATCAGGATCTTGCCGATGACTCCTTCGTCAACGGCTTCCACTTCCATGGTCGCCTTGTCTGTTTCGATTTCGGCGATCACGTCGCCGGAGGTGACCTTGTCACCCTCGTTTTTCAGCCACTTGCTGAGCGTGCCTTCTTCCATCGTCGGGGACAGAGCGGGCATCAGAATTTCGATAGGCATGATGTTTTCCTCGTCCCGGTCTTAAAGCAGAATATCGGTGTAGAGCTCGGATACATCCGGCTCCGGATCGGCCTGGGCAAAATCGGCGCTGTCGGCGACGATGTCGCGAACGTCCTTGTCGATCGCCTTCAGCTCGTCTTCGCTCGCCCAGCCGTTTTCCAGCAGGCGCACCCTTACTTTTTCGATCGGATCGTTCTCGGAGCGCATCTTCTGCACCTCGTCCTTCGAACGGTACTTGGCCGGGTCCGACATCGAGTGACCGCGATAGCGGTAGGTCTGCATCTCGAGGATCATCGGACCCTTGCCGGCGCGGCAATGCTCGACAGCCTCGTCTCCCGCAGCCTTGACCGCACGGACGTCCATGCCGTCAACTTGGTAGCCGGGGATACCGAGTGCCACGCCGCGCTGCGAGAAATCATGACCGGCAGAGGCGCGCGACACCGAGGTGCCCATGGCATAGCGGTTGTTCTCGACGATGTAGATCACCGGCAGGTTCCACAGAGCCGCCATGTTGAAGCTCTCGTAGACTTGGCCCTGGTTGGCAGCGCCGTCGCCAAAATAGGCAAGCGATACATTGTCGTTGCCGCGGTAACGGTTGGCAAAGGCCAGACCGGTGCCGAGCGAGACCTGCGCGCCGACAATGCCGTGGCCGCCGTAAAAATTCTTTTCCTTGGAGAACATGTGCATCGAGCCACCCTTGCCGCGGGAAAGCCCGCTGCGGCGGCCGGTCAGCTCGGCCATGACGCCACGCGCACTCATGCCGCAGGCGAGCATATGGCCGTGGTCACGATAGGCGGTGATCACCTGATCGCCTTCCTTCAGCGCCATCTGCATGCCGACGACGACAGCTTCCTGACCGATGTAGAGATGACAGAAACCGCCGATGAAGCCCATGCCATAGAGCTGGCCCGCCTTTTCCTCGAAACGGCGGATGAGGAGCATTTCGCGGTAGGCCTTCAGATCGGTATCGCGATCGAACTCGGCGATCGTGCCGTTTGTGAAGTCTTTTTTTGCTGGCTTGACAGCGGCCTTGCGACTGGAAACGGACGCGGATTTTCGCGGTGCCATTCAATCCTCCCTATGGTTGGCTTTTGTGGTACCATAGGGAAAGAATGCCAACACAGCAATGCCATATTTGCATGGCTTATATTCTCATCAACCAATTGATAAGATTATAGTATTTCAAATTAACCGGTTTTCGGTTAATGTGGCAACTCAGTGAAAAATAACGATTTCGTCGATGCGGGACATATTCAGGCCGAACCGTGCTTTTTCATCCAGCATGTCCCGCTCGAGCGAGCCATCGCTCAGCAGCGCGACTTCCTTTTCCAGCGTCTGACGCTTGGCAGTCAGCTCGTCGAGCCGCGCCTGACGCTCCAAGCGCTGCCGGTCGAATGTCTCCGTCGCCTTCAGCCCAAAATCTCCATGAATGGAATGATAGCCGAAATAGGAGAGAAACGCGACAGTGATGAGCGGCATCACAAACCGCCCCAGCTGCCGTTTTTTATGGTGTTTGGTCCACATAGATCATGCCCTGATACGCAATACCTAAACACGCTACCAGCCATTGATTAACCGACCGTTGACCATAAGACCGGCAACAAAAAACCCGCGTCCGTTTCCAGACGCAGGTTTCATCATTTCAAGGCGTTTGCGGATCAGCCGCGCAGGATCGAGCGGCCGGCATATTTCGCCTGCGGACCGAGCTGTTCCTCGATGCGGATCAGCTGGTTGTACTTGGCAAGCCGATCGGAGCGCGACAGCGAGCCGGTCTTGATCTGTCCGCAATTGGTGGCAACGGCGAGATCGGCGATGGTGGAATCCTCGGTTTCGCCAGAGCGGTGCGACATGACGGCGGTGTAGCCGGCCTTGTGTGCGGTCTCGACGGCATCAAGTGTTTCCGACAGCGAACCGATCTGGTTGACCTTAACGAGGATCGAGTTGGCAACGCCCATCTTGATACCATCGCGCAGACGCGAGGAGTTGGTGACGAACAGATCGTCGCCGACCAGCTGGCACTTTTTGCCGGCGAGATCGGTCAGCGTCTTCCAGCCTTCCCAATCGTCTTCAGCCATGCCGTCTTCGATCGAAGCGATCGGATATTTGGCGGCAAGCTCCGCCAGGTATTCGGCCATGGCGCCCGGCTCGAGTGTGCGGCCCTCGCCTTCCATGACGTACTTGCCGTCCTTGAAGAATTCGGTCGAGGCGCAATCGAGGCCGAGGAACATGTCTTCGCCCGGCTTGTAGCCAGCCTTTTCGATCGACTTCATGATGAAGTCGAGGGCTTCCGACGCACTGTTCAGGCCCGGGGCAAAGCCGCCTTCGTCGCCGACATTGGTGTTGTGGCCCTTGGCCGACAGTTCCTTCTTGAGAACATGGAAGACTTCCGCGCCCATGCGAACGGCGTCACGCAGGCGATCGGCGCCAACCGGAAGGATCATGAATTCCTGGAAGTCGATCGGGTTGTCGGCATGGGCGCCGCCGTTGATGATGTTCATCATCGGAACCGGCAGCAGGCGGGCGTTCGGGCCACCGACGTAGCGGAACAGCGGCAGGTTGGAGGCTTCCGCAGCGGCCTTGGCCACGGCGAGCGATACGCCGAGGATGGCGTTGGCGCCGAGACGCGACTTGTTGGCCGTGCCGTCCAGTTCGATCATCGTTGCGTCGATGTGGAGCTGGTCTTCGGCATCCATGCCGCCGATGGCCTCAAAGATCTCGCCGTTGACGGCTTCGACTGCCTTTTCGACACCCTTGCCATGATAACGCTTGCCGCCGTCACGCAGTTCGACGGCTTCATGCGCGCCGGTGGAAGCGCCCGAGGGAACTGCGGCGCGGCCAAAGCTGCCGTCTTCGAGATGGACGTCGACTTCGACGGTCGGGTTGCCCCGGCTGTCGAGAATTTCGCGGCCGATGATGTCGATGATTGCAGTCATGATCTCTTCCCTGCTTCAAACATGGTGGTGGAGGATGGCCCTGTCATAATTCATGGACCGGAAATTACAATGGCGGGGCCTGAGCAATCGCAGCCAGCGCCCGGCCTTCAAGAAAAATTCACAAAGCCCGCTATCAGCGTTTTGCCACGGCGTCGAATGCCAGCAGCGTCTCCAGGAGGCGCGGCATGTCCTTCAGGTAAACCATGTTCGGACCATCGGAAGGGGAATTGTCGGGATCCTCATGGGTCTCGATGAACACACCTGCGACACCGACGGCAACGGCTGCACGTGCCAAAGTCTCGACGAATTCGCGCTGGCCACCCGACGAAGCACCCTGCCCGCCCGGCTGCTGCACGGAATGGGTGGCGTCAAAGATCACCGGTGCACCAAGGCTTGCCATGATCGGCAGCGAACGCATGTCGGAAACCAGTGTGTTGTAGCCGAAGGACGCACCGCGTTCGCAAAGCAGCACGTTCGGATTGCCGCTTTCGGTGAACTTGGCGAGCACGTTCTTCATGTCCCAGGGAGCCAGGAACTGGCCCTTCTTGACGTTGATGACACGGCCGGTCTTGGCAGCGGCAACCAGAAGATCTGTCTGGCGCGAGAGGAAGGCCGGAATCTGCAGAATATCGACGGTCGGCGCCACTAGAGCACACTGTTCTTCCGTGTGGATGTCGGTGATGACCGGAAAACCGAATTCCTTCTTCAGATCGGCAAAGATTTCCATCGCCTTTTCCAGGCCGATGCCGCGCTTGCCGGAAATCGACGTGCGGTTGGCCTTGTCGAAAGAGGATTTGTAGACATAGCCAAGGCCGAGCGACTTGCAGAGCTCAGCCATCGTGCCGGCGATCATGAAGGCGTGGTCACGGCTTTCCATCTGACAGGGACCGGCGATCAGTGACAGTTTTTGGGTATTGGAAAATACCACCTGACTGGCGCTGCTGCCGGCAACGACATTTGCATTGGTCTGCATGATTATTCTCCGAATGCGAAGATGACACCCTGCCCCGCCGCTTCCGCAACGAGCAGGCGATTGTCTTTTCTGATGAAGGGCACCGCGTTGGCGTTAAGAAGATGTTCGGTCACGGCCAGATCGGCGACCTTGAAGACGACGGCGCGGCCACGAAGACCGCGCGAATGGCCTGTGGTCTTCCTGTCGAAAAATCCGGACATGCCGGCCTGATTGAGGACGGAAATCTTTACGCCGTTGCGCGTCTCGATATCCATGCCGAAGGAATGCGCCGAGACTTCGCGCTCATCGACCACCTCCTGCAGGATATACTGGAAATCGGTCGGGTTCGGTTCCGACAGAACCACCTCGGCCAAGCCCGTTACACCATTGGCATGGGTTTCCAGCGCGGCGCGGTCAGATGGCAGCGGCATGACGCGCTGACAGCTGAAAAAGAAGAAATCCGGCGAACGCAGATCGGCGGCAAACGACAGGCGAAAACTGCCGACAGCCTCGGAGCCATCGGGCAATTTCATCGGCCGCGAAAACTCGAGCATGTCGCCGGCCGAAATGCCTTTTTCCCGAAAACGGGCATGGTCGGCAACTGCATCGTCCGTGCTTAAGACGACAGCCGAAAAGCCGTCCTGTCCACGCCGGAACCGGTAGGCCTGATCGCGCGCAATGAAAACATTGCCGGCGAGCGCCGCCGCTTCGCATTCCTCACGCTGGGCGATGCCGATGGGCTCGAGATAGGTCTTATCGGAAAAGAACACGCAGGCGTTTTCAGTTCCGAAGGGATGGCGGGCATCTGCAGCGACGGTAAAACCCAGCTGCTGCAGCCGGTTGCGGGCAGTTGCGAGTTCACCGACCGGCAGGACCAGATGATCGAGCTGGCGGGACGTGCGAGGAGCAACGGTCATGAAATTCCTTGAGGCTCAGCGTTGGCAGGTGCTTTGCCCGTTTTATACGGCATTTTCAAGAAAATTTGGACCGGCGGGGAAAATGGACGGCGGCACTTGTCAAATGCCAAAGGCCCAGCGCTGGGTGCCGGGCCCTTGGCTGGATCGGTCAGAGGTTGCTCATGCCGCCGTCGATGATCAATTCGCTGCCAACCGTATAGGCCGCCTCATCGGAAGCGAGGAAAACCACGGCCTTGGCGATTTCGGAGGGATTGCCAAATCGTCCGGCCGGGATCTTCGCTGCCGCCATGGCTTCGGTATCTGTGGCCGACATGCCGAGCTTGCCGTAGAGCGGCGTTGCAACCGGACCGGGACTGATAGCGTTGACGCGAATGCCGCGACCGATCAGTTCACCGGACAGGGTTTTGGCAAAAGATAGCAAGGCAGCCTTGGTCAGCGCGTAGACGCTGGTGTTCGGCATGCCGATATGGGCATTGATCGACGTGTTGAGCACGATCGAGGCCGGATTGGCCAGAATCGGCAAGAGCGCCTGGATCAGGAAGAACGGACCTTTGACATTGATCGCGACGGAGCGATCGAAGGCCTCCTCGTCGAACGCTTCGATCGGCCTGAAATCGGCTGCACCCGCATTGACGAACAGGATGTCGAGATGGCCAAAGGCGGACTTCACTGCCTCGACGACAGCCTTTTGCCCGGCAACGTCGCCCGCATTGGCCTGAATGAAGAGAGCCTTGTCGCCAAGGACGGTGCGGGCCGTTTCGATGGTGGCCGGATTGGTGCCGGTGACCGCGACGCGGGCACCCTCGGCGATGAACTGGCGGGCCGTTTCAAGGCCGATGCCACTGGTACCGCCGGTGATCAGCGCTGTCTTGTTCTGCAAGCGTGACATGGTGAAATTCCTTCAGTTTGCCGTTCGGCCGATCGGGTTCAGGTGCGTGTAATCGAGGCGCCGCCATCGACAAGCGAAGCCGTACCGGTGACGAAAGCGGAATCATCGGATGCGAGATAAAGCACCGAGCGGGCGAGCTCTTCGGGCGAGGCAACCCGTTTCAAGGCATGCAGGTTGGTGATGAAGGACTGCGATTGCGCAGTGTTGTTCATCTCGCGATACATGTCGGTATCGACGGCGCCAGGCAGGATGGCATTGACGCGCACGCCCTGCGGACCGAATTCAGCGGCGAGTGCCTGGGTCAGGCCGATCAGGCCAGCTTTTGAGGCAGCGTAGGCAGCAACACCCGGGAAGGCGAAGCTATAGCCGACAAAGGTCGAGGTGAAGATTACCGAGCCTGCGCCATGCTTGACCATTTCGGCGATCTGGTGCTTGGCGCCAAGGAACGATCCAGTGAGGTTGATGGCGATGGCATCGTTCCAGCCCTGCTCGGAGACACCTGTGGAGGGACCGGCCTCGCCAAGCGTTCCGGCATTGTTGAAAGCGACATCGAGGCGGCCGTATGTTTCGACGGCAAGGGCGACGAGCGCCTTGGCATAATCTTCCGAGCGGACGTCACCGGCAAGCGCGACGGCGTCGCCGCCCGAAGCCTGGATCTCGGCAACCAGCGCGTCAAGCTCGCTCTGGCGGCGGGCGCCAACGACGAGCTTTGCCCCTTCGGCAGCGAACAGTTTTGCCGTGGCGCGGCCGATACCGGCGCTGGCACCGGTGACGATTGCGACTTTGTTGGATAGGCGTTCCATGATCTTTTCCTCTTTTGGCAGAGCGGTTGAGAGGCCGTGTGGCCATCTCTTCATGCCGTTTGCTTGAGGCGAATATGGCTTTATTCAAACGTTCTGATTAGTCTGCAAATCAAGGAACTCGTATCCGGAAAACCCGAACGATGATGAAGCTCGATGGTATTGCCAGTTTTGTCGCCGTTGCCGAAAGCGGCTCGATCAGCGAGGCGGCGCGGCGGCTTCGATTGTCGAAATCCGTCGTCAGCGAGCGGCTTGCCGAACTGGAGCGCAGCCTTGGTGCCGGCCTGCTTCATCGCACCACCCGCAAGCTCACTTTGACGGAAGATGGGACCGCTTTTCTTGAGCGCGCCAACCGCATTGTCCAGGAGATCGAGGCGGCGGCATCGGACATGGCCGAACGGCGCGGCACGATCTCCGGCCCTTTACGCATTTCCGCACCGGTCACATTCGGCCGCATGCATCTCGGCCCGGCGCTCTATCCCTTTCTGGCTGAACATCCCGATCTGCAATTGACGCTCGACCTCGACGACAGGCGTGTCGATGCGGCAGCCGACGGCTACGACGCCGTGGTGCGCAACGGGCCGATCGCCGATTCCCGGCTGATGGCTTGGCGGCTGGCGCCAAGCCGGCGCGTTCTTGTCGCCTCGCCCGCCTATCTCAGGGACAACGGTAGACCGGGGACCATCGAGGAACTCGAGCAGCATCGGGGCATCTTCTACACCAACCGCGGCGTTGCCGACTGGCGTTTTCCCAGCGTCGGCGGGACCGTCATCGTGCGTGGCAAGATGGGCCTTGGCCTCAACAATGGCGACATGTTGCGCGACGCCGCGATCGCCGGCCTCGGCATCGCGCTCATTCCGATGTTCATTGTGGGGGCAGAGGTTGCAGCGGGGGAGCTAGAGACGGTCGATATCGGCGTGCAGCCGGAGCTTGAATATATCCACATCGCGCATCCCGATGGGCGGCGGCCGTCCGTCAAGCTGCGGGCGCTGGCCGATCATCTGCGGGCCGCATTCGGCAGCCCACCCTATTGGGATCCGGCATTTTCAAGCTGAGGGATCCGGATCAGTTGCACGAGCGCAACTGCTTGGCATAGGCATTGGCGATGTTTGCCGAACGCTGGGCGGCTTTCTGCAGTTGCGCATTGCCGCGCCAGGCGCCTTTTCTAAAGCCGGCGTCGCCAAGGTAATATGCCAGATAGAGATTGTAGGCATCGTTGCGGGCGATGCCGTTCTTTCTGCTGTTCTTGTTGTGGTACCAGGCGACGAAATGAATGGCGTCGGAGAATTTCGTCCGCCGTGCCATCGGGTTGCCGGTCGATTGTTTGTATTCCGACCATGTGCCGTTCAGCGCCTGCGAGAAACCGTAGGCGGTGGATTGCCGTTTCCAGGGGATGAAGCCGAACAGTTTGGTGCGCGGCGGCCGGGCATTCGGGCGGAAACCGGATTCGGTGTAGATCGTCGCCATCAGGATATGCACGGGAACGCCATATTGGCGCTCGGCGTGGTTTGCAGCGCGCTGCCAATTGTTGAACCAGCCGTCACGCTGCTCGAAAATCGCGCAGGCGTTGCGGGTATCCCGGGGTGCACTCGCACAGCCGGCCAGCAGCAGAAGGGCGACGATAAACGCAATACGCATCGCTTGAGATCTCTCACTTTCAGAGAGATTACTAACCGGTAAACGTTAAAGAGACGTTTTTAGACAAATTGGCACGGCTTTTTCCCGGTTTTTCAAATGATCGCCGGCGGCAAAAAACCTAAAGTTTCAGCGCGTAAATCCGGCCTGACGTAACGTAACCCTCCGCCACCTCAAGCCGCACCGCACGAACCGGCTCGAAGCCTTCTATGCGCTTTGTCCCCGCCCAGCGGCCGTGATCGGCAAAGACCTCGATCGAGCCGGCATCGAGAAAAATCCGCAGGCTGAGAGGGTGGGCACCGCGCGCGATGTAGCGTGGCTCGGTCATCACGCCCGGCAGCGTGTAGAGGATCGACAATCCTTCCGCATCGAGCTGCAGGGCCAGATCGACATCCGGATGATCGAAATGCAGCATGAAGGATGCGCCGGGCCACGACAGTTCCAGCAGGATTTCGACCGCGCCCGTTTCCAGTCCGACCGTTTCGCCGCTGGCCAGTCTCGTCTCGTCGATCAGATCATGGCGCAGGCTCTCGACGGCTGCGACCGGCGGCGTCAGGATGGCGCCATCGGCAAGACGCAGGTTGCGCGGCAGTGTCATCGCAGTTGGAAAATCGATCGTGTGGGAAACATCCGCCCAATTGGCGAGCCAGCCGATGCCGACCGGCAAACCCTCATCGACAAAGGCCTGAAAGGCATAATTGTCGGTGCCGAAATCAAGCTCCTGCTCGAAATCCGTCCGGAAGCGGACCCCGTCGAAATGGCCGACCGCGATCAATGTCAGGTTCTTGCGGCCGGTATCGGCATGGGTGCTGTTCATCAGCCCGTAGATCAGCGCCCAATGGGTATCGGGGTCCTCCGCGGGACCGTCGAGCGGCAACAGGCACGGGCATTCGATCACAGCTGTGCCGAACCGTTCCTCCAGAAGCAACGTGCCGACGAAACGCCAGCCATCGGCGGCCGTCGGATCATCGGTTTCATAGAGAAGAATAACGCCACCCTGCTGGCTGAGGCTGCCGAGCACCATTTTCCACAGCCCGTCGGGGCCTTTGACCACATAGGGGTCGCGAAAGTCGAGCGTCAGGCCGAGACCCACCGGGCGGTTTGCAAGAATGATCTCGGCCTGGCTGGCAGTGATGATGTTGTGCGAGGTAGCGGTCAGCTGCACCTGGGTTTCAGGTGTGCGATCGATCACCTGTTCGGTGAAGAAGACGCGAATACCGCCCTCGTCGCCGATCGGGATGGCGGAACCGGAAAAGGCCCCGCCCCGCCGGTCCGGCCGGGCCGTCAGGTCTTCGGAGGGAAACAGGAAGATCGGCATGTGATGCCAGTGGATATAGTCTTCGGATACCGCATGGCCCCAGTGCATCGTGTTCCAGCGAAGGCCATGGGAATAGTGCTGATAGAACAGATGCGGGCGCCCGGCAAAACGGCCAAAGCCGTTTGGATCGTTCATCCAGCCGAAGGGCGGGCGGAAATGATAGCCGTGCGGCGCGGGCGCGGGCGCATTGGCAGCGCTGGTGTGCATCACGGTAATGCCCTTTTCCACCACCTCGGCCGCGTTGAAGAAATAGGCGACGGAGACTGCTGTGGTCGCCGTATCATAGACGCAGGAGAGCGCGCCGCCGCTGGTGGCGACGAAGGTGCGGAAGACATATTCCTCGGCATTGCTGACGGAGACCTCGCCAATCTTGTCACCGCCGAGCACAAACGCCATCGTCCCCGGCGCAGCCGGCGTCAATGCCTTCAGCCAGACATGCAGCGTCGCGCTGAGCGGGACGTCTGCCTGCAAGACTTTAAGTGTTTCCGTGGTCATAACGTCCGTCAATCTCGCGTTCCTCCTTCAGCGCAGAGCCGCCTTCCGAACGAGGAAACGATGCGCGCCTTTCTCAAAGCCATCCTTGCGACCTAGTGCCTGATCGCCGGATGTAAAGACGACGATCCGACGCGCAAGACGGCAAAAACATCCCCGCGCGGTGTTCGCCGTGGTTTTGAAAACATGCACTCAATCGGACGGGGCACTGGAAACCGCCTCTAATGAGTAAATATATTTGACGCCTTCCAGCGCCCCGTTTGGCGTTCTCTCGGGAGCTTTCCTCCCTACAGACCCCGACTGCGGATTCTCTGACCCGGGGCGATCGCCGCGACATAGGGTTCCGGTTCCGGCGTTAAGCTCACGGCTCCGGTACGTCACGCTTCTCGACCCGGCATGCGTGCCACACAGGCACACCCGCCCCAGAAGGACAGGGGGAATCCATTTTCCGGGGGCTCTCCTTCCGGTCCGCCTGACGTTCGCAGCCTCCTCATCGGAGACCACGAGGCTTTGCGTGGAGCGCCAGCCCTGCCTCGCCGCAAACGTCTTGCTGTGCATCCGTGACAGAACGCCATGATCATGGCACGGTTTTTTTGGGCGGGGATTTGCGGGGATGATTTTTTTGAGGTGGGGTGTTATTTTTGGAATTGGAGTAAGCGAGCGCCGTTTATCCGAGCCTCACCAGAAGGCCAGTGGCCAGGGACCGGAATGCCTCGACAGCCTTCGGCAGCACATCCTGCGGATCGTCACTGGCAGCGATCCAGAGAGCAGCATTGAGCGCTGCGCCACTGAGGAGGCGGGCGGCGGCTTCGGCATCGACCGGTTTGAGAATTCCTTGTGAAATCAAGCGCTCGACCGTTCGCCTGGTCGCCTGCAGACAACTGCTTTGGCTCGGCCATTGCGATGGATCACCCAACACTGCAGGTCCGTCGCGCAAAACGATGCGTTGCACTTCAGGATCAAGCGCCATCTCGATATAGGCCACGCCTTCGGCCAGCAGGCACTGCCAATCGTCTCCCGCCCCTGCCCCGATCTGTTGCGCGCGCGACGCCATTTCAGAATCAATCTGATCGACAACCGCCGCCAGAAGCCCGCGTTTATCCCCGAAATTGTGATAGAGCGCGCCCCGTGTCAGACCGACTTCAGCGGTCAAATCGTCCATTGACGCGGCCGAATATCCCTTTTCGGCAAAGGCCCTGCGTGCGGCCGCAATCAGCTTGACGCGGTTTTCTTCCATCTTCTCGAGGCGCCGGTTGGCCATCTTGCTCTCAAATTCATATACGGTTCGTATATTAAATTGACATGCGGGATGCATGCTGCTATTTCATATACGAACCGTATACCAAATCACGTGACCTGTGAAGCATAAAGCTCCGCTAACCTGATACGGCCCCCCCCGACAATTGCGAGAGATGAAAATGACCCAGCGCCAAGCAATCTTCCCCCCGAACAGACATGCTCTCTACGAGGCGCACGGCTATTCGGCTGCCATTCGATCCGGCGACCTCCTATTCGTGTCCGGGCAGGTCGGCAGCCGTGCCGATGGAACACCGGAACCCGATTTTGAACAGCAGGTCCGGCTGGCCTTCGAAAACCTTGAGGCCACGCTGGGCGCCGCCGGCTGCACGTTCGACGATATCGTGGATGTGACGTCGTTCCACACAGACCCCGAAAACCAGTTCCCAACCATCATGACCGTCAAGCAACAGGTTTTCAGCCAGCCGCCGTACCCGAACTGGACCGCAATCGGTGTCAATTGGCTCGCGGGCTTCGATTTCGAGATCAAGGTTATCGCGCGTATTCCAACCGACGCGTGATTTTTTCGCGGCAACCTAGCTGTCGCGCCAAACAGCAATTGATTGTAATCAGGACGTGTCTGTCGCAAATCGCCCGCAGAAGTTTGACTTTTGCGGGCGATTTTCGCAGCTACAAATGCTCGCCGGTCGAGGCCGGATTGAGCTCGCCATCCACCGAACAACCGCTCGACAGAGCCATTGCCTACCAATAAAGTTGTCAGAGTTTTCTTCGGTCGAGGGTACTTGCAATGGCGTCGGAGAGTGCGATTCCGGAACCCACTCTCATTCAATCGCTTCAGGCGTCCATCGCTCCGGCATTCGCCATGCATGCCGGCGTGATACTCGGCGTGTTTACCGCACTTGGCGACGCTACTCTCACGGGCGCTGAAGTGGCCCGTACTCTGAATGTCGATCCGCGCCGCCTCGAACGATTGCTTTACGCGCTGGTTTCGGCAGGTCTGCTGGAAATCCACGACACCGGTTTTTGCAATGGTCCGGAGGCGGCGACTTATCTTGTCCAGGGAAAACCCGGCTATATCGGCGAGGAGCACCAGCTTCTCGATGAACTCTGGCGCGCCGACCTGCTGACCGCCACATCCATTCGCGAGGAACGACCCGCCGCGAAACATGACTTCGCCACGTCCGATCCCGAGGCATCGCTGGCATTCTTCCGCGGAACGGCGCCGAGTGCATTGTCCTTCGGACGCCGGCTGGCGGACATGATCGACTTCGAAGGTGTGCACTCCGCCATCGACATCGGTGGCGGGCCAGGCCATTCCCTCATCGGACTGCGCGAGACCAAGCCGGACCTTCAGGTGACCCTGCTCGAACTGCCGGCGAGCATCATGCTTGCAAAGACACTCCTGGCAGACGAGCCATTGGCCAATGGAGTGCGATTCGAGGCCGGCAGCATCGTGAAGGCACCATCGAGCACCACCCACGACCTCGCCATTCTGAAGGCGGTAATCCAGGTGCTGTCGCGCGAGGACGCAGCCAAAACCATTCGCAACACCTATGCCAGTCTGAATTCAGCAGGAAGAATATTGATCAGCGGCGTCGGCATTCTCAACGATGACCGTGTGTCGCCGTCGGAGGCCGTCTTCTACGACTTGACCTTCATGAACCTGTACCCGGAAGGCGCGTCGTATACGCGACGCGAATACCGCGACTGGCTGTCGGAGGCGGGCTTCGTCGACATTGCATTCGATGCGATGCCATCGGGAAGCCAGTTGATCTCCGCAAGAAAACCATAGCTACAAACAAAAACCGCCCGCAACGGCTTGTTGCGAGCGGTTTAGGTATCCTGAACTCATGGTGAGTCAGCGGCTAACGCCGCATCTCGTCACACCAGACGGCTCTGCTCGACGGCCGCTTCGATGAAGCTGGCAAACAGCGGGTGCGGGTCGAGCGGGCGGCTTTTCAGTTCCGGGTGGTACTGGACGCCGATGAACCACGGGTGATCCGGGTATTCGACGGTTTCCGGCAGGACGCCGTCCGGCGACATGCCGGAGAATTCCAGGCCGCAGGCTTCCAGGCGATCCTTGTAATCGACATTGACCTCATAGCGGTGACGGTGTCGTTCGGAAATCTCGGTCGAGCCGTAGATATCGGCGATCTTGGTACCCTTCTTCAGGCTCGCCTTATAGGCGCCAAGACGCATGGTGCCGCCGAGATCGCCCGAGGCTGCGCGCTTCTCCAGCGCATTGCCCTTGACCCATTCGGTCATCAGGCCGACGACCGGCTCTTCGGTCTTGCCGAATTCGGTCGACGAGGCCTTTTCGATGCCGGCGAGATTGCGGGCGGCTTCGACCACCGCCATCTGCATGCCGAAGCAAATGCCGAAATAGGGCACCTTGCGCTCGCGGGCAAAGCGCACCGCCTGAATCTTGCCTTCGGAGCCGCGCTCGCCAAAACCGCCGGGAACGAGGATGCCGTTGACCTTTTCGAGATAAGGCGACGGGTCTTCCTTTTCGAAGACTTCCGACTCGATCCACTCGAGCTTGACCTTGATCCGGTTGGCGATGCCGCCGTGATACAGCGCCTCGATCAGCGACTTGTAGGCATCTTTCAGGCCGGTATATTTGCCGACGATGGCGATGGTCACCTCGCCTTCCGGGGTGCGGATGCGGTTGGCGACTTCAAGCCAGTTTTCGATGCGTGGCGCCGGTGCCGGCTCGATACCGAAAGCGGCGAGCACCTCGTTGTCGAGGCCTTCGCGGTGATAGGCGATCGGAACGTCATAGATCGACGCCACATCGAGCGCCTGGATGACGGCGGAGGGGCGGACGTTGCAGAACAGCGACAGCTTGCGGCGTTCGGCCTCCGGAATTTCACGGTCGGCACGCACAAGCAGGATATCGGGATGAATGCCGAGCGCCTGCAGTTCCTTGACGGAATGCTGGGTCGGCTTGGTCTTCAATTCGCCGGCAGCGGCAATATAGGGCATCAGCGTCAGGTGGAGATAGATCGCGGTGCCGCGCGGAAGATCGTTCTTCAGCTGGCGGATCGCCTCCATGAACGGCATCGCCTCGATATCGCCGACCGTGCCGCCGATTTCGCAGATGACGAAGTCGAAATCGTCATTGCCTTCGGTGACGAAATTCTTGATCTCGTTGGTGACGTGCGGAATGACCTGGACGGTGGCGCCGAGGTAATCGCCGCGGCGTTCCTTGTCGATGATGTTCTTGTAGATGCGGCCGGTGGTGATGTTGTCGGTCTTGGTCGCCGAGCGGCCGGTAAAGCGCTCGTAGTGACCGAGATCGAGGTCCGTCTCCGCGCCATCGTCGGTCACGAACACTTCGCCGTGCTGCGTCGGGCTCATGGTGCCCGGATCGACGTTGAGATAGGGGTCAAGTTTGCGAAGCCGCACCCGGTAGCCCCGGGCCTGCAGCAACGCTCCGAGAGCAGCTGCGGCTATCCCTTTGCCAAGGGAAGAAACCACGCCGCCAGTGATGAATACATATCGCGCCATGGGCTTCACCGGATACCGTTTCAAAAATGATTCCGCCACCGAAAAATTCATCTTTCAGAATTTTTCCGTTCAAAAGGTTCGGGTGGCAAAATTCAAACAAAAGAAAACCGGCGGAAGACTGGCTTCCGCCGGCGATTATATCTGCTTTGAGCCTTACTGGCCGCTTGGGACTTCCGAACCGGATGTCGCCGGCTTTGTTTCGGTCGTCGCAGGCGTCTGCGTTGCAGGCGTCTGTGTGGTCGCCGGCGTCTGTGTGGTGGTCGTCGCAGGCGTCTGGGTGTTGGCTCCGGACTGTGCCGGTGTCTGGGCAGGCGTCTGTGTCTGGGCAGGCGTCTCGCCAGCCGGCGGGGTCGTGCCGCCGCCAAGCGAATCAAGCACGCCCTTGCCGTTGTTGGTCGTGCCCGGGATACGATCGAGAACGTCGGTCGCGTTCGGCTGGTAACGGGCGAGAATGCCCATGCCGAGCGCCAGCACGAAGAACAGGGCAGCAAGGATGGCGGTGGTGCGGGTCAGCGCATTGGCCGTGCCGCGGGCGGACATGAAGCCCGAGCCGCCGCCGATGCCGAGGCCGCCGCCTTCGGAGCGCTGAATGAGCACGACGCCGATCAGCGCCAGCACAACCATGAGATAGATGACAAGCAATACGGTCTGCATTTTGTCCAGTCCTGCCTTAGATCACGTTCCGTCCGGCTTGAGAAAGCCAGAGAGCAGACACGCAATCGGGTGATCGTCCGGCATGGGAGACACATTGAAATTGCAACGCAAGTTTCAGCGTCCGCTCCACGCGGCAAAGATTAGTGTTGGCGGCTGCATATACCAAGCCACCGCGCATTAAAAGCCCCTGCCCGCCTTACCATGGACTTAATACCAGGGATCGGCGGGTAGAAACCCAAAGGACGGCTTATCGCCAGTCCGCCGGCATCATGCCGTCAAGTCTTCATACGCCCGGTAGATGGCGAGGAAATCGTCGGCTTTCAAGCTTGCGCCGCCGATCAAAGCGCCATCGACATTGGCAATGCCCATCAGTTCCCTGGCATTGCCCGGCTTGACCGAGCCACCGTAAAGGATGCGCATCTGCGCGCCGGCAGGGCCGAAACGTGCAACGAGCTCGGACCGCTGGAAAGCGTGGGCTTCCTCAACGTCGGCTGCCGTCGGCGTCAGGCCGGTGCCGATCGCCCAGACGGGCTCATAGGCGATGACGGTGTTTTCCGCGGTGGCGCTGTCCGGAATGGAACCCGCCAGCTGGCGCTTCAAGACGTACAGCGTCTGGCCA
Source organism: Pararhizobium sp. DWP3-4 (assembly GCF_049898205.1). Lineage (NCBI taxonomy): Bacteria > Pseudomonadati > Pseudomonadota > Alphaproteobacteria > Hyphomicrobiales > Rhizobiaceae > Pararhizobium > Pararhizobium sp. DWP3-4. The sequence goes on along the minus strand of NZ_JAFCXF010000004.1, from coordinate 229,952 downwards.
GCCTTGCGCTCGTCACCCGTCTCGCCGATGCAGATGATGGCGATGAGATCGGCGGCATAGGCAGCTTCGGCCTTGGCACGCACCAAAGCGTCGGTTTCCTTATGGTCGGTGCGGCGCTCGGAATGGCCGACGATCACGTGGGTGCCGAAGCAATCGGCGATCATTTCGGCGGAGATATCACCGGTATGGGCGCCCGAAACCTTTTCGTGGCAATCCTGCCCGCCGATCAAAAGCGGGCTGTCGTCGCAGAGCGCGGTTGCCACATAAAGCAGCGTCGCCGGCGGGCAGATCAGCGTTTCGACCTTTGCCGACAGGTTTCCCTTGACGCCTTCCGCCATCGCCTTGATCTGATCGAGCGACGCCCGCAGACCATTCATCTTCCAGTTTCCGGCAACCAGCGGCTTTACGTCGGGCGTCATGTCGTCTCCTTAAGGGTATTGTCCTTTAACCGGCAAAGGCCCTAGCAAAAAAGCCGGGCAAAGAAAAGCAGGCCGCTACGCTGCGGCCGGTTTACCCTGGGCTTGGTATCGAAACCGTGATGGCCGGACGGCTTGTTCGCATTCGGCGAAAGAGCGATGATTCGGCGGAGCTTTTGACAATCGGAGATCGATGATGCTGCGCAACGGCCCGGACGCGTTCGGATGGGTGACCATTCTCCTTCACTGGACGATTGCCCTTCTGATCGCCGGGCTCTTGGTCCTCGGCTATGTCATGACCCGGCCGGACATCGACCCGGTGCTGCAATTTAACCTCTTCCAATGGCACAAGTCCTTCGGGTTCACGGCCCTTGGTGTTTGCGTCATCCGGGTCCTTTGGTGGCTGGCGGGCAAACATCCGGCGGCGGTTGCCGGGCTCTCCGTCACGGAAAGACGTGCGAGCTTTCTCGTCCACATGCTGCTTCTTTGCCTGACGCTGGCAGTGCCGGTCACCGGCTGGGCGCTCGCGTCAGTCTCGACGCTGGATATTCCGAGCTTCTATTTCAATCTCGTCGTCATCCCGCATCTGCCGCTGGAGAAATCCGCCGTCGCTGAGGCCTTGTGGACAACGACCCATGCGGTTCTCGCCTATAGCCTGGCAGGGCTTGTGCTGATGCATGCAGGGGCTGCCTTCCACCATCACTTGATCCGCCACGATGCGGTGCTTGTCCGCATGCTGCGCAACAAGTGGCGGGACGGTTAGGAATATTTCCGCAGCATCGTGCGTCTTACGGAGCGCAAACCAGGCATCGGGAAGGACCGCATCAATGTCCGCACGTTTGACGACAATCACCGTTGCATTAACGGCGCTCGCAGGGTTGGCTCTGCAGGTATCTGCGTCCGAAGCCAAGGCGCCGACGCTGGATGACGCAGCCGGACGCTACGACATCGATGGGTCCTCGCAGATCAATTTCAAAGTCGGCCAGGTCGGCGGCGGTGGCATTTCCGGCAAGTTCACGAAATTTTCGGGCACATTCCAGCTGGACGGTGGCGACATCGGCAAGTCCGTGGTGGAATTTGCGCTCTATCCGGAAACCGTTCAGACCGGCGAACCGCGCATCGAGAATTTTCTGCGCTCCACCGCCGTGTTCGACACCGCGAACCATCCGAAAATCGTCTTCCGCTCGACGAAGATCACCCGAACCGGTGAAAACACCGCCGAAATCGAGGGCAATCTGACGGCCAAGGGCACGACCAGGACCGAACATTTTGACGCGACGCTGACCAAATGGAACCGGCGCGTTATCGGCTTTCGCATCCAGGGCGGCGTCTATCGCACCCGTTACGACATGTCGGTCGGAATACCGATCTACTCGAATATCGTTGAGTTCGACATGATGGTGAACGGGCAAAAACACTAGCCTTTGCCATTCTCGCATACCGCATTCTTACAAACCTGCACACTGTTCCGGCGGGAACATGTCGGCGGCCCGATCCAGAGCCATGATATATTGAAACCGTCACTCCCCGTTTGGGAATTGACGGCCTAAAAATGCACTCTTACTCTTCGCAGCCTTGCTCACTCTTCACTTGTTACATGGCCTGGAAATCCGGGGCGAATCTATGCGGTGTGCTTTCTTCAAATCTCTGGTTTTCGGTCTTAGCCTGCTTCCGGTCGCAGCGGGTGCGCAAGACGTCTTGACCACGGCGACGCCAGGTTTGCTGGTTCGCTCGCTCGACCCCGTGCTGGTGCAAAAGGAAAAGACCCGCGGCTTGAAGATCATCGGCGCCAAGGATCTGGAGAAGGTCAACAGCTATGGCGACAGGCTTGCGGCAACGGTCAATCTCGCGGTCAATTTTCATTTCGGCTCGGCCGAGCTGACACCGCAGGCAGAGCGCCTTCTCGACAATGTCGGCATGGCGCTGCAATCCAGCGACCTTGCATCCTATCGCTTCCTGATCGGCGGCCATACGGATGCGACCGGCACCGACGCCGAGAATCTCGACCTCAGCCGGGCGCGCGCTGCATCGACGACGCAATATCTGATGGCACATTACAAGATCGATCCAAGACGGCTGGTTTTGCGCGCGTTCGGCGAAACCGCCCTGCTCTTCCCAGCGGATCCCGAAGACGGGCGCAATCGCCGGGTCGAGATTTCGACGCTGAAACAATAACCAGCCGGACAGCCGGAATCAGAAAAGGCGCGGTGCATCGGCACCGCGCCCTTGTTTCATTTTTCTGCGGCAATCAGCCGATCTGGCTGCCGACGAAATCCTTGACGATGCGGATGATGCCGCGGCCAAGCAGCTCATCGAGCGCATCGACGAACTGGTCGACATGCTGACGTTCGCAGATAAGCGGCGGCTCGAGCCGGATGACGTTGCGATTGTATTCGGTGAAGGCAACCAGCGTGTCGTAGTCGCGCAGAAGCAGCGCCCCGATGAAGCCGGACAGCGAGCCCTTGAGCTTGTCGTCCAGCACGGCAACGACCGGGCGCAGGACCATCGGCAGGGTCTGGCTGAAATCCTGGAATTCCAGGCCGACCATCAACCCCTGGCCGCGAACATCCTTGATGATCTTCGGATATTTCGCCTTCAGCGCGTTCAACCGTTCGAGCAGGTATTCGCCCTGAACCGCAGCGTTTTCGATCAGGTCCTCGTCATACATGATGTTGAGGCCTTCGATCGCGGTGATGCATGCCTCGCCGATGCCGCCGAAGGTGGCATGGGCGTGGATCATCGCCGTCGCCTTGGTGCCATAGGCCTTCATGTAGACCTCGCGCCTCGCAATCATTGCTGCCATCGCGGACTTGCCGCCGCCGAGCGATTTCGCCAGCGCCGTCACATCCGGAACGACGCCGGCATGTTCGAAGGCAAAGAAACGGCCCGACCGGCCCATGCCGCACTGAACCTCGTCGGCAACCCAGATGACGCCATGCTTGTCGCAGAGCGCGCGCACTTCGCGCCAGAATTCCGGCGATGCCTGAACGATGCCGCCGCCGCCCTGGATGGTTTCGAGAACCAGGACACCGATGGTCGGATCGCGCTCGAAGGCACTACGAATGGCATCGATATCGCCGAACGGAACCTTGACGTTGTTGTCGAGCAGTTTGAATTCGCCGCGATAGAGCGGGCCGTCGGTGATCGACAGCACACCCTTGGTTTTGCCGTGGAAGGAATTTTCGGCATAGACGATGCGCGGACGCTTCGGGCCAGCCGCACGTTCGGCAACCTTGAGGGCTGCTTCCATGGCTTCCGAGCCGGAAGAGCCGAGGAAGACCATGTCGAGATCACCGGGCGCGATCGTCGCAAGGTTCTTGGCCAGCGCTGCCGCATATTGCGACAGGAAGGCAATCGCGATCTCGTGCCGGTTTTCGTCCTGGAATTTTTTGCGCGCCGAGAGGATGCGGGGATGGTTGTGGCCGAAGGCCAGCGAACCGAAACCGCCGAAGAAATCGAGAATCTTGCGGCCGTTCTGATCGGTGTAATACATGCCCTCGGCACTTTCGACTTTCACCTTGTTGAAACCGAGCAGCTTCATGAAATGAAGCTGGCCTGGGTTTAAGTGCTCCTTGAAGAAGGTCGTCATATCGGCAAGGCTCATGGCCTTGGCCTGTTCGACGGTGATGAGGTCCGGCTTCCTGATTGCGCCGGCAAGGGCGGATGCCTCGATAGCGACGTGTTGGGTTTTGTCGAGCATTGTCGTGATCCCCTGGTTCATTCGGCCGGTACGGCGGCTGTGTGTGCGAAAGCCTTGCCGGCCTTTTTGACGCGGTATTCATCGTAGGCTGCGATCAGCATGGCGCCGTCATTGTACTCAGCCTTCCAGCCCAGCTCCTTCTTCAGCTTGCCGGTTTCGCGGATGCACATCTCGTCGGCGATCAGATACTGTTCCGGATCCATGATCGGCATGTTGACGAAGTCGAAGGCTGCGAGCGTCGCCTTCACCGCGAAGGCCGGCGTCGGCACCAGGAACGATTTCGAGCCGGCATGGACGATCAGGTCGCCAAGCAGCTTCTTTACCGATGGCGGATTGTCGGAACCGAGATTATAGGCCTCGTTCGGCACGCCACCCTTCCAGGCAAGACGCGCTGCCTCGGCACAATCGAACACCGAGATGAACTGGTACGGGTTCTTGCCCGAACCGATCATAGGCACCGGCAGGTTGGCGTCGATCAGCTTGAACAGCTTTTCCAGAATGCCGAGACGGCCAGGCCCGATAATGAGGCGCGGGCGAAAAATCGAGATGTTCATGCCCTGCTTGCGCCATTCGGCCGCGAGCTGCTCGGTTGCCCATTTCGACTTGCCGTACTCACCCAGCGGCTTTGCCGGATGCGCCTCGGTCTGCGGCGACATGACGGTGTGGCCGTAGATCATGTCGGTGGTGAACTGCACCATCCGATTGGCGCCGGACTTTGCGGTCGCCTTCATGATGTTTTCGGCACCGTAATAATTGACCGGCCAGAAGAACTGCCAGCGCTTGGAGCGCACCTGCAATGGCGACAGCATCTTGGCCGCCATGTTGTAGACCATGTCGTCCGGGCCGATCTCGACCTTCATCACATCGTCGGCATTGGTGACGTCGCAATGGACGAAACGGGCACGGGCATAATGCGGCAGGTCGGATTTGGCGATGTCGGCAACGAGAACCTCTTCACCGTCCCGGACCAGACGTTCTGCGAGATGGCGGCCGACGAAGCCGTCACCGCCGAAAATGATATGTTTCATGATGCGCTCCCGATTTTTACTGTTTTTGCGCCCGCGGCTTCAAGCGATGGCTGGTCTTCATGCGAAGACATGCCGGCCCCGGACAGGCCGGATTGGGCAATGAGAATGGTTCCGACGCAGATGAAGCCGATGCCGGCGATGCGCCAGGCGTTCAGATCCTCATGGAAGACGAAATAGGCAAAGACGGCCACAGCCACATAGGCAAGGCTCAGAAATGGATAGGCGAAGGAGAGTTCCACCTTCGAAAGCACGTAGAGATGCGACACCATCGAAATGACGAAGGTGGCAAGTCCGGCAAAGACCCAGGGGTTGAAAACCACCTGGAAAATACGGGCAATGAAAGTATCCGCCGTGAAGGTCAACGGTCCAAGCGACAGCATGCCCTGTTTTAGCATGACCTGTGCTGCAGCATTGGTAATCACGGTGAAGAGAATGAATACAATATACTTCATGTCGATGTTCCCTGTTCCCCTCGCAACACCTACACGCAAGAGTCGTATATTCGGTGAAATTCGGGCGTTTATTTAATTCAAATTGTTCCTATTCTCATTTTGGCAAAGCCCATTCTCATTTCGGCAAAGAAAGGGCCGTCCGCTTCCAGAAGTTGGAAACCATGGCCGGATCGCGCAATGCTTCCAGCTGCCGCCAGCGCGGGAGCGACAAATCAAAGGTTTGCGGGCTCATCCGGGCATCCTTGTAGGGATTGATGGCGCCGCCGGCCTCGACAACCATGGCGTCCAGCCGGTTGAGAAGCTTAAGGGTCTCTTCACCCTGATTGGCGAAATCCAAAGTCAGCGTAAAACCGGGCCTTGGGAAGGATAAAAGCCCGCCGGAAGTCTGCTCGCCGAACTTCTTCAGCACGGTGAGGAAAGACGCGTGGCCAGCCTTGCGGGCAGTCTCCAGCAGCCGTGCCGTCAGCTCCGGGGCGTTCCCGGTGGGATAGACGCTCTGGTGCTGGTAGAGGCCCTTGGGACCATAGAGCCGGTTCCAGTTGCCGATGGCATCCAGCGGGTGGAAATAGCCTGGCCACTTGACCGTCTTGACCGTTTCGCCGCGCTTTTCCTTGCGGAAATACAGCTCGTTGAATGCCTTCAGCGTCACCGTGTTCAAGAGATTGAACGGCGGCGCAAAAGGCACCGATAATTTTCTTGCACGCGGCATGTCGGGAAATTCGCAGGACGCATCGGCATGATCGCCGGCCAGAAGAACGCCCCTGCCCGCCCGCTTGCCGGTCGCCAGCTGATCGATCCACGCGACGGAATATTCATGCTCGCCGTCGACTGTTTCGACCATGCCGAAATAGTCGGTGAGGCTGTCGAAGCGGATCGCATGCTGCTGGATATGGGCGGATGGTACCTTCATCAGCTGCAGGTCAACCGACAGGATCAATCCCGTCAGGCCCATGCCGGCGATGGTGGCAAAGAACAGTTCCCGGTTTTCCGTGGTCGAACACGTCAGCACGTCGCGGCTCGATCGCAGCAATGTCAGGCCCAGCACATGCTTGCCGAACGTCCCGCGCACGTGGTGGTTCTTGCCGTGGACATCGTTGGCGACAGCACCGGCAACGGTCACGGATGCGGTTCCCGGCGTCACCGGCAGGAAAAACCGGTGCGGGATCGCCGTTTCGAGGATGGAATGAAGCGTGACGCCGGCGTCGCAGGAAATGATCCCCGTTCCCGGATCAAAACCGAGGATACGGGTGCGCACCCGGCTCTCGATCAGCCTGCCCTGGTCGTTGTGGCAGCTGTCGCCATAGGACCGGCCGTTGCCGAAGGGCAGGAACGCGCCGGGTGCTGCATTTTCGCGCAGGTTCTCATAGGCATCGGGGGATACGGACTGGCGCTCGCGGCAATCGATCCGGCCCCAGCTGTCGAATTCGCGAGTGGTCATGGCGTTCCCATCGCGCCGGCGAGCACGAAGCCTGCGCCGATCGCCATGGTCACGAGGCTGCGCCAGTCGCGCATGATGAACACCACCGGATCCTCATGCAGCATGCCGCGGCGGGCCAGCATCCAGATGCGCAGCAACATGTAGAGGACAAGCGGGCAGAGCGGCCATAGCGCCCAGTCCAACGTGTACATCTCCTGCATTTCCTTGCTGTGGATATAGAGCGCCAGAACCAGCGCCGAGGCGAAGGCCGAGGAGACGCCGGCCTGCCCGACCATTTCGAAATCGACGGCCAGATAGCCGCGTCCAGGCACCTGGTTGCCGTCACGGCCGTCATATTCGTCGAGTTCGACATAACGCTTGACCAGCGCCAGGCTGAGGAAAAAGAAGATCGAGAACGACAAGAGCCAGAAGGAAAGCTCGGTGCCGGTGGCGGCAGCGCCGGCGATGATGCGAACCGTGTAGAGCCCTGCCAGCGTGAAGACATCGACCAGCAGCTTGCGTTTGAGCACAAACGTGTAGGCAGTGGTCGCCAAGGCATAGAAGCCGAGCACAAGCGCGAAATCGGAGGGCAGCACAGCCGTCAGCGACAGCGAGGCAAGGAGCAGGCACAGCGCCAGCATCAGCCCCATCGGCACCGACATCTGGCCGCTGGCCAGCGGCCGGTGGCGCTTCTTGGGGTGGCGCCGGTCGTTGGTGAGATCCGACAGGTCGTTGATCACGTAAACGGCCGAGGCAAGAAAACTGAAGGCGAAGAACGCCAGGATGACATTGACCACCGCATCCATGTGCAGAATGTCGTGGTTGAGGATCATCGGCACGCCGATCAACACATTCTTTGCCCATTGATGCACCCGGATCGATTTCAGGGCGGCGAAAGGTGCGGCGCTGCCGAGATCGAGCCGCTCGGCATCATGGGCCCGCCGCCATTTTTCGGCGGCGGCATCGGGTGCCACGACAATCGCCTTGCGCGCGGCATCAAACACCGGCACGTCATCGCGGCTGTTGCCCATATAGTCGAACCCGCCCTCGCCGAACTGTTCGATCAGTTTTTCCCGCTTGCGGCGGCTGGTGAGGTTGATGTCCGTGGTGCTGTGCAGGACGGAGGAAAAAGCGCCGGTATGAGCTGCGACCCCGAGCGCGACGCTTTCGGCGGCGCCGGTGACCAGAATGACTTGCCGGCCGGTTTCGCGTTCGCGTGCCAGGCGTTGAAGTACCGCCTCGCGATAGGGCCAGTCGGCCGCCTGACGTCCGGAGCGCGCAGCAACCTCGTATTTCAGCCGTGCCTTGCCCTTCGCCATCCAGACAAGGACTGCAAACACCATCAACGGATTGCGCAAGAGGATGATCGCCACGCCCTCCCAGAGCGTGTCGGCGGCAAGCAACGTGCCATCGAGATCGACGCACAGCGGAATATGCCGCGTTTCTGTCCGAGCATCCATAGATCAAACCCCGATAATATACCCCTGGGACAGTCCCATGATCAGGTTTCGAAAAAGCAAACAGCGCTCGCCTTAAAGTTTCAAACTACGGCGTTGGTTAACGAATCCCGGATATATTAGGAGCTTCAGTCAAGCCCGATCCAGTTTAACGCATCGCGCCAGTCCGTCATGCGAACGGGGGTGCCATGCGATCCGGTCTGGAACAGCACGAAGCGGCTGGGATAATTGGCTTTCTTCAACGACCGGTAGAACGCAATCTGATCGGCGGCTGCATAGACGCTGTCGTCGCTGCCGTGACTGAAGAAGATCGGCAGTTTCTTTTTGTAGGCGGCACTCTTGTTGAACGTGGGATCGGCAGGCCCCCCCATGATCATCATGCCCTTGAGGGCCGCAACCGCCTGGGGGTTTCGGGTGATGCCCCAGCAGATGAAGCTGCCCATCGAGGCACAGGCTAGCACCACCGGCCTGCCCGGTGATTGCTGTCGGGCAAAGGCGACCAGTCCGGCGATGTCTGCGACACCCGCATCATCGAAGGAGCGGATGCTCGGGGCATAGTAGGCACCGCCGTTTTCAACAGCGAGGTTCTTCAGGCGATTGAAATTGCCGCCGAACGACCAGTCGTTGGCGCCGAGCCGCCGGTCGCCGCCCCGGCCGTGGATGAAGATGACCGTGAATGCCGCACCACTCGGGGCACCGACCCGCAACACATCGAGCGGCCGGTTGGCCAGATCAAGCGTCTCGTTGGCCTGCGCGCGCTTGACACCGAGCGACACATAGGCCCGCCTTACCCGGCGTTCCGGCTCCTGGTCGCGGCCGTGGATATCGCGCATCTTATCGTAATCGATGACGCGGTAATCGCCGTCATCCCCGGTTTCCAGTACCGTTCCGTAGGAAAACAGCTCGTCCTTGAATGGCTTCAGCGGTGCTGCCTGCGCCGGCAAAGCCAAGACGACCATGACAATTGAGGCAAAAACAACGCGAAAGATCAAATGAGCTGTGGACAGGTGCATCCGGAATGTTCCTCTTTTGATCCAAGCCTTGCCATCGGACCTTCCGCAAAGCAACAGTTGGGGCTATTGAAGGCACGATCGGCGTGTTGACGCGTGCGGCTGAGACACAAGGCTGGCCAAGTCGCTCTCGCGCCAGGAATTTGGCAGAATTCCGGCGATTCGTGCAGACATTCATGACGGCCCAGTCCGCACCCCGGCCCGGATCTGAAGCCGCCACCACGGAAAGACATCAAAACAGACTATGACCGACAGCAACGATCTCTTTTCAGCATTGCCCCTGGTACCGAAGCCTGCGACGGATGCCGTCGTGCCGAAGCCGGTCGTTGTGACGCCCGCCGCTCCCGTGGTGGAACAGCGCAGCGGCGCCTCCACGACGCTGAAGGCCGATACCGGCGATTACAATGCCTCGACGATCGAAGTTCTGGAGGGGCTGGAGCCGGTTCGCCGGCGGCCGGGCATGTATATTGGCGGCACCGACGAAAAGGCGCTTCATCACCTGTTTGCCGAAGTCATCGACAATTCGATGGACGAAGCGGTCGCCGGACACGCCAATTTCATCGACGTCCATCTCGACGCCGAAGGCTGCCTGTCGGTCACCGATAACGGCCGCGGTATCCCGGTCGAGAACCATCCGAAATTCCCGGGCAAGTCGACGCTCGAAGTCATCATGACCATCCTGCACGCAGGCGGCAAGTTCGACAGCAAGGTCTACGAGACCTCAGGTGGTCTGCACGGCGTCGGCGTTTCCGTCGTCAACGCGCTTTCGGACATTCTCGAAGTCGAAGTTGCGCGCAATCGCAAGCTCTACCGCCAGCGCTTTTCGCGCGGCATTCCGCAAGGCGGGCTGGAGGAGCTGGGCGATATCCAGAACCGGCGCGGCACCAAGGTGAAATTCCACCCGGACCCGGAGATCTTCGGTTCGCACGCAAAATTCGATCCGGCCCGGCTGTTTCGCATGGCGCGGTCGAAGGCTTATCTGTTCGGCGGCGTCGAAATCCGCTGGTCCTGCGATCCGGCACTGATCGAAGGCACGGATACGCCGGACAAGGCGGTGTTCCACTTCCCCGGCGGCTTGAAGGACTACCTTCAGGCGACGATGGGCAAGGAATTCACCGTCACCCGCGAAATCTTTGCCGGCAAGACGGAAAAGACCGGCGGCCACGGCGCGATGGAATGGGCGGTCACCTGGTATGGCGGCGACAGCGTCGTGCATTCCTATTGCAACACCATTCCGACACCCGAAGGCGGCACGCATGAAGCCGGCTTCCGCATCGCGCTGACCAAGGGCCTGAAGGCCTATGCCGAACTGACGCAGAACAAGCGCGCGGCGATCGTCACTACCGAAGACGTGATGATCTCGGCGGCCGGCATGCTGTCGGTGTTCATCCGCGAACCGGAATTCGTCGGCCAGACCAAGGACAAGCTGGCGACCGTCGAAGCCCAGCGCATCGTCGAAAACGCGCTGCGCGATCCGTTCGACCATTTTCTCGCCGACAACCCGCAGGAAGCCCATAAGCTCTTGGAATGGGTGATCGAGCGCGCCGACGAACGGGTGCGCCGCCGCAAGGAAAAAGAGGTTACCCGCAAATCGGCGGTGCGCAAGCTGCGCCTGCCGGGCAAGCTTGCCGACTGCTCGCAGAATTCGGCCGAGGGCGCCGAACTGTTCATCGTCGAAGGCGATTCGGCTGGCGGCTCGGCCAAGCAGGCACGCAACCGCTCCAACCAGGCGATCCTGCCGCTGCGCGGCAAGATCCTCAATGTTGCCAGCGCCGGCCGTGAAAAGCTTGGAGCCAACCAGCAGATCAGCGATCTCATCCAGGCGCTCGGCTGCGGCACGCGCAGCAAGTACCGCGAGGAGGATTTGCGCTACGAGCGCGTCATCGTCATGACCGATGCCGACGTCGATGGCGCCCATATCGCCTCGCTGCTGATCACGTTCTTCTACCAGGAAATGCCGGAGCTCGTGCGGGGTGGCCATCTTTATCTGGCCGTGCCGCCGCTCTACCGCATCACGCAAGGGGCCAGGACGCTCTACGCCCGCGACGACGCCCATCGGGTGGAACTGATGGAGACGGAATTCAACGGCCGCGGCAAGGTCGAGATCGGCCGCTTCAAGGGACTTGGCGAAATGATGCCGGCGCAGCTGAAGGAAACCACCATGGATCCGGCCAAGCGCACGCTGCTGAAGGTTGCCATCGACGAGGTGGATTTCGAAGGCACGCGCGAAGCCGTCGACAACCTGATGGGCACCAAGGCCGACGCCCGCTTCCGCTTCATTCAGGAACGTGCCGTGTTTGCGGACAACCTGGACATCTAGGTCAAAGCCTTGATAGGCCGATTCAACACGCTGCTGAATTGATTCAACTTTCCGCTCCAACTGACGGAGCGGAAACGATTTTCCCTGCGAGGAACTGACTCTGCGTCAGGCGATGGCTTTTTCCATGAACAGGCTGAGCGGGTCCGGTTGATAAGAACCGAACGGCCCGATCTCGACATAGCCGGCGGTCTTGTAGAGGCCGATCGCCTCGGGCTGGTAGATGCCGGTCTCCAGTCGGATCGCCGACAGGCCGGCCTCGCGGCCGTGACCTTCGAGATGATCCAGCAACTTGCGGCCGATCTTCAAGCCCCGTGCCTGCGGATCGACGAACATGCGCTTGATCTCGGCACTGCCGTCTCCCGCATCCGCCAAGGCACAACAGCCGACGATCTTTCCTTCATGGCGGGCGACGAAGAAGGAGACCGATGGTTTTTCGAGCGTCGAGACATCGACGAGGTGGTTGCTTTCGGCCGGATAGAGCGACTGCGCATAGGCGTCGGATTGGTCGAGCAGGTGCAGGACGCCGGGCTGGCGAGGCGATTCTTTTTCAATGGTGAGAGTCACTTGGCGTTGTTCCTTCGCAGGTCGATTCATGCCGTTCGCAATCAACTCTAAAAGCACAGCGCTGAAAACGACAGACGGCAAATCTGGCTCTATTCGACAAGCGCCTCTCACCCAGCCCAAACGGCAGAAACAAATTGTTTCCAAGCTTTTCCCACTCTGCCTTACTTCCGGAGCAAAAAGACTTTTAGTTCAGCGAACTCAGAATCGCTCTTTACCGAACGATCTTCACCGAATTGGAGAACATCCGCGATGGTTCCTGCCCTGATCGTCATGACAATTCTCGGCTGCGACGACAGCGTCAGCCAATGCCACTACGTCTCGACGATCAGCGGCACCTGGCAGACCATTGCGATATGCGATGCGGAATCGCAGAAACAGTTGCCGAAATTCTCCAACGTCAACTACCCGGTGATCGTCGCGGTCTGCGAAACGTCCGGCGACACGATGGCCAATGCCAGGGACCCTGCACCCGAACCGACGAACCAGCCGGCGCTCGATCAGGCTCATGCGGTCGAACCGGACGTCGTACCGGCACCGCCGACTGCGGAACAAAAGCGGCCAAGCCTGCCGCGCCGGACATTGGCGATGGTGTCAGGCGCCCTGCCCGACGCGTCGGCACTGCGCAACGCCGTGACCAAGCCCGTCCACTATATCGAGGACGGCTATTCCTGGGTGGCGCGGAAGTTTACGAAGTAAGCCTATACGAGCCCGGCAGCGATCAAGCTTTCGGCGCTGGCACGGATTGCCTCGTCCTCCGAGCGCGGTTTCCAACCCAGCACGCGCCTCGCCTTTTCGTTCGATATGCGCGCGTCGCGGCCAAGCTCACCGGCAATCAGCTTCAGGCCGGGATCGAAGCGCGCGGCTAGTCTCGCAAGCCAGTTGGGCAGAACGAATTTCGGCAGCTTTTTCCCATAGGCAGGGAAGTCGCGTTTCAGGACATTGGCGATATCCCTGATCGATAGCGCCTTGCCGGCGATGATGAAACGTTCGCCGGCGGCCCCAGCGGTCGTCATGGCAAGAACGTGCGCTTCCGCAGCATCACGCACATCGACGACCGGCACGCTGAAATCCGGCATGGCGGGATAACGGCCCTTCATCAGGCTTTGCACCACACCGACCGACGTGCCTGTCTCGGCGCCCAGGATGGGGCCAAGGATCATGCCCGGATTGACGACGACCAGTTCAAGGTCATTTTCGCGGGCAAAGTCCCAGGCGGCGCGCTCGGCCAGCGTCTTCGATTTGTAGTAGGGCGTGGCCAGCGGCCCGTCGACATCGGTCCAGTCGGTTTCCGTAAAAGGCGCCCTGCCCGGACCGTAACTGACGGCGGCAATGGAGGATGTCAGCACTACGCGGCGAACGCCGGCATCTCTTGCGGCACGCAGCACCCGCAACGTTCCCTGTTGCGCTGGCAGGATGAGGTCATTTTCATCTTTTGGAACGCTTGATGGAAAAGGCGATGCCGTATGGATCACATCTGTTACGCCGGAAAATGCCGCATCCCAGCCCTCGTCAGACAGAAGATCAGCGACAACGAAGGAGAGTTTTCCACCACCGGCACCTTCCGCCGACCGGATCGCCGCCTCGATGGACGCCGCCTTTTTTAGCGATCGCAAGGTTCCACGAACCTCATATCCGGCCTGCAGCAATCGTGCTGCGACACGGCGGCCGAGAAAACCGCCTATTCCAGTCACAGCAATCAGCTTGCGTGCATCCTTGTTCATCATCTACCTCTTCTCTGTCATTCTGACATTTTTGATCTATTTTGTCAGTTTGACATTTTTAGTCCAAAGTGTCAATTCAACAGAATGGACGAGAAGAAGCAGCATATCATGACGGCGGCCGCAGAGGTTTTTACCCGCTACGGCTTCAAGAAGGCGTCGATGCAGGATATTGCCGATGCTGCCATGATGTCGCGCGCAGCGCTCTACCTGCATTTCAGAAACAAGGATGATCTGTTCCGGTCACTGATGACATGGCATCACGGCGCGGCTTTGACGGCGGCGGAGGCGGCCTTTTCGTCCAGCCGCCCTTTCATCCTGCGGATGGAAAATGCGCTGACGGATTTCACCATGACGATCATGGCGCCCGTCAAGGCCAGCACGCACGGACTGGAACTGTTCGAGGCGAACATGCTACTGGCCGGCGACATTAATGTGGCAACCTCGCTTCGCCTGCGTGCACTCATCGAAGATGCAGTAAAGACCGCGGTCTCTCAGGACGAGATTTCGCTCTCCGCAACCGGCCTTTCGGCCGAAGCGCTGGCCGATCTGCTCTACGTCTGTCTGGACGGAATTAAGAAAGCGCCCAACGGACTTGAGAAACTGGACCAACGGTTGGCCGCCCTGATGCGCCTGCTCGACACGTCGACACGGCCTTCCTGAAAAATCAGGCCGCTTCACGGGCTGCAAGCAGCGCGTAATCGCGGGCGCTCTGGCGCTGTTCGGCAATCGTCAGCTTCTCGATGAGATCAGCAAGGCCGCCGGAGGCATCGGATACTTGGCTCCTGCCGCGCAGTTTAGACAACAAGGCGGTGGAAATAGTGGCCGTCACAGTGGGTGAGCCAACCCGGTTTTCCTTGCGCCAGATCAGCACGGCCTCGGCAAACAGCGCACTGACGTCTCGGCCAAGCCCCGCACTTTCGAACAAAGCCCGGATGGCGTGGATACGGCCGTCGGAAAGAATCGAGCGAACCCGCTTGTCGGCGACATCAGACAGGTTGACGATGGCGGCTGCGAAGAAGTCGATCTTGCCGGAGCACAATGCGTTCAGAAGGAAGGCCGGCGTCAACCGTCCCGTTACCCGAAGATGCTCGACGAGGTTGGGGATCTGATCAGCCTGGGCTGCCCCCGCCATGCCGACGGCAGCCTTGTCGCAGGCTTCGCGGGTAATCCGCTCGACGCGGCGTTCGCCGATCACGGCCTGCACGAGACCGAAGCCGGAAAGTGCCGCTCCAACCTTCTCGACCAATGCATGACGGGCATCGGCCGGAAGATCGTCACGGTCAAGCAACGTATTGCGGACAGACCAGAGATGGCCGAGCCGGTCGCTCAGGCGTTTCAGCGTCCGGCAGGAAAACCGCGCCTGCTCATTTTCGAGCAGGATCAATACCTCTTCCTCGCCGCCGATCTCGGCGATGGCCGCGGCAACCGGCCGGGACATGGCCTGGCGGGCCGCAATGACTGCGCGGGTTTCCGGCGTGCCCTTGGCGGCGAGATCGACAAGGTCCATATCGTTGAGCACAGGAGAACGCGAAATGACGGCATAAGCGGTTTCAGGCTGGTCTTCGGCCAGCGACAGGATGATGGCCCGGGGAATGCGCGCGCAATCCGCAATGGCTTCGGCGAGCGCCAACCGGACTTTCGGCGAGGGGTCATCAAGCAGAAAGGTCATCGCCATTTCGGCCGCATGTTCGTCGAGCGTATTCATTTCTGCCGCAACATAGGCGCGGCCCAACGCGCTGGCCGCCCGAACCCGATCGCTGGTTTTTGCGGTCTCGACCCAACGAAGAAATGCTTGAATGATCACCGACGCCTCACTACACACCAACCAGCCACAATCCTGGTATTCCTACGTTAGCGATCAAAGGTTTAAGATTGGTTCACCATGTCCGTTAACCGCTTCGAAATGACGCTGCCGATGCTGTGCGCGGAACCGAAGGGGCTGCTGGCGCAGATCGGTACATACGAGACTGGGACCCTGATCCTCGATATCCGCAACGACTGGCTTACCGGAGAGGCTCTCGAGGCGGTGCAGGCGATCCTCACACAGAGGCAATCGACGGCAGGCTCGACGCTGTTTCGCGTTGGTGGACCGGACGACGAAGCCGGACAGGCCGCGATCGAGCGGCTGGTGGCGCTGAGGCCGCATGGCTTGGTGCTTTCCGGCTGTGGCGGTGCCGCCGACATTCAGAAGTTCGACGTCATGCTGCGGGTCGCGGAGGCCAGCAACGGGATCGAGGCGGGGTCGGTGGCACTGGTGGCGGAATTTGGCGAGAACCCGATATTCCTTCTCTCACCGGTATCGCTGAAAGATATATCCCGGCGCCTGAGGGCCATCATTTTCGACAGCGAAGGCCTGACGCGGGCGACGGCAAGCCAGGTGTTCAACGCCGCAGCGTCAAGGACCGGCGCGCCGCTTCTCCTCGCAGCTGCGACCGCTGTCATCAAGGCGAGACAGGCAGGCATTGCCTCCTACGCACTGCTGCAAGACAGGGATGACGATCCGCAGATCACGCGCGATATCGCGCTTGCCGATGGCTTTTCCGGCGTGGTTGCGCGCAACGCCGAACAATTGGCGGCGCTGGCCGTAATTTAGGACGCCGGACTATCGCGTGGGCCGCAACATTTCGAAGACGTCGCCGGCATCGCAATAATCCATATACCCCATCCTGCCGACCGGCCGGACCTTGGCCATGTCGAAGCGTCCGTCACGGATCGCCTCGTCGCGGATGTGAATGCCGACGACCTGGCCGATGACCACGTGGTTTTCAGAGAGCGTTCCGTCGAGCCCCTTTGGCTGGAATATTTCCGTGACCTTGCATTCGAGTGCCGCGTAAGCTTCGGCAACGAAGGGTGCCTGAACGAACTGGCCTTCAATGGGCATCAATCCGGCAAGTGCGAATTCGCTCTTGCCATGCGGAACCGGAGCCGATGTGGCATTCATCGCCTCGCGGATATCGAAGCTGACGAAATTGGCGGTGAACTCACGGGTTTCCTCGATGTTGCGCACAGAATCCTTGCGGCCGGACGAGGAGAACATCACCAGTTTCGGTGCATCGCTGATCGCGTTGAAGAAGGAATAGGGCGCCAGATTGAGGCTGCCATCGGCAGCCCTCGATCCGATCCAGCCGATCGGCCGCGGCGAGACGATGGCCTTGAACGGATCGTGGGCAAGGCCGTGGAGGTTTTGCGCAGTTGCATAAAACATCAGGCGTCCTCGCCCACCCAGGTGACGATCTCGGTCAGTTCGGGTCGCGGACGTTCCGTCGGCGGCACCTGCGGCGTACCGATGTGAATGAAGCCCGCTATTCTCTCGCCGGAATGAACGCCGAGCAGCGGATAGGCCTTTTCATCGAAGGCGTACCATTCGGTCAGCCAGTTCGAGCAGAACCCGAGCGCGTTGGCAGCCATCAACAGGTTGAGGCAGACGGCCCCGGCCGACATCAGCTGTTCCCATTCCGGCACCTTGACATGCGGGGCCGCCCTGCTGACGACGGCGACGACGACCGGCGCGCGCGACAGGCGGGCATTTTCCACCTTGATCATCTCTTCGGACAGATCGGGTTTGGCTGCGAGCGCCATTTTCGCCAGTTCGGCACTGATGCGAACCCGCTCCTCGCCGCGATAAACGATGAAGCGCCAGGGCGCCAGCTTGCCATGATCGGGCACGCGCGAGGCAAGCGTCAGCATTTCCTCGATTTCAGCCGTGTCCGGTCCCGGTCCACCCATCTGAAAGGCTGGAATAGACCGGCGGGTTGCCAGATAATCACGCAGGCTGATTTCAGTTTTCATTGCCGTCCATTTCCACTAGTTTGCCACCGCACGCCGCTACCACGAGGGCAGCCACGAAATTGCCATATCGGCGTTTCAAGTGGAGCCACACACTCAGGATGTCAACCACCCCATGCGCATCAAGGCCGGTCACGTTCGCGCTGTCACCATAGCGCTGGTTGTTGCAACAGCTGGCGCCCGTGCTCCACAGGCGCAGGAGCTTGCCGACCCCTTCAAGGCCTTCCCGGCGATCTCCGCTCCGACCAAGAAAATGCCGAAGCTCAACAGCTTCAATCCGACGGTCCCGGATGCCGCGACGCAGGGTCCGACGGCGAAAGACATTCAATTGGAAGCGCATCTGACGGAAAAGGGCAAGTCTGTCGAGCAGGGCCTGACCTGGCGCGTTTTCAGCCCTATTCCCGGCTCGGACGGCAAGCTGCCGCTGGTGGCCACGTCGGAAGGCGGATCAGCGGCGTTCCAGCTCATTCCCGGCGAATATTTCGTCAACGTCGCCTTCGGCCGCGCCGGCGCGACACGCAAGATCAGGGTGGCAGACGCCGGCCTGGTCGAAAAACAGGTGCTGGTGCTGGATGCCGGCGGCGTCATGCTGAATGCGGTGTCCGGCAGCGACGTACGCATCCCGCCGGGCGAACTGAGCTTTTCGATCTTTTCAGCGGATTCGAAAGAAGACGGCGAACGGGCGCTGGTTGTCGCCGACGTCAAGCCGAACACGGTCGTCCGGTTGAACACCGGCACCTATCACGTCGTTTCCAACTACGGCTCGGTCAACGCCGTCATTCGCGCCGATATCCAGGTGGAAGCCGGCAAGCTGACGGAAGCGACGATCCAGCACCGCGCCGCCAAACTGACACTGAAGCTCGTCTCGGAGCCGGGCGGAGAAGCGATTGCCGATACCGCATGGTCGATCCTGACCTCATCCGGCGACGTCGTCAGCGAAAGCGTCGGCGCTTTCCCGACGCTGGTGCTTGCCGAAGGCAGCTATTCCGCGGTGGCGCGCAACAACGAGAAGATTTTCCAGCGCGATTTTACCGTCAAGGCCGGCGTCAATACCGATGTCGAGGTCCTGCTCAACGACAAGGGCGTACAGCCCGCATCCGGTGCTTCCGACGCACAGGACTGAAGAACTAGGACACAGCCCTTTTGAGAAAGGGCTTGCGTGGCGGCGCCATGCAGAACACGCCGTCATAGATCCGCGTCAGGATATCCTTGCGATCGGCAATGGCACTCAGCTCTTCCCAGGCAATCAGCTGGCCGATGCGCGACGAAATCGTCGTGCCGGACAGCCTGCGGAACTCGCGGATCAACAGCGAGATGCGCAAGGTCAGCGAAACCTTGCTCGCCAGGTGAAACAGCCTGCCGTTCTGGCCTTCGAAATAGATCGGGATGACGCTTGCCTTGGCCGCCTGGATGAGTTTGGCCGGAAACATCTTCCACGGCAGATCCTCGGCCCTGCCAAAACCCTTTCTTGCCGTGGCAACACCACCGGCCGGAAAGACGATCAGGGTGACGCCTTCCTTGAGGAGCCGCACGGCCTCGTGGCGCGTCTGCATGTTGATCGCCAAGGCCTCTTTGGTTTCTTCAAACGAAATCGGCAACGAATAGGGCGCCATTTCCGGCACCTTCAAGAGTTCGTTGTTGATCAGCACCCGGAACGGGCGGCCGAGCTGCTCGGCAAGCGACAGGACAGCAATACCGTCGCCGATACCGAAGGGATGGTTGGCGACGATGACCACGGGCGTATCGGGCAGATGACGCGGCGGCCATTCGCCCTGGACACGGACGCGCACATCGATCAGGTCGAGCATTTCGCCGAAAATCCGGTCGCTCTTGCCGACGATGTTATGGCGCCACTGATTGTAGAGCCTGGCGTAACGATTGCGCCCGCCAAGCCCTTCCATGGAACGGATAAACCAACGTTTCAGCCGTCGATCGTTCTCGTTGGCGTAAGACAGCTCTTTGAACTGCACGTTGTTCCCCGTTCCAAGAAAAGGTGCGTCCGGAAGGGACGCAGCACAGGTATTTCGATCTGCCGGATTTGCGTTCCGGCGGCGGACGTTTATTCCACCCATCACGCATAAACCGGATAGTCTGCCAATGTTACAGTTTTCTGACAGAAGACTGAAGGCGCGGCCCTGCCGCACCTTCCCGACGGGATCATACAGGCTTTCGCCGATGATCAGGCCTTGGCCTTGCTCCGGCGCTCGGCCTTGCGCTTGACGTCCGGCGGCGTTGCTTCCAAGACCAGCGAGGCGATTGCCTCGTCGAGCGTCATCGGCGTTTGCGCCTGCGAACCGAGCCTACGGATATTGACCGTCCGCTCTTCCGCCTCGCGCATGCCGCAGACGATGATCACCGGCACCTTTGTCACCGAATGCTCGCGGACCTTGTAGTTGATCTTCTCGTTGCGGAAGTCGGTCTCGACCTCAAGACCGGCATCGCGCAGCAGTTCGGCAACTTCACGGCCATAGTCGTCGGCTTCCGAGGTGATGGTGGCGACGACGACCTGCAGCGGCGAAATCCACAGCGGCATATGGCCGGCAAAGTTTTCGATCAAGATGCCGAGGAAGCGCTCCATCGAGCCGCAGATGGCGCGGTGGATCATCACCGGCTGGGTCTTTTCCGAATTGCTGTCGATATAGAACGCACCAAAACGTTCCGGCAGGTTGAAATCGACCTGCGTCGTGCCGCACTGCCATTCCCGGCCGATGGCGTCCTTCAGCGTATATTCAAACTTCGGGCCGTAGAAAGCGCCCTCGCCCGGCAGGATACCGGTCTTGATGCGGCCTTCCGACTGCGCCTCGATCGTCTTCAGCACGTCCATCATGACGCTTTCGGCGCGATCCCAGAGCGCATCGTCGCCGACGCGCTTTTCCGGACGGGTCGAGAGCTTGACGACGACTTCCTTGAACCCGAAATCCTGATAGACCGACAGGATCAGGTCGTTGATGCGCAGGCACTCGGCTGCCATCTGCTCGTCGGTGCAGAACACATGCGCATCGTCCTGCGTGAAGCCGCGTACGCGCATCAGGCCGTGCAGCGCGCCGGAAGGCTCGTAGCGGTGGACGTTGCCGAACTCGGCAAGCCGGATCGGCAATTCGCGGTAGGATTTCAGGCCATGCTTGAAGATCTGGATATGGCCGGGGCAGTTCATCGGCTTCAGCGCGAAGACGCGCTCGTCGTCGGTCTCGTCACCGGCAACCGTCACCTTGAACATGTTGTCGCGGTACCAGCCCCAGTGGCCGGAGGTTTCCCACAGCGACTTGTCGAGCACCTGCGGTGCGTTGACTTCCTGGTAGGTGCCGGCCAGCCGCCGGCGCATATAGGAAACCAGCGTCTGGAAAATGCGCCAGCCCTTGCCGTGCCAGAAGACCACGCCCGGGCCTTCTTCCTGGAAATGGAACAGGTCCATCTCGCGGCCAAGCCGGCGATGGTCGCGCTTTTCGGCTTCGGCCAGGATATGCAGATACTGGTCGAGTTCTTCCTGCGTACGCCAGGCGGTGCCGTAGATGCGCGTCAGCATCGGGTTGTTGCTGTCACCGCGCCAATAGGCGCCGGCAACCCGCATCAGCTTGAAGGCATTGCCGATCTGGCCGGTGGAGGCCATATGCGGCCCACGGCAGAGATCGAACCAGTCGCCCTGATAATAGATCTTCAGGTCCTGATCGGCGGAGATCGCATCGACCAGCTCGACCTTGTAGTTCTCGCCCTTGTCGGCAAACACCTGACGGGCCTTGTCGCGCGGCCAGATTTCCTTGGTGAAGGGCTTGTTGCGCTGGATGATCTCCTTCATCCGCTTTTCGATCTTCGGCAGATCGTCGGGCGTAAAAGGCTCATTCTTGGCAAAATCGTAATAGAAGCCGTTTTCGATTACCGGGCCGATGGTGACCTGCGTGCCGGGCCACAGTTCCTGCACGGCTTCGGCCATCACGTGAGCCGTGTCGTGGCGGATCAGTTCCAGCGCGCGGGCATCTTCGCGGGTGACGATCTCGAGCTTGCCGGTGACGACCGGATCGGACAGGTCGCGCAGCTCGCCATCCAGCGCGATCGCGATGGCTTTCTTTGCAAGCGACTTGGAGATCGATTCGGCGACGTCACGGCCCGTCGTGCCAGCGGCATAACCGCGTACGGAACCATCGGGAAATGTAAGGGAAACAGCGTCAGACATAATAATCTCCTATCCAGTCCCGCCAACGAATGCGGGTGGTATGAGTGGAAGCCGGTCATGCCGGCGCGTGCGGTGCGCGGTATAAAGGGAAAGTAGCGGGATTGGAAGGGGTGGTGAGGTCATCTCCGTGAGGGCTTCGTTCAAACGTTAACCGGCATCAATGCAAATCGCTTTTGGCAATGATTGAATCAGCCTGCTTTCTGCTAAGTTACATGTAACCAGTATTTTGAGAGAACCTCCATGCCCTCAAAACCCTCACGTGTAAAAGTCGGTGAATACCGGGCGCGATTGCGCGCTCAAGGCCTACGGCCGATTCAGATCTGGGTACCGGATGTGCGCGCGCCTTCGTTCAAGACCGAGGCGCGCCGCCAGTCGCTTGCGGTTGCGCAAAGCGCCCAGGCCGAAGACGATCAGGCCTTCATCGATGCGGTCTATGACCCGGGCAATGAATGAGGCGCGGTGACATTTGGACCGTTGCCGGCGGCGCGGATTATGCGGGCAAACCGCGCCCGGTCGTCATCATCCAGGACGACAATTCGATTCGACGGCGTCGATAACCATCTGTGCCTTCACATCGGACGAAACCGAAGCGCCACTATTTCGGCTTCCTGTCGCACCGAGCGCACGCAACCGCCTTGTTGCGGTATCCCGCCTGATGGTCGACAAAATCACCACCGTGCCGAAATCGAAAATCGGACGGCAGATCGGGCGGCTCGATGACGAGGACATGCTGCGGCTAAACCGTGGCCTGCTGGTCTTCTTCGGGCTCGCTGGCTCGATGAAGCAACAGAATTAGAACCTCGCAGGCGCGGCCATTGACCGGCCGCAATCCCCCTTGCCGATGTCAGTCGCGTTTTGCGTCCGACATCGCATCGAGCATCGCGTTAAGTCCGTTGACGGTGTTGGCGTTGCGCAGCGTACCCACGCCCAGCTTCTTCGCCGTCAGATGGGATAGAAGCTTCGTTTCGCTCGGCTTTCCGCCGAAATCGATCCAGAGATCGCCGTCAATCAGGGCAAGGCGCAGTTCCGGCGGGGCAATCTTTTCGAGTTTTTCAAGATGTGTGGTGGTGAGCGGCTGGCGCATGACGCGCACGACGACGACGCTGTCGTCGCTTTCGGGAAACGGATTTTGGCAGGCAAGCCGTTTCCAATCACCGGCGCCCCGGACGATGATATCGACATGTTTTCCGAAATGCCGGCAAAACCCTTCCTCGAGCCGCGCCTCGATCACCGCGACCGGTTCGCTGGCGGTCTCGAAGACCAGGTTTCCGGTCGATACAAGCGTACGGGTGTTGCGAAAGCCGAGCCCTTCGGCCATCGCCCGAAGCTCCGACATTACCACACGGCGCCCAGTGCCCAGCACGATGCTATGGAGAAGAGCGACATAGACCGTCATGCCTGCGCCTTACCCGGCCGCCAGTAGCGCCATGGCGTATACCAATGCTTCGACGGCGCGAGACTTTCCGGCACCGGGTCGAGCCCGCCCGTGCCGCCGGGGCCGCAACGCAGGAAACGGAACAACACCATCCAGCCGCCCGGCCAAAAACCGTGGCGGGCGATGGCCTCGTAGCCGTATTCCGAACAGGTGGGGATGTGGCGGCAGGAATTGCCGATGAAGCCGGACAGCGTCAGCTGGTACAGCCGGATGAAGGCCATGCCGAACAAACGTCCGGGTGTCTTTCGAAATGGCCCCGCATAGTTGCGGCCCGAATAGGGCCGTCTGACGTCCCCGGTCTCATGGCCCTGACATCCCGGTTCGCCGCACATTTCAGCCGGCAGCCTTGACCAGGCGCGCGGCTTCGATCTGGCCGATCGCATCGACGACGGCATCGAAGGTCAGCATGGTCGAGGCGTGTCGGGCCTTGTAATCCCTGACGGGTTTGAGGAAGCGCATGTCTGCGAAACGGCCGGATGGCCCCTCGCCGTCCGCCTTCAGCATCGCCAGCATGTCTTCGCGCGCCTGGCGGATTTCCGAGGATGTGGCGCCGACGACATGGCGGGCCATGATCGAGGATGACGCCTGTCCGAGCGCGCAGGCTTTCACCTCATGGGCAAAGTCGATAACCGTGTTGCCGTCCATCTTCAGGCCGATCTTCACCTTAGAGCCACAGAGCTTGGAATGGGCGCTGGCCTCCGCGTCGGGATGGGTGAGCGTGCCGCTTTTCGGGATATTGCCGGCAAATTCCAGTATCCGACTATTGTAGATTTCATCCATCATTCGACGTGATCCGATGCATTTTGCGCGCTTTCAGGTAATCCGCGCATGATTTTCTATCGTATCTCAGAAAAAAACACAGTGTCTCCATCTGCGCCCCTTCCACATGTATCCCGGCATATTATATGGTATGTCGTGTGGGGGCGACAGGTTCGCAAGAGCGAACAGTTGCCTGTTGTTTGGGAAACCGTGCCGGATGATCCAGAGCCCTTAACCTCTGCAAATCTGAAAGCCCCGGAGCCCGCCGACGGAAACCAGACCTGAAAACGTCAGGTCAATGGCCAATGGCGAGTTGTCCGAAAAGATAAACGTCAAGTAACGCTTGTTACGCCAAGAGGCCATTATGGACGCCATAGTCAAGAATTTTCCCGCTGTGACCACGACTGATGGCCGGCCGAGCCAGAAGGAAGCCGAGGACGCCGTTCGCGTTCTCTTGCGCTGGGCTGGTGACGATCCGGCCCGTGAAGGGCTTCTCGATACCCCTGCCCGTGTCGCCAAGTCCTACAAGGAACTGTTTTCCGGCTATGACCTTGCTGCCGAGGAGGTTCTTGGCCGCACCTTCGAGGAAGTCGGTGGTTTCGACGATATCGTGCTGGTCAGAAATCTCGACTTCTTCTCGCATTGCGAACATCACATGGTTCCGATCATCGGCAAGGCGCATGTCGCTTACCTGCCGGACGGCAAGGTGCTCGGCCTGTCGAAGATCGCCCGCGTCGTCGATATTTTCGGCCGCCGCCTGCAGACCCAGGAAACCATGACGGCGCAGATCGCCAAGGCGATCGACGACACGCTGCAGCCGCGCGGCGTTGCCGTGATGATCGAGGCCGAACATATGTGCATGGCGATGCGTGGCGTCCAGAAGCAGGGCTCGACGACTTTGACCACCACCTTTACCGGTGCCTTCAAGACCGAGCCCGCCGAACAGGCCCGCTTCATGACCATGCTGCGGGGCTTCAAATAAGCTCCGTCAACCGGAGCCTTTCCGATGACACTTGAATTCGACCGCCCGTCCACCGACAAGGCGGAACTGGAATCCGGTTCCGCTTTCACGCCCCGTTTCGACACCAATGGGCTGATCACCGCCGTCGTCACCGATGCCGGCGACGGCACGCTTTTGATGGTGGCGCACATGAACGCCGAGGCCTTGGCGCTGACCATTAAGACCGGCATCGCCCACTATTATAGCCGTTCGCGCAAGAGCCTCTGGAAAAAGGGCGAAACGTCCGGTAACCTGCAAAGTGTCGAAGAAATCCGCACCGACTGCGATCAGGATGCACTGTGGCTGAAAGTCCGTGTGTCTGGCCACGACGCAACCTGCCATACCGGTCGGCGCTCATGCTTTTATCGTGTCGTCGGCGCCAAGGATGGTGTCACGTCACTCAATATCATTGATACCGAAATTCATTTCCATCCTGACGAGATCTACGGCAAAAATTAATCATCTGATGCTTTTTTGCTCAGCTTTTTGGATGGATTCACGATTTCGCAACCAGACTGGGAGCGTAATCTTGACAATGAGGATGCGTTCCGCCGGGAACACCCGGCATGCAACGCCATCCTGTAGAGTCAGTTCTTACGGCATGCGCTTGCACAGCAGTAATGCGAGACGTGACGGCCTGTAACAGTGTGTTCTGCGGCATGGAGGTGCCGGATGTTGAACTGGACATTCAATCGTAGCGGTATCACCGCAGATGCCTCCGTGCCGGGCGGACCTTCCCACGCTCTGGCGGCTCCTCCCCCGTCCGAACAAATCAAACCGCCGAAATCCAAGATAGCGCTGGCGCTTGGTGGCGGAGCTGCACGCGGCTGGGCACATATCGGCGTGTTGAAAGCGCTGGACGAGGAAGGTATCGAAGTCGGCATGATCGCCGGAACGTCGATCGGGGCGCTGGTTGGCGGCTGTTATCTGGCTGGAAAGCTCGACGAGCTTGAAACCTTCGCCCGCTCTCTGACCATGCGCCGCATTGCCGGCCTGCTTGATTTCGCCATCGGCGGTGGCGGCCTGTTCGGCGGGCTGCGGC
This sequence comes from Pararhizobium sp. DWP3-4, assembly GCF_049898205.1. Lineage (NCBI taxonomy): Bacteria > Pseudomonadati > Pseudomonadota > Alphaproteobacteria > Hyphomicrobiales > Rhizobiaceae > Pararhizobium > Pararhizobium sp. DWP3-4. The sequence goes on along the minus strand of NZ_JAFCXF010000004.1, from coordinate 203,677 downwards.
TGACGAAACGCATGCAGGAACACCTGCAGGACATGTCGATCGAAGACCTCGACCGGACGTTCGTGGCTGTGGCGACCGAGGTCAATTCCGGCCATGAAGTCTGGATCGGTCAGGGTTCGCTGATCACGGCTATCCGTGCGTCCTATGCGCTGCCAGGCATCTTCGAGCCGGTCAAATGCAACAATCGCACCTTGATGGACGGCGCGCTGGTCAATCCGGTCCCGGTATCGGTCTGTCGCGCCTACGAGCAACAGCTGGTCGTTGCCGTCAACCTAAACTATGATCTTTACGGCCGCTCCGCTGTCATCAAGCACAATGCGGGAAGCCATGCGGCCGAGCAGCGGCCGAGGCACAAGCACCCGGAAGGCCAGGCAGGACGGCTGGGCATGACCAGCGTCATGGTCCAGGCCTTCAACATCATCCAGGATCGTATATCGCGGGCGCGCCTTGCCGGTGACCCGCCGGATCTGGCCCTGCATCCCAAGCTCAACGATATCGGCCTGTCGGAGTTTCACCGTGCCGGAGAGGCGATCGATCGCGGCTATTACGAAACCAAATCCAAGCTCAGCGAATTGCAGCGGCTTCAGGATGTGATGCTGCGATAACACCGGCGTCAACGCTGGCGTCTGCCGCGCGGCCGTTAAGCAGCGCGGCATTTTTATCAGCCATGGTCAGATCAGCCAGCGATATAGGCCTTGATCTGCGCGGCCTCGTGCTCGATCGCCCGGATATGATGGCGCACGGCATCGCCGATCGAGACGATGCCGACAAGGCGGCCGTTCTTTTCCACCGGAAGGTGGCGGGCGCGCATGTTGTTCATGATCTCCATGATGTCGTCGATGCTCATGTCCTCGGTGCAGCTATGCACCTTCGACCACATGACGGCGGACACGGTCTTGTCGAGGCAGTCGGCACCGAACTTGGCCATGGCGGCAACGACGTCGCGTTCCGTCAAAATGCCGGCGATCTTGTCGCCCGGCTTGACGATGATGACGGCACCGATACGATTTTCACTCAGCAAGGCGACCGCCTGGCGCACTTTTGCCTGCGGATCGACCGTCACCACCTGACGGCCTTTTTCGTTCAATATTGCCTTAACAGACATTCAAACCCTCCCGTTTCAGCGACCTGCATCTGACCGGGATATTGGCGAACCGCATGGGCGCTCCTCGCGCTGCGGTTATGGACCAATTCGCAAGACAGACATCATTCCTGTCGCGTTATCTGCCCATTGGCACCAAACCGAACTCCGCTCGATTCAGCACCTTCGGAGGTGAATGGTGCGCTACAGACCGGCGAAAATCAAGCGTTGTCGGTGACATCGTCAATCTTTCGAAAGGCGGCGACGGTTTAAAAAGCTCAATGGCGCGGATCGAAAAGGCCAAAAAGCAGAAAGCCGAACAGGAAGCCGCCAATATGCGCTTCCCAGGCAATGCCCCCCGCCCCGCCAAAGGCAAAGACGCCGAGGCCAATCAGGAAATTGGTCAGGAACCAGATACCGGTAAAAACCACGACCGAACGGTTCGACAACGCCTCGCCGACGGTCAAGCGGCGGTTGAGATGGGCAAACTGGCGGCTGATGCGGCCGCTGGGAGAAAAGACGAACCGCGCTGCGGCGCCCATCAGGCCGGCGACCACTCCGGAGGCGCCAACGACAAAGATGGTTTCGCCCCAATGGAAAGCCACATGCAGCGCGACGGCGGCGACAGCCGAAAGGCACCAGAAAAGCAGAAAGCGCAACGGTCCGATCCGGCGAATAACCGGGGCGCCGAACGCCACCATCCAGAATCCGTTGAAGATCAGGTGCTCCCAGGAGCCGTGCAGCAGGGAATACGTCAGGGGGCTCCAGAGCCAGGCAAAATTCTGATCCGCCAGAGGGTGATCATACCGGGCAGGCCAGAACGCGAAGTTCAAGATCACTTCGCTGTCAACCGCAGCCGACAGCAAATAGGTGCGCACAACATGGATGGCCACCAGCAGCGCCAGCATGGCGACAAGACCTGACGGCAGGTTGAAGGCCGGTTCGCTGACCCGCACTGCATTGTCGGCTTCAGCGCCCTGCGGCGGCGTCGCACCGTCGGTTTGGTCTGTCATGCTGCTCACGATTCCTTCCGCCGGTTCATCCTCAACCGGGCTCACATGTCTCGCTCTATACGATTCACGGTCCCGTCAAAAGCGGCGAGATGCGCGGCACTTGTTCGCATAGCTTGCGGGCGGAAATCAAATCAACAGGATTTGCAAGTTCGAACCCAGATGTTCCGGCGAAAAAAAGGCCGTCCAGTCAAAAACTGAACGGCCGGTGAGCCCCCAAAAACCCCGAGCCCTAAGTCAGTGTGCCGAAGGCAACCCTTCGTGAAGTGATGTCCTGTCATGCCATCAGAGCCGGTCGCTTTCAATCTAAACCAAACATTAACCTTAATATCGAGCTGGCACGGAAATCGCAGTGTCATCCCTACGGGCGTGTTTTTGTCCCCTGATGTGCCAAAGCGGCACAAACATGTGTCGAATGGAATGAGAGCATGCGCAGCAAGACCGCCATAGAGATCTACGCCTATTGGGACGAGTTGCGCGGGCATCGCGAGGTGCCGGCCCGCAGCCAGATCGAACCTGGTCATATTCGCAACATCCTGCCGGATCTCTTCATCCTGGAAAAAACACCGCGTGGCGATATCCGCTTCCGGCTTGCCGGCACACGCATCTGTGCGCTGTTTGCGCGCGAACTGCGTGGCTCGACATTCGATGCGCTGTGGCTTGCCGACCAAACCGGCCGTCTTGCCGGCATCGCTAATGACGTGATGGCACAGAAAACGCCGGTCGTTCTCTCGGCATTATCCCTTGCCGGCACCGCCGACCGTCTGCCGACCGAAATCATCCTTTTGCCGTTGCGGTCACCGGATGGAGCCGTGGACCGGATCATCGGGGCCTTGGTGCCGCTGTCGAGGCCGCTTTGGCTGGAGGCCACGCCTGTCAATTATCTCGATCTTGGCGGCATTCGCGTCCTCGATATCGCCAAGACCAACCTGTTTCAGCAGGACCGGCCGGAAAAGACCCTGCCCGCCTCCCGCCCGCTGCCGGGCCGCCAACCGATGACCGATCACGGCATCGCAAGCGCCATCCGCCGGGTGCTTCATCTCCGGGTATTCGAGGGCGGCCGCAGGGATTAATACGGCTCGAATGCAGGCATACAAAAAAACCTTCTGTTAACTGGAAGAAGGTAAAGCTGTGGCTTGGATGGACATCGCACAAGTGTGGTCATGTATTCGTTTCAGCAATCGCAGACGGCCGGCCCCAAGCAGCACAACGAAGGCGCTTTCCAGCGTGTCTCGGTGAACCTGACTGGCCGCCTCATGCTTGCCAACCACGACGAATTCGAATGCACCGCCATCGACATGTCGCCAGGTGACGTGCTGTTCACCTGCGATGCCCGGCCGCGGGCCGGTGAACGCATCATCGCCTATGTCGATCATGTCGGCCGCCTGGAAGGCACGGTGTCGCGTCTTGCCGAGAATGCTTTCGTCATCCAGATCAACGCCACCGACCGCAAGCGCGAAAAGCTCGCGGCGCAGCTGACCTGGATTGCCAACAAGCACGAACTGGGACTGCCCGAGGACCGGCGCCACGACCGTTTGGCGCCGCGCAAGACCCGCACCGATATCACCCTGGAAGACGGCAGCAAATATGTCTGCCGGATCATCGACCTGTCCCTGTCAGGGGCCGCCGTCGATATGGAAACTAGGCTTCCACTCGGCACCGCCATTCTGCTCGGCAGCATGAAGGGCCGCGTCGTGCGTCATTTCCAGGAAGGCGTGGCGATCGAATTCCTCGGAATTCAGTCGCGTGAGGCTCTTCGCGAATTTCTTTAGGTTCGCCGCGCTTTCGCTGGAAAAACCCGCGATGCGCCGTGCACACTATCAATTCCCGAGCAACAGACGGCACAGGATGAAGCGGTAGCGTCAGACCTGCGTGGTCTTTTGCGCCTTCGGACGCGGAGCAGCGTTCGCCTTCTTCTCCTTCTTGTTCCGATTGTATGCCACAGCCGAACGAATGAGCTCAGTCAGAGCACGCGGATCGATCGTATCACCCTCGAAAACATCGATCGACCGCCAGACCTTTCCTGCGAAACCGTTGTTGAACAGATTGTCCGGATCCGGAAGGCTGGCGCCGTGGGAAAAGGTCAGCTTCACTTTCTCCTTATGGGCGTTGCCGACCACCATGTTGCCGGCGCAAGACCAGACCGGGCTTCCCATCCACTTCCATTCCTCGATAATGTCCGGATCAGCTTCGAGAATGGCCTTGCGCAGGCTGGCGAGTGTCGCGCCGCGCCAATCGGTGAGACCGTCAATCAGCGCGTCGATATTTTCCGATGGCGTCATGGTTTTAATGCCTCGACTTGGGTCTGTGGCTGCAGAACAATTCTATCCAAGGACACCGACGCCGGCAACGGCGCACGCACTGGTTAGAGTTGGGCCTCGATCGCCGTCTTGTCGATAACCGACCAGACATTGGCAATCTTGCCGCCTTGGAACTGGTAGAACACGTTCTCGGTGAAGGAGATTCTCCTGCCGTTGACGGGGAGCCCCAGGAACGTCCCTACCGGCGTGCAGTCAAACACCAACCGGCTCGCGATGAAAGGCGGATCCGAGATCAGCAGCTGAATATTGAACTGCAGGTCCGGAATGTCGCGATAGTCACATTCGAGCATGCTGCGATAACCTGCCAAGCCGATCCGCCGGCCATTATGGCAAGCCTCATCCCCAACGAACCGCCCCAGGTTGGGCCAATCCTGCATGTTCAGACAGGCGATATAGGCTCTGTAGACATCCGAAAGGGCATTTTTCGTCACGGCACCTGTCTCCCGTTTTTTGCGTTCCCGGTCAACATTCCGGATAGCCAGCCCCGCCCTGCTGTTGATGCGACCCAATATGATACAAATTCTAGCCCAGATCAGTGCCGTTTTGGCGAAAACACGATCCAGCCGCAATTTCTCGTGCCGAAATAGAGAATATTTTTTGCCGATTTCCCAGCATTTTTCAGCATAGATCGGCAACTGCTTTGGTAAATGAAGTGCAAACGGCTGGGTTGCCTCTCCCTTTCGGCATGCGTGGTTATCCCACGTCGCCGCCGCTATCGTCCAGCGCAGAACTTGGTTTACTCCTGAAACCAACATGTTCCCCGCGAGATAGATGGTTTCGCCCGGCTTAACGGCACTGAGCCAATATGGGAATTCCTCAAATTTTATATAAGTTTGAATCAAATACATCTCGATATTTATTCAAGTTTAATTTGAATTTTCTACTTATTTCAATTTGTTTTGTACTTTATTTTACTTCCAATTTTCGCGAGCAATAAAAAACTCGGTGTCATTGTCACTCCAGAACGGGGAGACAAGCATGACAACGACATCATTCCTGAAGGCCAGCCTCATCGGCGCGTTTCTTTCTGCGGCAGCGGCACAGTCGGCTTTTGCCCTGCCCGCCAACATGATCACCGGCGGCGCCACCAATCCGCCAGTCGGACACTACGAGTTCTGCCGGAGCCAACCGCAGGAATGCCGCGCCAACCCTGGCAGCGACGGACCTCTGGCCCTGACCCGCGAAGGGTGGAAGAAAATTCTCGCGGTCAACTACGACGTCAACGAATCCGTGACGCCGCTGACCGACAAGGAAATCTACGGCGTCGAAGAGTATTGGGCCTATCCGGACAAGGTTGGCGATTGCGAAGATTACGTACTCCTGAAACGCAAGCGCCTGATGCAGGCCGGATTCTCGCCCTCAGACCTTTTGATCACTGTTGTCCTGCAGCCGAATGGCGAAGGCCATGCCGTGCTCACCGTGCGGACCGATCGCGGCGACTTCGTGCTCGACAACATGCGCAACAAAGTGCTGCTGTGGTCTGAGACCGAATACACCTATCTCAAGCGCCAGTCGGAACAGAATTCCGGCCGCTGGGTAAAGCTTCAGGACGGCCGCACCGTGGCTGTCGGTAGCGTCAGCCAGTAAGGCGGCCGCATGCCAGACATTCGCAGCCCGGCTCAGGATGCCCGGGCTGCGCGTAAAAAGGGCTTCGGTCAGTCCCCATCCCCGTCCCAGACCAAGGCCCTGCTGGCCGGTTCCGCTGTCCCCGGAACCGGCCTTTTTCTATTGCCCGAAGCGCAAGGGACCACCTGTTAGAAATAACCGGACACTTTTGGCGACGACGGCCGTAACGATAGGCCGGGCCGAAAGCGATCATACCGGCAATGGCGACTTCGGCTGACAGCGGAAAACTCCACCGGTCGGCCATTGTCCCTTCACCCATCGGCCAAGGCCGCGCCGTGACGCGGCTGATATCCGGCACGAGGAAAGAAGTGCCGAAACCGGCAACAAGCAGAACGAAGAACGCCGCTGCATTCATTGAAAATTAACCATGTTGCGCCAGCGTTACGATGCTTCTTCACTCCGCAAGTTCCGTGCCACCTCCCATGTTTCATACCGGCGCAAGCCAGCCGGGCGACGATACCGCCTGTAACGACAGTAAGACCGCGAACCCTCCATGACAGCCAACTCCGCAGCCGCCGGCCATGACGATCACGCTCCGCTGATCTCCACACGCTTCGTCTCCATGCTGACGGCTGCCGTCGTTGGACTGGCAGCCTTGACGGCAACGATCAGCCTTGCGGGCCGCTGGTATGGAGAAAGCCTGGCGCTGGCCGGGCACACGACCAGCACGGAGCCCACCGATATCCTCATCGGGCAGGACCATCTGCGGATTTCCTCCAATTTCATCCGTTTCGAACAACAGCGCGTGACCGGCCGCGCCGACCGTGTCGATCTCTACCTGACGTGGCCTGGGCTGCAGGGATATACCGACGGGACGCGCGCTCTTTTCAACGATGTCAACAAGCCGCAATCGCTGCTTTTCCTCGATATTTCCCAGAGCACGATGTCACGCGACATGTCGGGGCGGATCGAGCCGATCTACCAGCACCTCTTCAGCGGTAAAATGCTGCCCGGTCCCGCGGGGCTGGTGCGTCACGAGATGAAACAGAACTCCGGCTACGGCCAGGAAGTCTTCTTCACCGCGAACCGGGATGGCGATACGCCTTACGCCGTGCGCTGCATGATGCCGGCAACACCTGCCCTGTCGAGCAGCGCCGATTGCCAGCGCGATATTCACATCGGCCGCGATCTTGTTGTGCTTTACCGTTTTTCCAGCCAATTGCTGCCACAATGGCACGCCATCGACACCGCCATCACAACATTCCTGAACCAAAGACTGGTCCCTTGAATATCCGTCAGCCCCCCGGTCATGAGCCTGATTTGCCGAACGCAACGACCGTGGACCGGCTGTACCAAAATGCAAAGAAGACGTCAGACAGCAGAAACCAATCATTCATCATAAACCGATTGGTAACGCTATCCCGATAGAGTTTCGAGAACAGTCGTTTCTGGAGGCCACCCCGGACGGCATCTGTGAAAATAGAATGAAGAGTAGTGTAGTGTCCAAATCCATATTCAACGGCTCCGCTCCATATTCCCCCGTGCTATTTTTCAGGAAGGCATGCCGGGTACTTCTGGTATCGCTGGCCGCCACGTTCACGGCAATTCCCGTCGCCTTTGCCGCGCAATATGCGGGTATCGTGGTCGATGCGAAGACCGGCAAGGTTTTGTATAGCGAAAATGCCGACAGTCTGCGCTATCCGGCGTCGCTGACCAAGATGATGACGCTGTATTTGACCTTCGAGGCACTCGAAGCCGGCAAGATCAACAAGAACACGCCCGTTCCGTTCTCCAAGAATGCATCGGCTGAACCGCCATCCAAACTTGGCGTGCGTTCCGGCAATGCGATCACCGTGGAACAGGCGATCCTTGCTCTGGTAACGCGCTCTGCCAATGACGCGTCAACCGCACTCGGCGAGTTGCTTGGCGGCTCCGAAGACCGCTTTGCCCGCATCATGACCAACAAGGCCCGTGCGCTCGGCATGACCCGCACCACCTATCGCAACGCCAACGGCCTGCCGAACGACGCGCAGATGACGACGGCGCGCGATCAGGCCCGGCTCGGCATGGCGCTTCGCCAGCATTTCCCGCAATACTATTCCTATTTCTCCACCCGCAGCTTTCGCTTCGGCAAGCAGACGATCGGCAACCACAACCGCCTGCTTGGCAATGTGCGCGGCGTTGACGGCATCAAGACCGGTTACACCCGGGCTGCCGGCTTCAATCTGGTAACCTCGGCCCAAGCAGACGGCCGCAGCATCGTCGGTGTCGTTCTGGGCGGCAAGTCCGGTGGCGCCCGCGACGCACAGATGCGCGCCCTCGTCGCCAAGTACATGCCGGCCGCCTCGCGCCGTGGCGGTGGCAACCTCGTTGCCGAAACTGCCGATGCACCCACCATGCAGGCGCAGGCTGTGACCCAGCCTGCCGAAACGGAGCAGGCCGAAACCGTCGTTGCCGCCACCGGCGGAAGCTTCAATCTGCCGAACAATGGCCCGGTGCCGGATTTCCGCTACAGCGGCGAAACCACGAAGAGCATCGAAGTTGCCTACGCAGCACCGGTCAAGGCCAGCACCAATCCACTGGTGAGCCAGAAAATCATGCCGAATACGCTGGAAGCGCAGAGCCGCAAGCTTGCCAAGGCGGTCCCCGCTGCCGATGTCGATAATCAGATCACCAATTCCGTTGCCAAGCAGGCAACCGAAACGGCTGCGGTCGCCGACAATGCGCCGGCCGGCTGGGTGATCCAGATCGGTGCGACGCCGGACAAGGGCCAGGCGATGACATTGCTTGAAAACGCCAAGGACAAGGGCGGCAAGGTGCTGCGCGGCGCAACCCCCTTCACGGTGGCTTTCGCCAGCGGAGACGGCCATCTCTACCGGGCGCGCTTCGGCGGTTTCTCCGATCAGAACAAGGCTCTATCCGCCTGCAAGGCGTTGAAAAGCAAGGGCTTCGCCTGCTGGGCCAGCCTGCAGTAACAACAGCACACAAGTTTCGATCAGCGGCGTGTTGTGTTTACCGCTGATCCTCCTCGGATTTGGTTTTGCGTAACGAGGTTAGTTATGGGAATGAATGAGAATGGATCGGGCATGACGCCCGCACCGGACAAGAAGCGGAAGTCACCGCGGTCCGGCCTGCACCCCTTGCATGAAGCCGCCATGCGGATCGCCGAACTCGGCAGCCGCCCCCGGTCGAAGACCAAGGATCTGGTGACGCTGCTTTTGACGCATGGGGCACGGGCATGGCGCTCGACACAGCCGGACGCACAAATCCATGTGCATGTGACGTCGCCATCCGGCCGCTATCCGATCCGGCTGCGGATCCGGTAACAACGTCATAGAAAACGATCAAAGCCCGGTTCTGCCGGGCTTTTTGCATTTTGATCTCAGCTTTCAGAGGAGGCCGAGTTCGGCCAGTTCGCGGCGCAGGTCGAGCGGCATGTCCGCCGTTCCAGCGCCCAATGCCGACAGATCGCGCGGCGCTTCATTGTCCTGAAGATAGCGCCAGCCCTGAAACGCCCGGCGCGGCTGATAGGTGGTTTCGATGACTTCCGGGCCGAGGATCAGGTTGCAGCGGCCGATCCCCTCGCCGTCGGTGAAGGTTTCGATGCCGGTCAGCCGCTGGCGCGCTTGCACCTGCCCCTTGATCACCCAATAGAGTGATCCGCCGTCCAGCAGTTCCTCGACACGCTTCGGCACCATGCGCGTCGTATGGTAGGAATGGGGTTCAAGACCGGCGGCAACGGCCGTCAGTGCCTTACGCGACACCCATTCGCGAAGATCGTCAATCGATTCTGCGCCGACGCAGAGCTTGATGAGATGCAAGGCCATGGCCGGAGTTGAACACCCGCAAAGCGGTGCCGGTCAAGCTTGTTCTCGACCGTTCCACAGATCGGTGCCCGTCAGCACTCGACAACGTTGACGGCAAGGCCACCCGTCGACGTTTCCTTGTATTTATCGTGCATATCGACACCAGTCTGACGCATCGTCTCGATGCAGGCGTCGAGCGGCACGAAATGCTGACCGTCGCCTTTGAGCGCCAGCGAGGCTGCCGTAACGGCCTTGACCGCCCCCAACGCGTTGCGCTCGATGCACGGAACCTGGACGAGACCGGCGATCGGGTCGCAGGTCATGCCAAGATGATGTTCCAGCGCGATTTCGGCCGCATTCTCGATCTGCTCCGGCGTTCCACCCATGACGGCGGCAAGCCCGGCCGCCGCCATGGCAGACGCCGAGCCGACCTCGCCCTGGCAGCCGACTTCGGCACCGGAGATCGAGGCATTGAACTTGATGATGCCGCCAATCGCAGCCGCCGTCAGCAGATAGTCGCGAATGCCGTGATGATCGGCGTCCTCATGAAAATGCAGGTAGTAGCGGATCGTCGCCGGAACGACGCCGGCGGCGCCATTGGTCGGCGAAGTGACGACGCGGCCGCCGGCGGCATTTTCCTCGTTCACCGCCATGGCGTAGACACTCAGCCAGTCGTTGGCGAGCAGGGGGTTGATCTTGTTGGAGCGCCACTCGTCCTGCAGCTTGTCATGGATCATGCCGGCGCGGCGGCGCACTTTCAGGCCACCGGGCAAGATTCCGGAACCGGTCAGTCCACGGTCGATACAGCTTTTCATCGCGGCCCAGATGCGGTCGAGGCCTTCGTCCAGATCCTCCGTGGACATCGAACATTCCTCGTTCGCACGCTTCATCTGGGCGATCGACAGGCCGGAATGCCGTGCCATATCGAGCATCTGCTTTGCGGTTGAGAAAGGATAGGGAACCTTGACGCCGCCGGGCTTGGTCTTGCTCGCCTTCATCGCTTCAAGTTCCGTATCGGTAACGACGAAGCCGCCGCCAATCGAATAATAGACCCGCTTCAACAGCAAACGTCCGTCCTTGTCGAAGGCGGAAAAAGACATGCCATTGGCATGACCGGGCAGCGGCACCTTCTTGTCGAAGACAAGATCGGTCTTTGGCTGGAATTCGTACGCAGGATGCCCGGCAGGGGTGATGCGCCCGGTGCGCTCGACTTCGTCGATGATCGGATCCATCCGGTCGGGATCGACACGGTCCGGGCGCTCGCCCATCAGACCGAGGATCACCGCCCTGCCCGTTCCATGGCCGATGCCGGTAAAGGCCAGCGAACCGTGCAGGCTCGACTTGATCGAGGTGACGGTGGCATTGACGGCGCGCGGCCAGTCGCTCGACAGGATCAGGTCGAGAAAGCGGTTCGCCGCCGACATCGGGCCCATCGTGTGCGAACTGGAGGGGCCGATACCAATCTTGAAGACATCAAAAACCGAAAGAAACATGCGAACTCCGCCCCGGGACTGCTGGACCGGACAAGATTGCCGGACCACGATCATTGCATCGAAACTAGGCCATACTGCGCTGGCCATCAGGCGATCAACCGACGTCCACTCGCATGCGTGCGACACGGGCGGGCTGCCGGGTGGCTGTAGCACGATTCCTCGTTGATAAGTCGCCATGCCCGAGCGTCGATTTCAAGGGGCGGGGTAAACTTTCGCGATACCTTGCAATTTCGGCAAAGCATGCCAAAAACGAGGCATGACACTGACAGACTATATCGCATTGGCGGTCTTTGCGCTGCTGTGGACCGGTTACAACTGGGCCACGGACGGCAAGGTGCAACTCAAGCGCATCTCCTTGACGCGCCTGATGATGGAGAACCGCCGGCGCTGGCTTCTGAATTCCCTCAACCGCGACCTGAAGATGATCGACACGCAGATCGTCGCCGGACTGCAGGCGGGAACCGCTTTCTTCGCCTCGACGACGATCTTTGCGCTGGGCGGCTGCTTTGCGCTTCTGGGCGCCACCGACCAGGTCCAGGCGATCATGAGCGACCTGCCCTACGTCTTCCATGGCGGGCGCACGGCGTTCGAATTGAAGGTCGGCGGCCTTGCCTGCCTGTTCGCCTACGCCTTCTTCAAATTCGCCTGGTCCTACCGCCTGTTCAATTATTGCTCCATTCTCGTCGGCGGCATTCCGATGATGTCGGACATCATGCAGGATCGCGAAGGCGCAGAACGGGCCGCCGGACGGGCCGCCAGGATGAACATTCTTGCTGCCAAGCATTTCAATGCCGGCCTGCGCAGCGTCTTCCTGTCGATCGGCTATCTCGGCTGGTTCATCAGCCCCTATGTCTTCATCGCATTGACGGTCTTCGTCATTTTCGTGCTGACCCGCCGGCAATTCTATTCGGAAGCGCGCGAAGCCCTTCTTGACGACACAAACCCCTGAAAGTCTTGGGCGGAAAGCCCCGGCTACGCGTTGCGCCTGACGCAAGCTCGCCGCGTTATGATCCCGCCAGTCGAAAAGATAGAGCCATGTCGATACCCAACGCAGTCACCGAAACCGACACCGGGACGGCACCGCCGGTCGCCACAGAACGGCGTGGCCGCATCTGGGCGATCGATGCGCTGCGCGGATTTGCGCTGATCGCCATGGCGACCTATCACTTCTCCTGGGATCTCGAATATTTCGGCTATCTCGATCCGGGAACGGTCGGCACCGGCGGTTTCAAGATCTACGCACGGATGATCGCCAGCAGTTTCCTGTTTCTGGCAGGCATCGGCCTTGTGCTTGGCCATTATCCGGTCTTCAAGCCCCGGCCCTTCGCCATCCGCTTTGCCAAGATCGCCGCAGCCGCGCTGGTCATCACTGTCGCGACCTGGTTTGCCTTTCCCGACAGCTTCATCTTCTTCGGCATCCTGCATTCGATTGCCGCGGCAAGCCTGATCGGTCTCCTCTTCCTGCGCCTGCCCGCAATCCTGACGCTTTTCGCCGCCGCTGCGGCATTTGCGGCGCCATTCTACCTGCGCTCGGCCATTTTCGACACGCCGGCACTCTGGTGGGTCGGACTGTCGGAAACCCTGCCGCGCTCCAACGATTACGTGCCGCTGCTTCCCTGGCTGGCACCGTTCCTTGTTGGTATCGCCAGCGCCCGCATTGCGCTCCGCTTCGGGTGGTTTGAAAAACTGCGTTCCGATGGCAGCGCACGTTGGAAAACGATCCTGACTGCCGGCGGCCGTCACAGCCTGATCATCTACCTCGTGCACCAGCCGCTGTTGTTTGCGCTTGTCTTTGCCTATTCCCTGGTTTTCCCGGCGGCCAAGCCCGATCCGGTCGAGACTTATCGAAACAATTGCGTGGCCTCCTGCAGCCTGCAGGAAAACGCGGCGCTCTGCACCACCTTCTGCGGCTGCACCCTGGACAAGCTGATGGAAGAGAACCTCTTCGAGCCGCTGAACGAAGGCAAAATCGACGTCAAGACGGATGAGCGCATTGCGCGAATCGCCGGGCAATGCACCATGGAGTCACAACCCAAGGAATAGGATATGAACGCCTATCGCGCCAAGCCGCTGACCTACCCCTGGCCTCCATTTCTCTATATGGCGGCGTTTGCGGGGGCGGTCGGCTTGGGGCGGACATTGCCGATCGCGGTCATGCACGGTCATGGATGGGTGCCCTGGCTGTCGGGCTCGCTGTTGATCATCCTGGCCATCTGCCTGGATGTCTGGGCGGTGAAGACATTGATCGAACGGCGCACGGCGGTGATGCCGCATCGCTGTTCGTCGCATCTGGTCACCTGCGGACCATTCCATTTCACCCGCAACCCGATCTATCTCGGCTATACCTTGATGATGGTCGGCTTCGGCCTGGTCACGCTCAATCCCTGGTTCTTCATCATGGCCAGTGCTGCCGTTGCGATCATGACGCTGTTTGCCGTCCGCAACGAAGAGCGGCATCTCCTGTCGCGCTTCGGCTTCGAATTCGAACGCTATTGCCGCACCACCAGCCGGTGGATCTGAACCCACCGGCCTCGATACGTTACGGCTTCAGTTACCAACAACACCCTTGTCGTCGCGCGTGATGACGATCAGAGACGGGCGCGCCGGCATGCCATCGGCAAAATCCGGCCAGGCGGTCCCGGCGTCGGCGATCGTCGTTGCATCTTCATTGTCGGCCAATCGCAGTTCACCCGGATGCTGGATGGAGACGAAGACAGCCGTGCCATCCGGCGTGAAGGTCGGCGAACAGCACTCTGAGCCGACCGGGGCGATGTAGAATAGTTTTGGCAACGCCCTGCCCGGTCCCTCGGTGTCCATAACATACAGCGAATCGGCGATGCCCTCCGGCGGCGGCCCATCGGTGGTGACCCAAAGCCGTCCAGCCGGATCGACGCCGAGATTGTCGGGATCGGTGAACCAGCCCGACGCTGTCGTCGCAGGATTGAACATTGCCTCATCCTCGGGCTTGGCCGGATCGCCACAGAGCACGAAGACATCCCATGTGAACGTGTCGGCGGCATGGTCCGGCTTGTCCGGCGCACCCGGCGGAACGAGTTCGAGCAGGTGTCCATGCGGATTTGGTCCGCGCGGATTGGCGATATTGACGGTTTCACGCTCGCCGCCCTTGCCAGCGGCCAGCCGGTCCTCGTTTTCGGTCATCGCCACGTAGAGCTTTCCCGTACCATGATGCGGCACGAAGCCTTCGGGCGCATCCATCGGCGTCGCACCTACCAGATCGGCAGCGGCGCGGGTATTGAGCACGACATCTGCCTGCGTGGCAAAACCTGCCTCCGCCGTCAGAGGCCCCTGTCCTGCCACCAGCGGCAACCAGACCATGGTTCCGTCGCTTGCGAATTTGGCGACGGACAGGGTTCCATTGTCGAGCAAATCCTTGTTGGCTGCCCGGTCTGCCGGGTTCCAGGGATCGCGGGTGACGAAGCGGTAGAGATATTCGAAATCGTCGTCATCGCCCATGAACACCGCGACGCGGCCGTCCGGCGCCACGGTCACCTGCGCACCCTCATGGGTCATGCGGCCGAGCGACGTCCGCTTCACCGGCTTTGCCTCCGGATCGAATGGGTCTATCTCGACCACCCAGTCGAACCGCATCCACTCGTTCGGCTCTTCCTCGAACTTGAAGCGCGGATCGACGCGACTGACCGCGTAGATGTCGTTCTCGTCTTCGTCCCAGCCCTGCCGCTCCACCAGTTCCTGATTGGGCAGCGTCTTGTAATCGCCGGCAAAGACGTCCATCGCGCCCTCTTCGCCGGAAAGCATGGTGCCCCAGGGCGTGATGCCGCCATTGCAGTTGGAGATCGTGCCGAAGACTTTTTTGCCGGTCGGGTCGGCCTTGGTCTTCAGGCGGTCGTCGCCGGCAGCCGGGCCGGATATGTCCATCTCCGTGCCCATATGGATACGGCGATTGTGTTTGCTGTCGAGAACGATCTTCCAGTCCCTGCCGGTCTTTGCCACCTCAAAGACGCTGATCCCGAGACAGCCCATCAAGGCGCGGATCTGGTTGTCGGTCAGTTTTTCGCCATAGTTCTCATCTGTCAGCCCCGGAAACATCAGGAATGGCGAGGCATATTCGTGACTGACGACCATCAGGCCGTGGTCCGACGATGGCGATCCCTGCGGCAGCGGCAGGAACTGCGTGAAATCGTTGTTATAGCCGAACTGGCGCTCCGCCGCCTTGCCGTCGAGACTGGCAATGTCGAATGAAGGGCTATCGGGAAACAGCGCATCACCCCAGCGGGCAAGAATCTGGCGGCCGTAACCTTCCGGCCAATGATCGGCGGTATCGCGGACCCGCTGCAATTCCTTGAACGTCAATGTTGATTGACTTGCGGCCTGCACAGGCTGTGCCGAGAAGCCATGACCGACAGCGGCGATGGCGGCGAATCCGAAAAGGCCTTTGAGCACCGTGCGGCGATTGACACCCTCGGCAAGAATTTCACCGTAGGATGAAGAAAACGCGCGGCGTGGGTTCGGCCGGGCGCGGGTTTTCTGGCGGTCTGACATGAAAGCCTCCGATTTCTGTAACGAAGGCGATATGGCATGCAGCCGTGAACGTGCTGTGACGCACAAGACTGCGCCGGTGGGCGGCTGCGTTCGGTTTAGCTGGTTTTACACTCGAACCAGCAAGAGCCCCAGATGATCAGGTGCCGACGCCGATTTCGGCCAGACGGGTCAGGCAGGCCTCCTCGACATTGCCGAGTTCTTCCAGCGTTTCTTCGATGTCCTTGCGCTTCTGGTTGAGTTCGTCGCGCTTCTCTTCGACACGCTTCATGAGCAGGCGCAACTGACCGGCCTCGCCCGGCGGATCCCGGTAGACCTGGATGATTTCGCGGATTTCGGCGATGGTGAAACCGATACGGCGGCCGCGCAGGATTTCCATGATCAGGCGGCGGTCCGCCGAGCGGAACAATCGTGTCCTGCCGCGCCGCTCCGGGTGGATAAGTCCCTCGTCCTCATAGAAGCGCAGAGTGCGGGTCGAAACTCCGAATTCCCGCGTCAGCTCCGTAATGGTATAATACTTGTTCACGCCTGCCTCGCCTTGCGCCGCAATCGCGAAAATCGGGCGACATACGCCTGATAGTGCCACTGCGGTTGAAGTGTCGCACCGGTGCAAGGCCAGATATCAGGCTGCAACGATGTCAAAAGGCAGCTTGATTGACTTTGACGTAAAAGTCAAACTTTGCCAGATCGTCAGGTGACGCGAAACCACCAGGTGGCAAGCCCCAGAAACGCGAAAAATCCGGTGACATCCGTGACCGTCGTGACGAAAACCGCCGAAGAAACAGCTGGATCGGCGCCAAACCGGTCAAGCAGCAGCGGGATCATGATGCCGGCAAGCGCCGCAGCAATCATGTTGATCAGCATCGCAGCCGCGATGATGCCGCCGATATTGTAATCCTGGAACCAAGCACCGGCGACGACACCGATCAGCACGCCGAACAACAGCCCGTTCAACAGGCCGACACCGGCCTCACGGCGAACGATGCGCCAGGCATTGTGAATATCGAGATCGCGGGTGGCAAGCGCGCGCACGGTGACAGTCATCGTCTGCGAGCCGGCATTGCCGCCCATGCCGGCAACGATCGGCATCAGTACGGCAAGCGCAACGATCTGCTGGATTGTCGCCTCAAACAAGCCGATGACCGAAGCGGCGAGAAATGCCGTGAAGAGATTAACCAGAAGCCATGGCACGCGCGAGCGCGACGTGCTGCCGATCGAATCGGACAGCTCTTCGTCGCCGACACCGCCAAGCCGCATCAAGTCTTCTTCGGCCTCCTCCTGGATAACGTCGACGACATCGTCGATGGTCAGCACGCCGACCAGGCGGTTGTTCTCATCGACCACGGCGGCTGACAGAAGGTCATATTGTTCGAACAGCTGCGCCGCCTCTTCCTGGTCCATCTCGGCCGGCACCGGATGGTTGGTCTCGCGCATGATCGTCTCGATCTTGACCGAGCGCTTGGTGCGCAGCACGCGGTCGAGATCGAGCGCGCCGAGCAACTTGAAGGTCGGATCGATGACGAAGATCTGGGTAAAACTCTCGGGAAGGTTTTCGTCCTCGCGCATGTAGTCGATGGTCTGGCCGACCGTCCAGAATGGCGGCACCGCGACGAACTCCGTCTGCATCCGGCGACCGGCCGTGCTTTCGGGATAATCGAGAGACCGCCTCAGCCGCACCCGCTCGGTAAACGGCAGTTTCGACAGGATCTCTTCCTGGTCCTCCTGGTCGAGGTCCTCCAGAATGTAGACGGCGTCGTCGGAATCCATCTCTCCGAGCGCCGCGGCGATCTGCTCGTTGGGCAGGTGTTCGACGATATCGAGACGGATCGCCTCATCGACCTCGGTCAGCGACGACAGATCGAAATCATCGCCGAGCAGCGAAACCAGCGCCCGGCGCTGATCCTGCTGTATCGCCTCCAGGAGGTCGCCCATTTCGGATGCGTGCAGGCGCGCAACGTGCTGGCGCAGGTAGAGAAGATCGCGATCGGCAATGGCAGCACCGACATGCATCAGATAGTCGGAGCGCACCGAACCGTCTTCGGCGTAGATATCCGAGCCGTCATACATATCGGCGTCGGGGGAATTGCGGTCTCTGTCCTGGTCGCCGGTACTGCTCATGTGCCTGCCCTCAAAAGAATTGCAGCCATCCAAGACGCTGGCGTGAAACCGGACGGGAGCAGGAAGGCAATGTCATCGACCGGTGGACGCAGCCCGCTTGAATATCCGAACCGCCCAATCCTGCTAGCTGAACAAACCCGTGAGGTCCACAACCCGATACGCTACTACTCTGATCGTATCGCCGTTTTTGCGCAAGCTGTTGCAAAATCATGCGAAATGTTTAGCTCTGGCGGATTGAAAAGCGATGGAGGCAACCCTTGTCCCGACGACCGATCCTGCGTTTTCCAGATCCCCGGCTCTCCATGCCTGCCGGTGCCGTGGTGCAATTCGACGCGGCGCTTGCGGCGCTGGCGGCAGACCTGCTCGACACCATGCGCGCAGCGCCCGGCATCGGCATCACCGCGCCGCATATCGGCTTGCTGCAACGCTTGGCCGTCATCGAGCTCGATGCTCCGTCCGGCACAAAAATCTACGTCAACCCGGAAATCACATGGTCATCGACTGAAACCACAGCGCATGCGGAGGGCAGCGTCTCGATGCCGGGAGTAACCGAAGACGTTATCCGGCCGAGCCAGGTGCGCGTGCGCTATCAGACGTTACGTGGCGAGGTGAAGGAAGACGACGCCGACGGCTTGTTGTCCATCTGCCTTCAGCACGAGATCGACCAACTCGACGGCGTCTTCTGGCTGCAAAAACTGTCGCGGCTTAAACGCGACCGGGCGATCAAACGCTTTGCAAAACTGGAGAAAAACAGCGATTAGGCCGGAACCGCCGCCCTATTCCCGGCCGCAATGCGTCAGCCGAACACGCGGCGGAACCAGCCGCTCAGAATTGCCGACGGGGAATAGCTCAGCGGCTCGATGCCGATCGCAGAGTATCCCGCCCTGGTCAGGTAGAAATGCTTCGTGCCGGCGCGTTCGCGATAGCGAACATATCCCATGTTCAAGGCCCGCATCAAAATCGGCATCTGATCCTGACGCCAAGCGATCTCCGATGCGGGCACATTTTCGGCGCCCGCATCATAAACCAGCATCAGCAGATCCTTAAGGTCATCGGCCATTACCGCATCTCCCGTTGCGCGGCGATTGCGGCTTGAAGCTGGCGAAGGGTGGAACCAGAGCCGCCGGCACGCGTTCCAAACCACATGGATTTAAACTGGCAATATATTCAAGACAATTTTGACTGGCTCGGGCACATCGTCGAAGCATTGTGTATTGCTGCCGTCGTCACGGCACTCGGCCTCGTGCTCTTCAAGCGCCGTATCGCGCTGATCATCGGTCTGGCTTTTGCCTCAGGGCATTTTCACGGCCGGGAAAAGCGTGATTTCGAAGTCTCCGTCCACATGCGGCCGCCGCACCTTCGTGCCTACGAAATCTGGAACTGGTCCTGGGATCAGGCCACCGACTTCTGGCCGGTTGCAGCCGTTATTATGATCCTTCTCGTCATCGCCGTCAGATATAAGGCAGCCTCTCCCAGCGCCGAACACAGATTGACACCACGACCGCCGCAAACAGCCCATCGCACCAACGAATGATCACTTTTGTGGGTCTGTGCCGACGCGGAGACTAACCCATTCAAAAGACACAAAAAAACCCGCAAAAAGCGGGTTTCTTGTTTGGCTTGAAAGCCAAATGGTGCGGTCGAGAAGACTCGAACTTCCACGGGTTGCCCCACAGCGACCTCAACGCTGCGCGTCTACCAATTCCGCCACGACCGCATCGTGGTAGATGCCGAACTGCTCCGGCGGGGCTGCATGTAGCAAAAGCGTTTGGGGTGCACAAGGGCAGGATGACAGAAAGTTGACGACAACATCAACTATTTCAACAGGCTGGTTCCTGCACCCCTGAGAATGCTGGACTCTTGGCCTTTGACGTACCATTTAGAAAAACAAATCAACGGGATTGCTTTGGTCATGCAGCGCGAAAATCTGGAAAAAACGTTCTTCGCAGCGGATGGCTGTCCGCCGGTGCGGTGGAGAATCGCGCCTTCGCTTGTCGACTATGCCGACGCGATCGAAACGATGGAGCGCGAGGCTGCGGCGATTGCCGCTGGCGAAGCGGACGAACTCGTCTGGCTCGTCGAACATCCGCCGCTTTATACCGCCGGAACCAGCGCCAACGCTGCCGACCTGGTCATGCCGGGCCGCTTTCCGGTATTCCAGACCGGCCGTGGCGGCGAATACACCTATCATGGCCCGGGGCAGCGCGTCGTTTACGTCATGCTCGACCTCAAACGGCGCAAGCAGGATGTTCGCGCCTTTGTCGCGGCGCTCGAGAGCCTGGTCATCGAAACGCTTGCCAGCATGAATGTCAGGGGCGAACGGCGCGAAGACCGCGTCGGTGTCTGGGTCCGGCGTCCGGAACGGCCTTCCCTCCCCGACGGCTCGATGGCGGAGGACAAGATTGCCGCGATCGGCATTCGCCTGCGCCGGTGGGTGAGCTTTCACGGCATGTCGCTGAACGTCGATCCCGACCTCGACCATTTCCACGGCATCGTCCCCTGCGGCATTCGCGGGTATGGCGTCACCAGCCTGGTCGATCTCAGCCTGCCGGTGATGATGACCGATGTCGATATCAAGCTTCGCCAGGCATTCGAGGATATTTTCGGCCCGGCAGTCAATGATGCCGACTGTCTGCACTCCGGTCAGGAAAACAGCCGGTCCGTTGCATAGACGATCGCATAGCCGTGCAGGGCCACGGCCGAGTAAAGCCCGAGGCCACTGAGGATCCGCTCTCCGCCCGTCATCTCGTCCAGGCGGTGGCGCGGCTTGACCCCACCGCTGCCCATCATGCTCAACAGGGCAAACACCGCGAGCCCTGCCAGCAATGCCGGCGTTGAAAGGCCGATCCGCCAGCCGACACCGGCAATGATCAGGGTGATGAGGAAGCTTCCCGCCATCCGGCTGGCGCGCGAGCGGAATATTTGGCGCAAGACCTGGCCGCCATCGAACCGGTTCATTGGCAGGAGGTTGAGCAGGTTGAACGAGCCGAGAATGAGCAGGAAGATCAGAACCTCCGTCCCCGAGGGGAAGACGTCATTGCCGGCTGCCTTGTGCAAAACGACCGCAATCGGAATGAGGAAAGCCGACATGCCCGCTCCCATAAGCGCGCAGGTGGCAACCTCGAAGAGAGAATTGTAGGGCCTGCCGCCGATGGCAACACCACCCAGCAGCGGCACGAAGATCATCCGTACTGTCTTGTGACCAAAGGCGCGGTAAGCAGCCATGTGCCCCAGTTCGTGCAGCACGATGACCAGTGTCAAAAGTGCCGATAGCAGCAAGCCGGTGCGGGTGAGACCAAAGAACGGCCACAGGAGCAGCGTCGATAAAACCGCCAACCCACATTGGACAAGCGGATGTTCGAAGGCGACCCGTGTGGGTTTGCTCTGGCCGGTTTCAAGCCATTGCTGCAACGCCTTTAACTCGCGCCGCAAGGAAAAAAAGCGAAAGATTAGAAACGCCAGGCCGCGGTAACGGTCGGTCTGCTCGATGGTCAGGTGCACCCTGTCACCGTCTTCGACGAGCCGGCGGCGTTCGCGAAAATCCTTCCAGAATACCGCGTCGAGCGCGCTGTCATCGAGCACATGAGCCTCATACTCGGTGTCCGGCACAGTTCCGGTAACTTCGATCAACCGGACGATCGGCTCTCCGTGCCGGTCGAGATGGGTATAGGTCTGCTGCACCCGGTTAGGGGCGTCCGGCACACGGTGACTGGTCAGCACCGAATGATGCCAGTCGGCGGAAGTCCCAAGGGGAAAAATTGCACTCCAGACTTTGGCCCGGCCTTCACGGAACGATCCATGCACACGCACCGTGCGCAAACCGAGCGGCACCGCCAGCAGAAGCCATAACAGTCCGACATTGATGACAAGAAGCGCGATCGCCGGTGCATGCGTCGCCATATGCGCTCTCCCATTGGTCGTCAGCCGACGTTAGCTGCAGAGCGTGAACAAATCGTGCGGAAGGCCGACATCCGCCGGCTTCCCGGCCTTTCCAGCACTATGCTGCCTCGATATGGTCGCTCGACAGGCCGGTCAGAATACCGACCTGCTCAAGCATCTTACGTTCGCGCGCCGTCAACCGGCTGCCGCGTGAGCGGGCAATGGCGCTCATCACCCGGGCGATCAGCAGAATATCGGCTTTCTGCAGCCCATTTTGCCGGCTGCCGCGCAACCCGGCCCAGACACCGTCATCCCCGGTCATCACCATACGGATCTGTTCCAGCGCAAAGATCGACAGACTGTCGGGGATGTGCTTGGAGATGTCGATGATGTGAAACAAAAGGTCGAGTTCGATCCGCGAATTCACCACGCCGCGCGTCGAGATCATCGCAATCAGCCAATCGGCATTCCATTCGTCCATGGCGCCTTGCGGATAGCAAGAGTGGACAATGAATTCCGTCAGGGCATCGATGAAGTGCCATTCCGGACATTTTTCGCTGCACGAGCCGTTGATCGCCAGGAGGATTACCGCGTCTTGCGATGCGGTAATCCCTGGAACGAAAACATGTTCGCGCAGAATGGCGATATCATCGGCCGTCAAGCGCGTCTTCCCGGCGATGACACATGCCGGATAAGAAAGACGAAGTTCACCCATCGTTTCTCTCCCGTTTCATCATGAAACTGAACCGAACCTAGACCAGGTGCGTTTCCAATCCGGAAAGAATGAGTGTTAGTATAGGCTTGACAGATTCAATCAATTTTTAGCATTAACCCGGCCCGCCGTTCCCGCCAGATCATGAACAGGCCGGAGCCGACGATGATGGCGATACCAAGCCATTTCGACAGGGTCGGGAATTCGCCAAAAATCAGGAAGCCCAGAGCGGTTCCGGTGATGATCTCCAGATAATGGAACGGCGCCAGAAGCGACACAGGTGCTGCCTGAAACGCCTTGACCACCATCAGATGGCCATAGCCGGAGATGGTGCCGAGCGCGATGACCAGAACCCAGCCCAGCGTGGAATGCGGCAGCGACGGGATGAAATCCACCGAACCTGCGCTGTAGCCGATCGCGATGGCGGCGACCATGAACAGCGACCCGCCGATGCCGGCAATGGTCTGCATCGTCAAAGGCGTATCGGCATTGCCGACAACCCGGTTCAACAGCAGATAGCAGGCAAACAGGAAGGCGCAGAATACCGGCATCAACGATTTCAGCCCGAAAATCTGGAAACTCGGCTGGATGACGATCATGGCGCCGCCGAACCCGATGAAGATGGCAAGCCAGCGCCGCCAGCCGACTTTTTCGCGCAGGATCAGGGCCGAAAGGCAAGTGAGGATAAACGGTTCGACGAAATAGATTGCAAAGACGTCGGCCAGCGGCATGTATTTGACCGAAACGAAAAACAGCAAGGCGGCCGCGGCCAAGAGAACGCCGCGCAACAGGTTGAACCAGAGACGCTTCGGTTTCAGCGCCCGCAGACCACCGGTCGACAGAAGCATCGGCAGCACCGAGACCAGCTGGAAGAAGAACCGGTAGAACGTCACCTGCGCCGGCGACATGCCCTGATAGACCGCCATATATTTGGCGATCGCATCCATGCACGGCAGGATGATCATCGCCACAAGCATGATCGCAAGGCCCTGCATGACGGTATGCGCAGGCGTGGCGGCAGTCGGCATGGATGTGCTCAAGGGGAAAGTCCCATTTTGGGCGCCGTCCTGACAGGACGCGCACAGAAGACGCTTTTGGCGGCATTTTTGACGTGGAAGGGTGTCCAATTTCGCAGCAGGTTCTATAAATTGCAACAATGAAGTCTTCGACCGCAATCGCGGCCGCCCCGGAACTCGACCCATCCAGGCCCACAAGGCACAAGGAGAGACCGATGCGTCTATCGACCGAAACCGCCCTGGCAATGTTGCGCAGGCCAAGCGACAACGACACTCTGGGAGGCCGCATCTGGCGGGCGCGCGATGCGATGAACCTCTCGGTCAAGGATCTTGCAAACCAGCTCGGTGTCCGCGGCGATACCATTTCCGCCTGGGAGCGCGACCGCTCCGAACCGCGCACCAATCGGCTGTTCATGCTGGCCGGGGTGCTGGGGGTCACACCGGCCTGGTTGATCGCCGGTATCGGCGAAGCGCCGAAGGATGATCTTTCGAACACGGTTTCCGGCCAGTTGCGCGATCAGCTGGCGCAGGTGAAGAAACTGCACGAGCAGACGGGAAAGGCGATCTCCGCCCTTGAGATGGAGATCAACCGCGTCCTACAGGACATCTGATATTTCACCACCGATTCTCAGCCGATTCCGGCTTGAGCGCCACCGGCCACTCTGCGATTGTGGCGCAAACTCATTTCAGGGAGACGATACTCATGGACGTACGCGCCGCTGTTGCCGTGCAGGCAGGCAAGCCACTCGAAATCATGACCGTTCAGCTCGATGGCCCGCGCGCCGGCGAAGTGCTGGTCGAGGTCAAAGCGACCGGCATCTGCCACACCGACGAGTTCACGCTGTCGGGTGCCGATCCGGAAGGCCTGTTTCCAGCGATCCTCGGCCATGAAGGCGCCGGCATCGTCGTCGATGTCGGCCCGGGCGTCACCTCGCTGAAGAAGGGCGATCACGTCATCCCGCTCTACACGCCGGAATGCCGCGAATGTTATTCCTGCCTGTCGCGCAAGACCAATCTGTGCACCTCGATCCGTTCGACGCAGGGACAGGGCCTGATGCCGGACGGCACGAGCCGCTTTTCCATCGGCAAGGACAAGATCTTCCACTATATGGGCTGCTCGACTTTCGCCAATTTCACGGTTCTGCCGGAGATCGCGTTGGCCAAGGTCAATCCGGACGCGCCGTTCGACAAGATCTGTTACATCGGCTGTGGCGTCACCACCGGCATCGGCGCCGTCATCAATACGGCGAAGGTCGAAGTCGGCTCGACGGCGATCGTCTTCGGTCTCGGCGGTATTGGTCTGAACGTCTTGCAGGGCCTGCGCCTTGCCGGTGCCGACATGATTATCGGCGTCGATATCAACAACGACCGCAAGGCCTGGGGCGAAAAGTTCGGCATGACGCATTTCGTCAATCCGAAGGAAGTCGGCGACGATATCGTCCCCTATCTGGTCAACCTGACCAAGCGCAACGGCGACACGATCGGCGGCGCCGATTACACGTTCGACTGCACCGGCAATACCAAGGTGATGCGTCAGGCGCTGGAGAGCTCGCATCGCGGCTGGGGCAAATCGGTCATCATCGGCGTTGCAGGGGCCGGCCAGGAAATCTCCACCCGTCCGTTCCAGCTGGTCACCGGCCGCAACTGGATGGGCACAGCCTTTGGCGGCGCACGTGGCCGCACCGACGTGCCCAAGATCGTGGAATGGTACATGGAAGGCAAGATTCAGATCGATCCGATGATCACCCATACGATGCCGCTCGATGACATCAACAAGGGTTTTGACCTGATGCACCGCGGCGAAAGCATCCGCAGCGTGGTGATCTACTGACCGGGACCCGAGGCTTCGACGCCGGTTTCGGGATCACCGAACAATAGTTCCATGGGCGCCGCGTCTGTTTTAGGCGCGGCGCTTGTGTCTGAGGGCTGTCTGCTCGGTTGATATGGTTCTGGATTTCAAACGGCCGGACGGTTATGCGTTCGAAAGACAACGACCGGAAACGGTCCGGTGGCGAACAGCATGACGGGCAAAATGATCAGGCGCTGTTTCTTCGTGCCGGTGTGTCCGGCTTGCGGCCTTGATAACAATGAAGCGGTACGAGCAGTCATGTCAGAACCAACAGAGCCAGCAAGCACCATCTATGTCGATGCCGACGCCTGCCCGGTCAAGCCGGAAATCCTCAAGGTCGCCGAGCGCCATGGCCTGCCCGTCGTGCTGGTCGCCAATTCCGGACTTCGCCCCTCCCGTGACCCGATGGTGCGCAATGTCATCGTCTCGTCCGGGTTCGACGCCGCCGACGACTGGATTGCCGAGCGTGCCCATGACGGCGACATCGTGATTACCGCCGACGTGCCGCTGGCCGGGCGCTGCGTTGCCGCCGGCGCGCAGGTGACCGGACCGACGGGCCGCATTTTCGACAAGGCGAATATCGGCATGGCGACTGCCATGCGCGATCTCGGTGCGCATTTGCGCGAGACCGGCGAGAGCAAGGGCTACAACGCCGCCTTCTCGCCGCGCGACCGGTCGGCTTTTCTCGAAACGCTCGACCGGCTTTGCCGCCGCGTCAAACAACGCTAGCCAGCAGATCGGGAGCCTATATGAGCATGTCGGACAAGAAGATCGCGCATCGCCGCCATACCCCGTTCTACGCGGGCGGCATCTGTGCCGCGATCACGTTTGCGGTGTGCCTCTTTGCCAAGCCGAGTTTGGCGGTCAATCTGGCTGCCGTGGTCTTCTTTCTCGTCTATCTGCTGATGATCGCCTGGCGTATTCCGAGGCTGACCGGCGCATACCTTAAGCATCATGCTGCCGGCACCGACGAACCGGCCATCATCATATTTGCAGTGACGCTGGCAACGGCCGGGATCTCGCTTGTCTCGCTGTTCATGGCGTTGAATACCGGTGGCAAGGAGACCCTGCTCGAACTGGTACTGGCATTTTCCTCCGTCACCCTCGGCTGGCTGACGGTCCACACAATGGCGGCGATGCATTACGCCCACAGCTATTGGAGCCTGCAGGCGACGGGGAGCGATGGCGATAATCGCGGTCTTGAGTTTCCGGGTACCAAGGACCCGGGGGGCTATGACTTCCTCTATTTCTCCTTCGTCATCGGCATGACGGCGCAAACCTCCGACATTGCCATCACCTCGACCGCCATGCGCAAGATCAATCTTGTGCATGCGGTCGTCTCGTTCTTCTTCAACACGGTGCTGGTAGCGGCTGCGGTCAACGCGGCGGTGTCGCTGGCCTAAAGCGCGGCATCGCAAAACCGCTACGCACGTTTGCGCGACATGCGCTGGTTCGTTTTCAGATTCAAGGGAGCACAGCTTGAAAGTCCTTTCCCAGAACACCGCATTCGGTGGCATGCAGGGCGTCTTTTCGCACGATTCACAGGCCTGCGGGGTCGAGATGACCTTCGCAGTCTATATTCCGCCACAGGCGATCACAGCGCCCTGCCCGGTCGTCTGGTATCTTTCCGGGCTTACCTGCACCCATGCCAACGTGATGGAAAAAGGCGAATATCGCCGGATGGCTGCCGAGCTTGGCCTGATCATCGTCTGCCCCGATACCAGCCCGCGCGGCGGCGATGTTCCGGACGAACTGACCAACTGGCAGATGGGCAAGGGTGCCGGCTTCTATCTCGACGCCACCGAGACGCCCTGGGCCGAAAACTACCAGATGTACACCTACATCACCGAGGAGTTGCCGGCCTTCATCGCCCAGCACTTTCGCGCCGACATGGCCCGCCAGGGCATTTTCGGCCACTCCATGGGCGGCCACGGCGCCATGACCATCGCACTGAAGAACCCGGACCGGTTCAAAAGCTGCTCGGCCTTCGCGCCGATCGTCGAGCCCTCGACGGCAGACTGGTCGATCGGTGCCTTCGAAAAATATCTTGGTGAGGACAAGGCAAGCTGGCGGGCATATGATGCCTGCGCATTGGTGAAGGACGGCGCCCGCTTCCCCGAATTCCTGATCGATCAGGGCAAGGCCGACAATTTTCTCGAAACGGGCCTGCGGCCATGGCTGTTCGAGGATGCCATCAAGGGCACCGGAATCGGCCTGACGTTGCGCCTGCATGAGCGCTACGATCACTCCTACTATTTCATCTCATCCTTCATGGACGAGCACCTGAAATGGCACGCTGACCGGCTGGCTTAGGCTTCAGCCATAGGATTGAAGAACCGCACCGTCCTGCCCCGTGCGGTTCTTTTCAAGTTTCAGGATGCGGACTGGAAACGCGGCGGCGTGGCGGTTTCAACGATGCGGATGCTCGATTCGCATTGGCCATGATGACCTTCCATATCGACGACCACGTGCCAGTGACCGGATTGCGGAATGGTCAGGCGGATCGGTGACTTACGCGCTATGCCGCCGACGAACTGATGCCTCAGCGTTTCGGTGTAGAGCTGGAAATTGTTAGCCGTCATCAGCCGCACGTTGGCGACGGCCGACAGGGTGATCTCGATCGTCACACCGGCGCGCTGCTGTTTGAGGTCGTAATGGGTGAAATTGAACTTCAGTTTTGTCATTGCACGTCCGCTCGAACCGCCTGGCCAGTGGCGGTCATATTAGAATTTGCGTGTTAAAAATTGGTTTTCCTTTGGTGCACGGTTTAGCAGCGAACTCACTTCAGATGCACCAAAACGGGCGGGCATCTTTTCCGCCACGCCGGTTTCGGCTATGGCATTTTTCCATGACACATATCTTTCTTGTTGCCGCTGGTGGCGCTGTCGGTTCCGTGCTCCGCTATCTCGTCGGGCTCTGGACGTTGCGCAGCTTCGGCCAGTCGTTTCCGTGGGGAACGCTTACGGTCAACATCACCGGATCTTTCCTGATCGGCGTCTTTGCCGAGGTGATCGCCCGTAAATTCGGCGCATCGGCGGAGATGCGGGTGTTCCTGATCACCGGCATCCTGGGCGGCTACACCACCTTTTCCGCCTTCTCGCTCGACGCGATCACCCTGCTCGAACGCGGCGAACCGGTCACTGCATTGATTTATGTGGCTTCCAGCGTACTTCTTTCGGCACTCGCGGTCTTTGCCGGGCTGGCCCTTATGCGCGCAATGGTCTAAAGGGACCTCTCAGAGCGCCATGCGTCCAATGGGGACCGGCCTGCTCTGTCATATCAGTTTGCGCACGGATTTCCGGTCGGCACCATTGTCGAGGCGCGATGGCAATTGGATGCAGGTAGAAATAAAATGGCGGGCATTGAACACAAACAAGTCGAATCCGACGAGGCGGGCATGCGCCTCGATCGCTGGTTCAAAATCCATTATCCGGGCCTCGGCTTCGGTCCGCTGCAAAAACTGCTGCGCTCCGGCCAGGTCCGCGTCGATGGCGGCCGCGTCAAATCGGACATGCGCGTCCAGCCCGGCCAGGTGGTGCGCATTCCGCCGATGGAAGTCGATCCGAAGACCAGGACAGGCCCGATCGCCGGCCGTGACCTGCGCCACGCATCCGACCATGAACTTTTGTCGCGCATGCTGTTGCATGAAGACGCCAAGGTCATCGTTCTCAACAAGCCGCCTGGTATCGCGGTTCAGGGCGGCTCCGGCATCAACCGCCATATCGACGACATGCTCGAAGCCTGGACCAGCCCCAAGGGCGAAAAGCCACGCCTCGTCCACCGTCTCGACCGCGACACGTCCGGCGTTCTGGTGATCGCCCGCACCCGTGGCGCCGCCCAGAAGCTGACGGCAGCCTTTCGCGAACGCGATACCAAGAAAACCTACTGGGCGATGGTCAAGGGTGTGCCGCGCAAAAGGGAAGACAAGATCTCGACCTGGCTGGTCAAGGAACAGACGCCGGACGGCGACCGCATGCGGATTGCCAAGCATGGCGAGGACGGTGCCGACCACGCGGTGTCCTACTACCGGATCATCGAGACGGCCGGCCAGAACCTGACCTGGCTGGAAATGGAGCCCTATACCGGCCGTACCCACCAGTTGCGCGTCCATGCCGCCCATATCGGCCACCCGATCATCGGCGATCCGAAATATTTCGGCGCCGAATTCAATTGGGCCTTCCCCGGCGGCGTTCAAAACAAGCTGCATCTGCATGCGCGGCGCATCGACGTTCCGCATCCGGATGGCGGACGCCTGATCGTCACCGCCCCGATGCCGCAACATATGGTCCAGAGCTGGAACCTGATCGGCTTCGATATGGCCAGCGCCGAGGAAGCCGACGACTGATGAAACTCGCTCTTTTCGATTGCGACGGCACCCTGGTCGACAGCGCCGGGCTGATCCACGAAGTCATGGCCCGGACGTTCGAGGATTTTGGCCTTGAACGCATCTCGCTGGAGGCCACCAAGAGCATTATCGGCCTGACGCTCGATATCGCCATAGCCCGGCTGATGCACCAGCCGCACGTGGACGATCGCGCCCAGGCGATGACGGCGCATTACAAGAAGATTTACGGCGGCGTCCGCACCGAAATGAACTTTCGCGAACCGCTGTTCGATGGCATCGCGCCGCTGATCGCTACCCTGATGAGCCGCGACGAACTGCTCTTAGGTGCCGTTACGGGAAAATCCCGGCGCGGACTTGATCAGATCTGTGCAAGCCACGGTTACGAAAAGACATTCTTCGTTTCGAGGACGGCCGACGACTGCCCATCGAAGCCGCATCCTGCGATGGTGACGGAGTGCTGCTCCGAGGCCGGCGTCGACGCCAAGGATACGGTCGTTATCGGCGACGCGATCTACGACATGCAGATGGCCAAGAGCGCTGGTGCCTCGGCCATCGGCGTCGCCTGGGGTTATGCGTCGGTTCCCGAGCTTATCGACGCCGGTGCGGATTACATCGCCCGTACCCCGCATGATATTCTGGACTGGATGGAGACACATCATGCCTGATATTCGCGACGATCTGCATCAGGCGCTGAGCGACCCGGATCCCGTGCGCCGCGCGCAGATACAGATGCACAAGCCATTAGCGAAGCGTTTCTACAAGAGTGTCGGCATCGGCCCGGCGGAAGACGGCGGCCATGCCATCCTGCTTGACGGCCGTACGGTCCGCACCCCGGCCAAACACTATCTGACCGTTCCGACGCAGGCCGCAGCCACTCTGCTGGCAGCCGAATGGGATGCCCAGAAGGACGAGATCGACCCGGCAACCATGCCGGTCACCCGTCTTGCCAACACGGCGATCGATGGCGTCTCCAAGGATATCCGCGCCGTTTTCGACGACATCCTGAATTTTGCCGGAACTGATCTTCTCTGCTACCGCGCAAGCGATCCGGAAGGCCTCGTCGCCCGTCAGTCGGAACGCTGGGATCCGGTCATCAACTGGGCTGCGGAAAAGCTTGGCGCGCGTTTCGTTCTCGTCGAGGGTGTCGTGCATCAGCTTCAGCCGCGCGCCGCCATCAACGGTGTTGCCGAAGCGCTGCGCGCCTATGCCACGCCGCTCGGCCTTGCCTGCCTGCACACGATCACCACGCTCACCGGCTCCGCCCTGCTTGCCATCGCCTTTGCCGAAAAGCAGCTGTCCGCAGACGAGGCATGGGCGCTTGCCCATCTCGACGAGGACTGGCAGATCGAGCATTGGGGCACCGATGACGAAGCCTTCCAGCGCCGCGAAAACCGCTGGCGGGAAATGCAGGCGGCAACGGCGACACTCGACGCCCTGCGCTGATTTTTAAAGCTCAAGCGGCCGATACAAAAACACCCCGCGCAGCGCTCTGCACGGGGTGTTTTCAATTCAGCGCCGTAATTTTCAGGCGGTCAGCTTCAGCCCGGCAATGCCGACTATGATCAGCGCGATACAGCCGATCCGAACCGCTGTCGCAGGTTCGGCAAATAGCACGATGCCCAGGATTACCGTCCCGACCGTGCCGATACCGGTCCAGACGGCATAGGCGGTGCCGAGCGGCAATGTGCGCACGGCGATGCCGAGCAGAACGACGCTTGCCACCATCGAGGCGCCGGTCAGAACTGTGGGCAGAAGCTTGGTGAAGCCCTCGGTATATTTCAGGCCGATCGCCCAACCGATCTCAAGAATTCCTGCAAGGAAAAGGATTACCCAGGCCATCAATCTCTCCGTCTCAAGGGAGCGAGGCCGTCCTCGCAGATGTTCGGGTGCGGGCTGGATGCCGACCCCGTGCAGCCGTCTGCATGGGCACTCTATGCCATCCCGATCCGACAGTGACAAGAGCTTGCTATCCGTGCCAATCCTTCGCAACGTGGCCGTCCGGCGGCAAAGACAATCCGGTACCACAGGCGGTTTACCCCTTGTGCGGATGATTTCGAACGGGGAAGATAGGCGCGAAACAGGGAGTATTCCGCAATGTTTGACCATGTGTCGATTGGCGTTAAAGACCTCGATCGTTCGCTTCGTTTCTATGATGCCATCCTGACGCCGCTCGGCTACGAGCGGCTGTCGAAAACGGATACGGTGCTCGGCTATGGTTCGGACCGGATCAGCCTGTGGATCGCCAAGGTCGAAAGCCCCGTGCCCGCCGACCGCAGTTCCGGCCTGCATTTCTGCTTCATCGCACCTGATGCCGCCGCGGTCGATGCCTTCCACGCAGCCGGCATTTCCAACGGTGGCGAAGACAATGGTCTGCCGGGACTGCGGCCGGAATACAGCCAGTTTTATTATGCAGGATTTCTCGTCGATCCCGACGGCTATCGCCTCGAGGCGTTTTTCAAAATTCCGGAATAGGGCTGGTTGCAAGCGGCCTATTCTTTTGCAGCGCGTTCCCGCTTCAGGCGGTGCCAGAACTCCAGGCGTTTCAGCGTCTCGCGCTCGAAGCCGCGCTCCTGCGGCTTGTAGAAACGCGTGTCCTTGCTGCGCAATTCTTCCGGAAAGAACTCCTGTCCGGAATAGGCATCCGGATAATCATGATCGTATTTGTAACCCTCGTGATAGCCGAGATCCTTCATCAGCTTGGTCGGGGCGTTGAGGATGCTTTTCGGCGGTGGAATGGAGCCGGTCTGGCGGGCCATCTCGAGGGCTGCATCGAAGGACCGGTAACTGGCATTGGATTTCGGCGCGGTCGCGACATAGACGATCGCCTGCGCGATGAAGAGCCGGCCTTCCGGCCAGCCGATCCGCTCGAAGGCAGTCCAGGCGGCAATCACCTGCGGCATCGCGTTGGGATCGGCCATGCCAACGTCTTCACTGGCAGCGCAGGCGAGCCGCCGGAACAGCGTCGTCGGATCCTCCCCCGCATCGACCATGCGCGCGCCCCAATAGAGCGCCGCATCGACATCGCTGCCCCGCAGGCTTTTGTGAAAGCAGCTCAGGAGATTGTAGTGGCCATCCTGCGCCTTGTCGTAGATCGGCATGCGCTTCTGCAGGGCTTTCGACAGGCGCCCGATATCGAGATCCCCCTCTTCGCCAAGTGACAGGACATCGTCGGCCAAGCCCACCAGATAGCGCCCGTCCCCATCGGCCATGCTGATCAAGGCTGTCCGCGCGTCATCCGTCAGCGGCAAGCGTTTTCCAACAAAATTCTCCACCCGCGCCAAGAGCAGTTCGGACGAGGCAGCATCGAACGGATTGAGCGTAAAAACCTTCAATCGCGACAGCAAGGCAGCCACCAGGCTGAAGCTCGGATTTTCCGTCGTCGCGCCGATCAGGATGACCGTGCCGTTTTCGACATGCGGCAGGAGAGCATCCTGCGTGCTGCGGTTGAAGCGGTGCAGCTCATCGACGAAGAGGATGGTCTGGCGGCCGATGGTTCGGTTATTCTTTGCCGTATCGAACACCTTGCGCAGATCGGCAATGCCGGACATCACGGCGGACAGCTGGACGAACTCCATCTTTGCCGAGGTGGCGACAAGGCGCGCAATCGTGGTCTTGCCCACACCCGGCGGGCCCCAGAGGATGAACGAACCGACCGTGCCGCCCGACAGCATGCGGGCAATCGGTCCATTCTCACCCAGAAGGTGATCCTGGCCGATGACCTCTTCCAGCGTTTCAGGACGAAGAGCATCGGCAAGCGGCCGGTGGGTATCCTCATCGAACAGCGTCACAGGCAACCCTCCATCCGGAACGGCCGGTCCCATGACCGGCCGGAGCAATATGCTTTTGTCCCTTGGAGGCCGGGAACCCGATCACCGGAAGAACTGACGGATACGTTGACCGCCGCGCTCGATCTCGACGCGCCACAGCGATGGGTCGTCCTTGGCAATCGTTTCAAGCGTCGTGGACTTGTCGATCGGCGTGCCATTGACGGCGATGATGATATCTTTTGGCTGGAAACCAACGCGGGCCGCAGGCGATCCGCGATTGATCTGCGTTATCACCACGCCCTGCGAAGACGCCGGCATCCGCAGTTCGTCGGCCAGCCGCGGCGACAGATTGCCGACCACAGCGCCGGAGAAGGGATTGCGGCCCTCGATCAGCCGCTCATCGCGGGGCGACGTTTCCGGCGCTTCGGCCAGCGCAAGCTCGATATCGCGCGTCTTGCCGTTTTCACTGATCGTGACCTTGGCGACATGGCCGATGCCCACGGTGGTGAGGCGATAACCCAGCGCATCGGGATGCTCGACCGGAATGCCATTGACGGCGACGATCACCTGGCCGGGCTTGATGCCGGCCTTCTCCGCCGGCCCACCTTCGATGACGGAGCTGACCAACGCGCCGCGTGCGCGGTCGAGCCCGAGCGCATCGGCGACTTCCGAGGTCACCGGCTCAAAGCTTGCGCCGATGAACGGCCGGGTAAAGCTGCCATTGCCGCCTTCGGCTGACGCGACGAAGACCTTGACGAGATTGGCGGGAATGGCAAAGCCAACGCCGTTGGAGCCGCCGCCGCGCGAAAAGATCGCGGTATTGATGCCGATCAACTGACCGTTCATGTCGATCAGGCCGCCACCGGAATTGCCGGGATTAATCGCCGCATCGGTCTGGATGAAGAAGCCGAAGTCACCAGTGATAACCTGATTGCGGGCCAGCGCCGAAACGATGCCGCTTGTGACCGTCTGGCCGACGCCGAAGGGATTGCCGATCGCCAGCACCAGATCGCCGACTTCGACCGCATCCGAATCGCCGAGCGGCACGGTATCGAACGGACCGTCCGATTTGATCTTCAGTACGGCAAGGTCCAGCCGCTCATCCTTGAGCATGACCGTGGTTTCGAACTCGCGGCCATCGGCAAGCGCGATCTTGATGTTATCGGCATCGGTGATGACATGATAATTGGTGACGACGATGCCATTCTTGCCGACGATGACACCGGATCCGAGCGAAGACTGCTTTTCCGACCGGTTGGGCATGCGCTGGCCGAAGAACTGCTCGAAAAACGGATCATCGGCGAAAGGCGAGCGGCTCTGAACCGTCTTTTCCGCATAGACGTTGACGACGGCATTGGCCGTCTGCTTGACCAGCGGCGCAAAGGACAGCTGCATTTCGATCTTGCTTTGCGGCAACACTTTCGGCGTCTCCGCCTGCGCCTGTGCAGCAGATATAAAAGAAACCACGTCGCCCCCGGGCTTACTCGGTTTTCCCGCAAACACCAGACCAGCAGCCAGAACACCGACGGCACCTAAGGCAACGAACGAATAGATAAAGCGCGGCATGTCAATCAGTCCCATCAAATCAATCCAGCGGACACACAGATAGGACGCCGGCTCCCAAAAAGCAAAGGCGGCCGATCACAGAAAAAAAGCCGCAGCACTTCGTCCCCGGCCCCATCAACGCATTTGTCATGAGGAATCTGCGGCGGAGAAACGAACCTCATGGACAATATGCACACCGTACCGATCTGGAAACTCACACAACTGCGCTGGATGATCACCGCCACAACCTGCAGGCGTTATTGCGAAAGGCGAACTTCAGACCCGACCAGCCGCGCGTGCCGGCGGGAAATCCTGATGGCGGCCAGTGGGCAGATGATGCGACTGGCTCAGAAGATGAAGCAACGGTCCATCGAGTTAATGACGAATTCGGCCAATACTACGTCGATCTGCAGGCAATTGAAGGCTACCGTGGCGCTCACACGATAAGCAACCATGTATATCGATCAAAAGCCGAGTTGCTTGTGGGAATGGGTCCAGAAGCGTCCCGTTGGCTTCCATTTTCCGGCGCAGTCAGACGTCAAGGCAAATTCGGAAGCTATCCCGACGCGCTGCGTTATGTGAACGAAACGATACTGGCGAACCTCGACACCGTCGAGGCCGTAAAAGCCGGATTGCTAGGAGTTGAGAGAGGCGAGTTAATCACCAAATATTACGGGCATGCGACAGGGGCGGAATGGTACAGGGACACCGGGTACTCGAAGCCGCGATGGCGCACCACCTATAGCGTTGGTGTACTACTCAGACGAGACCCCAGATTGCCACAAGGTTTTTTGGTTGTTACAGCTTATCCGCGAAACGAGGACTGGGAGCAGAAAGTGATGAGAGAATTCGTTGCCAAATCCCCCGGCTTCCGGGCGTTCACCAGAGCCATGCTTCATGATCCCCTCATATTCGGCTCTCATGACGAAGTCATCGACTTCGGGATCGGTCACGTTCTGCACCAGTTCCCGGAAACGGCGGATGATCTCGACAATTTTCTGGATTACTGGCTGAACGCTAATGCGACGGACCAGCAACTAGAAGATCTCTGGGCCGCATCGAACGCGGACTTTTTCCTGATCGGGGAAGCCGTTCGACCCTTTCTCGCCCGTGTCCTTGAGATGCTGCGAGAGGAACGTGGCACGCCTTCGTCGCCATAAGGCGCACAGCAAAAAGGCCGGGCGATCTCGCACCCGGCCTTCTTAAAGTCTCAGTCCGCAGACCGATTAAGCGGCGTCTGCAGCTTCTGCTTCGGCAGCAACGCGTGCGATGTCCTTGGCGCCCTTGGCCGAGGTGTCGCGGTCAACGAATTCAATGACGGCCAGAGCCGCATTGTCGCCGTGACGGTAGCCAGCCTTCATGATGCGCAGGTAGCCGCCGTTGCGGGTTGCGTAACGTGTTGCGATGGCATCGAACAGCTTGCCGACGACAGCAACGTCGCGGATCTGCGAGATGGCCTGACGACGAGCATGAAGGTCACCCTTCTTGCCGAGCGTGACGAGCTTCTCGACGATCGGACGGATTTCCTTTGCCTTCGGCAAGGTCGTGACGATCTGCTCATGTTCGATGAGCGAAGCGGCCATATTGGCAAACATTGCCTTGCGATGGCTTGCAGTTCTATTCAGCTTGCGGCCGGCTACACCATGGCGCATTGCTATTCTCCTTTAATTGCAGGTTCCCTCTTGAGTATGGGCCTGCCGTTTCCTGGCACATGCAGACTTTTGCCTGCTGTTTGACGGGGAAAGGCAGTCAAAACCTGCCTTTTTTATTGTTAATATTGGTCTTCGTAGCGCTTGGCGAGATCTTCGATGTTCTCGGGCGGCCATGCGGGCACTTCCATGCCGAGATGCAGGCCCATGGAAGCGAGAACTTCCTTGATTTCGTTCAGCGACTTGCGGCCAAAGTTCGGAGTGCGAAGCATTTCGGCTTCGGTCTTCTGAATGAGGTCGCCGATATAGACGATGTTGTCGTTCTTCAGGCAGTTGGCCGAACGGACGGAAAGTTCCAGTTCGTCGACCTTCTTGAGCAGTGCCGGGTTGAACGCCAGTTCGGTAACGGCTTCTTCTTCGGCTTCCTTCTGCGGTTCGTCGAAGTTGACGAAAACGCCGAGCTGGTCCTGAAGGATGCGGGCCGCGAAAGCGACTGCATCTTCACCGGTGACGGAACCATCGGTCTCGATCTGCATCGACAGCTTGTCGTAGTCGAGAACCTGGCCTTCACGGGTGTTTTCCACCTTGTAGGACACTTTCTTGACCGGCGAATACAGGCTGTCGACCGGGATGAGGCCGATCGGCGCATCTTCCGAACGGTTGCGGTCCGCAGGCACGTAGCCCTTGCCGTTGTTGACGGTGAACTCCATGCGGATCTCGGCGCCCTCGTCGAGGGTGCAGATCACATGGTTCGGGTTGAGGATTTCGATATCGCCAACCGTCTGGATATCACCGGCGGTCACAACGCCCGGACCCTGCTTGCGCACAACCATGCGCTTTGCGTCGTCGCCATCCATCTTGATGGCGATTTCCTTGATGTTCAGCACGATGTCCGTCACGTCTTCCCGGACACCCGGGATCGAGGAGAACTCGTGCAGAACGCCGTCGATCTGCACTGCGGTAACAGCAGCACCACGAAGCGACGACAGAAGAACGCGGCGAAGCGCGTTGCCGAGGGTGAGGCCAAAGCCACGCTCCAGCGGCTCGGCAACAAGGCTAACCTTGGTACGGCCGGTGGACGAGAACTCAACCTTGTTCGGCTTGATCAGTTCCTGCCAGTTTTTCTGAATCATATGTTTTGCCTTCTGTTCGTTGCCACCATTCAATCGTGGCAACCGAGCCTTGAAGCGCCGGGAGAGGTAACCCCCTCACCGGCTTGATGAATGCGTAAATTAAACGCGGCGCTTCTTGCGCGGGCGGCAACCGTTGTGCGGGATCGGCGTGACGTCACGGATCGAGGTGATCATGAAGCCAGCAGCCTGAAGCGCACGCAGAGCCGACTCACGGCCGGAACCCGGGCCGCAGACTTCGACTTCGAGCGTCTTCATGCCGTGTTCCTGGGCCTTCTTGGCCGCATCTTCAGCAGCCATCTGAGCTGCGAACGGGGTCGACTTACGCGAGCCCTTGAAGCCCTTCGAACCAGCCGAAGACCAGGCAATTGCGTTGCCCTGTGCGTCGGTGATGGTGATCATCGTGTTGTTGAACGACGAGTTGACGTGCGCAACGCCCGTAGAAATGTTTTTCCGCTCGCGACGGCGAACGCGTGTGGCTTCCTTGGCCATGGTATACCTTTCGTTGATCTCTGCACCGCCGTAGTACCAGCGGCTCCACCGGGCGGAGGCTAACCCCTGCCCTGAATTTTCAAGTCATGCGCGAACGGAAAAATCCGGTCTGCGCGGCGATATCGTCACTGCCGTAGTTCCAGCAGCTCCACCGGAGGGACGCAGGCGCGCCCTTCCGAAACCACAAAAGAGGCCGGCGCCGAGCGCCAGCCTCTGCATTCCCCATTTCTGGGAAATTATTTCTTCTTGCCTGCAATCGCCTTTGCCGGGCCCTTGCGGGTACGGGCATTGGTATGCGTGCGCTGACCGCGAACCGGCAGCGAACGACGGTGACGCAGACCGCGGTAGCAGCCCAGGTCCATCAAACGCTTGATGTTCATCGAGGTTTCGCGACGCAGGTCGCCTTCAACCTGATAATCACGGTCGATTGCTTCGCGGATCTGAAGAACTTCAGCATCCGTCAGTTGGTGCACACGACGTTCAGCCGGGATACCGACCTTCTCGACGATTTCCTGTGCGAACTTCGCTCCGATCCCGTGAATGTAACGAAGCGCGATTACTACGCGCTTGCTCGTCGGGATGTTGACGCCAGCGATACGTGCCACGCCTGTTCTCCTTGCTTCCAGTTGCCATCCGGCAATAGGTGCTTCGTTATGCAGCCCTTTAAGAGGCCGACTGTGAAAGTTCTGTTCGGAACACGTCAAAAGAATCGCGCCCGGACTTCGTCTTTGAAATCCGCGCCGATCCCTAGCATGCTGCGAGTTAGCGCGGTCTTTGAAGGAATCGACCGCAAAAGTCAACTCCCCGGCAGTCCTTTTTCAAGAACTGCCTTTTAGGCGTCGGCAGAAGCCGATGCCAGAATTGCGTTGATCTGCGAGGTGACGGTCTCGACCGGCGCCATTCCATCAACTGTCTTCAACTCGCCGGTCACAGCGTAGTGCTGCGACAGCGGCGCCGTCTTCTCGCGATACTCGACAAGACGCTTCTTGAATGCTTCCGGATTATCGTCGGAACGAACCGTACCGCCAGCGGCAATGGTTTCTGCTACGCGATTCTCGATGCGCCGTACAAGCGCATCTTCGTCCACTTTCAATTCAATAACCGAATCAAGCCGCAGCCCCTTGCCTGCAAGCATCTTGCCAAGGGCAACAGCCTGCGGAACGGTGCGCGGATAGCCATCGAGAATGAAGCCGTTCGCACAGTCGGCCGAATCGATCCGGTCGGAGACGATCTCGTTGACGATCTCGTCGGAAACGAGCTGACCGGCATCCATGACGGCCTTGGCACGTTTGCCGACATCCGTCTCAGCCTGGACGGCCGCCCGCAGCATATCACCTGTGGAAAGCTGCGGAATGCCGTATTTCTCCGTCAGAAGCTTGGCCTGTGTTCCCTTGCCAGCTCCCGGCGGTCCTAAAAATATTAGTCTCATCGGCCCCTCTTTCCTCCACGCAGCTTCGATTTCTTGATCAGCCCCTCATACTGCTGGGCAATCAGGTGACCCTGCACCTGTGCTACAGTATCAAGGGTAACGCTGACAACAATCAAAAGCGACGTACCACCAAGGTAGAACGGCACGCCGGTCTGCGCGATCATGACTTCGGGCAGAATGCAGACGAACATCAGGTAGATCGCGCCGAGCACGGTGATGCGCGTCAGGACGTAGTCGATGTATTCCGCTGTGCGCTCGCCTGGGCGAATGCCGAGGATGAAGCCGCCGTGCTTCTTCAGATTGTCGGCCGTGTCCTTCGGATTGAAGACGATCGCGGTGTAGAAGAAGGCAAAGAACGCGATCATGCCGCCGTAGAGCACCATGTAGAGCGGCTTGCCGTGGCCGAGAGCAGCAACGATGGTCGTGGCCCAGCCTGGCAGCGCTGCGCTGTTGGCAAAGCCTGCAAGCGTTGCCGGCAGAAGCAGAAGCGACGACGCGAAGATGGCGGGGATGACGCCGGCGGTGTTGAGCTTCAGCGGCAGATGCGAGGTATCGCCCTGGAACATCTTGTTGCCGACTTGTCGCTTCGGATACTGGATCAGAAGCCGGCGCTGGGCGCGCTCGACGAAGACGATCAGCGCGATGACGGCAACGACCATGACGATGATGGCGAGGATCAGCGGCGTCGACAGAGCGCCGGTGCGGCCCAGTTCGAGCGTACCGGCCAGAGCCGTCGGCAGATGCGCGACGATACCGGCGAAGATGATCAGCGAGATACCGTTGCCGATGCCGCGCGAGGTGATCTGCTCGCCGAGCCACATCAGGAACATCGTGCCGCCAAGCAGCGAAATGACGGTGGAGATCCGGAAGAACCAGCCGGCATCGACGACAAGGCCGTTGCCGCTCTCGAGGCCAACCGCGATGCCATAGGCCTGCAGCGTGCCGAGAAGCACCGTGCCGTAGCGGGTGTACTGGTTGATAACCTTGCGGCCCTGCTCGCCTTCCTTCTTCAACTGTTCAAGCGACGGAACCACGGAGGTCATCAGCTGGACGATGATGGAGGCGGAAATGTAAGGCATGATGCCGAGGGCGAAGATCGCCATGCGCTCGACGGCGCCGCCGGAAAACATGTTGAAAAGGCCAAGGATGCCACCGCTCTGCCCGGCAAACGCCTGTGCAAAAGCTTCCGGGTTGAGGCCTGGCAGCGGAATATAGGTGCCGAGGCGATATACCAGAAGCGCACCGAGGGTGAACCAGAGGCGGCGTTTCAGATCTTCGGCTTTTGCGAACGTCGCAAAATTCAGGTTGGAGGCGAGCTGTTCCGCTGCAGAAGCCATGCAATTCTCCGCGTA
Source organism: Pararhizobium sp. DWP3-4 (assembly GCF_049898205.1). Lineage (NCBI taxonomy): Bacteria > Pseudomonadati > Pseudomonadota > Alphaproteobacteria > Hyphomicrobiales > Rhizobiaceae > Pararhizobium > Pararhizobium sp. DWP3-4. The sequence goes on along the minus strand of NZ_JAFCXF010000004.1, from coordinate 162,599 downwards.
GCCAGTTCGGAACCCGCGGGGAAACCCGGTCAGATCCGGAAAAAGCTATCTTCTTTTTATGAAAACCGGCTTGGAAACGACTGCAACTGCAATCTCGCGCCTCACCGTGGTTCCCGATCAATATTCTGCTGCGCCGGACGAATCCGGCCGTGCAATCCGTGAGGCTCTCATATGGGAGCAAAACCGCCCGGTGTGAAGCACCCCGGGCGGTTCATCAGCAACTAATTATTCAGCAGCGCCCGAAAGCAGCTTGATCGAACCGCCAGCCTTTTCGATCTTTTCGATCGCAGGCTTGGAAGCGCCGGCAACTTCGATCGTTACCTTTGCCGTCAGTTCGCCATCGGCGAGAACCCGAACGCCATCCCTGGCGCGGCGGATTACGCCGGCAGCCGTCAGAGCAGCAGCATCGATGGCCTTGGAAGCATCAAGCTTCTTGGCGTCGATGGCGATCTGGATACGGCCGAGCGACACGACAACAAAATCCGAACGGAAGATGTTGTTGAAGCCGCGCTTCGGCAGACGGCGGTAGATTGGCATCTGACCGCCTTCGAAGCCGTTGATGGCGACGCCGGAACGAGCCTTCTGACCCTTGACACCGCGGCCGGCAGTCTTGCCGGATCCGGAACCGATACCACGGCCGAGACGCTTGCGGTTCTTGGTCGAACCTTCGTTGTCTTTGATTTCATTCAGTTTCATGATGTTATCCCCCTCACTTCTCTTCGACGACGCGAACGAGGTGCTGGACGGCCCGGATCATGCCGCGAACGGAAGGTGTATCTTCCAGAACGCTAACCCGGTGCATCTTGTTGAGACCGAGACCGATCAGCGTTGCACGCTGTACGGCTGGGCGGCGAATGGGGCTGCCGATCTGTTCGACCGCAACCGTCTTCTTTGCAACTTCTTTGTTAGCCATTGTTCAGGCTCCCTTATTCTTCGGAAGCAACGCCGGCGGATACGCGGCGGCTCTGCAGAGTGGCATACTTCATGCCGCGCTGAGCTGCGATATCCTTCGGGTGCATCTGGCTCTTCAGGGCGTCGAACGTGGCGCGAATCATGTTGTACGGGTTCGAAGAACCAGTCGATTTCGCAACAACGTCGTGCATGCCGAGCGTTTCGAAAACGGCGCGCATCGGGCCGCCGGCAATGATACCGGTACCGGCCTTGGCAGCACGCAGCAGAACCTTGCCTGCGCCGTGACGGCCGTGAACGTCGTGATGAAGCGTACGGCCCGAGCGCAGCGGAACGAAGATCAGTTCGCGCTTGGCAGCTTCGGTGGCCTTGCGGATGGCTTCCGGCACTTCACGTGCCTTGCCATGACCGAAGCCAACGCGGCCCTTCTGGTCGCCGACGACGACGAGAGCAGCAAAGCCGAAACGACGGCCGCCCTTGACGACTTTTGCGACGCGGTTGATTGCTACGAGCTTGTCAACGAATTCGCTGTCGCGCTCCTCGCGGTTCTGGCGATCATCGCGAGAACCTCTTTTTTCTTGTGCCATTGTCCTTTTCCTTTTTCTTTTCCGGGTGCAATCGGCAGATTGACAAAAAGTCGCCCCGCCCCTTCGAGGGAGCGGAAGCGACGCGCTTTATAAAAAGCGGTTCGATGATCCGCCCAGGCAAGCCCGGACGGATATCATCTCCTGGAGCATGCCACTTCAAATGCGTACATTTGAAGTGGATAAAATGCTCCAGCTTCATAAGACTAGTGCGACCTTCACGCGTTCTTCGAACGCGTGGCGCACTAGAAGTTCAGGCCACCCTCGCGGGCTGCCTCGGCGAGCGCCTTGACGCGGCCGTGATAGATGAAGGCGCCGCGGTCAAAGACAACGTCCTTGACACCAGCCTTCGAGGCGCGCTCTGCGAGGAGCTTGCCAACGGCAGCAGCAGCTGCCGTGTCAGCGCCCGTCTTAAGCGACGAACGCAGATCCGTGTCGAGTGTCGAGGCAGACGCAACGGTCTTGCCAGCAACATCATCGATAACCTGTGCGTAGATGTTCTTCGACGAGCGATGAACAGACAGGCGCAGACGGCCATTGGCCACTGCCTTGACTTGACGGCGCACGCGGCTGGCGCGGCGCACAAGTGTATCTTTCCTTGTAGCCATTTCGCGTGATCCTTACTTCTTCTTGCCTTCTTTGCGGACAATCCGCTCGCCAGCATACTTGACGCCCTTGCCCTTGTAGGGCTCGGGGCCACGGTATTCGCGGATTTCTGCCGCGACCTGGCCGACCTGCTGCTTGTTGATGCCGGTGACGACGATTTCCGTCGGCTTCGGCACAGCAATCGAGATGCCTTCAGGAGTCTGATAGACCACGTCGTGGCTGAAACCGAGTGCCAGCTGCAGGTTCTTGCCCTGAAGCGACGCGCGATAACCAACGCCGTTGATTTCGAGCTTGCGCTCGTAACCATCCTTGACGCCCTTGAAGATGTTTTCGATCATCGTGCGGGACATGCCCCACTTGGAACGAGCATCCTTGGACTGGTCAACCGGGGTCACCGACACCGCGTTGTTGTCTTCCAGCTTTACGACGACTTCGTCGTTAGCAACGAAGAAGAGTTCGCCTTTCGGGCCCTTTGCAGTCACTGTCTGGCCACTAACCGTGGCCGTGACACCTGCAGGAACCGGAACGGGCTTTTTACCGATACGAGACATATTTCAAACCTGTCTGTCCGTTATGGAGGTCACTGCTGCCGTATTAGAATACGGAGCAGAGAACCTCGCCACCAACGTTCTGTTCGCGTGCCTGATGATCGGCCATCACACCCTTCGGAGTCGAAAGGATAGTGATACCGAGACCGTTCGCGACCTGCGGAATGGACTTGACCGAGACATACACTCGGCGGCCCGGCTTCGATACGCGGCCGATCTCACGGATCACCGACGCACCTTCGTAGTATTTCAGTTCGATATTGATCTCGGCCTTGCCGTTACCAAATTCTGTTTCCGAGTAACCGCGGATGTAGCCTTCAGCCTGAAGGACATCGAGAACGCGTGCGCGCAGCTTGGAAGCCGGAGTGGAAACACTCGACTTGCGGCGTGCAGCACCGTTGCGGATACGGGTGAGCATATCGCCCAGCGGATCAGTCATTGCCATGTGCCCGTCTCCTTACCAGCTCGACTTAACAATGCCCGGCACCTTGCCGAAATTGCCAAGTTCACGAAGCGCAATACGCGACATCTTGAGTTTGCGATAATATGCACGCGGGCGACCAGTCACTTCGCAACGGTTGCGAACACGGGTCTTGGAACCGTCACGCGGCAGGCTCGCCAACTTCAAAGTTGCCTTGAAGCGCTCTTCGATCGGAAGAGACTGGTTCATGATGGTTGCCTTCAGGGCTGCGCGCTTGGACGCATCCTGGGCAACCGACTTACGGCGGCGATTGTTTTTTTCAATTGCGCTCGTCTTCGCCATTCAACTTAATCCTTCTGCTTGTCGTTACGGCTTACTGGCGAAACGGGAAGTTGAACTCTGTGAGCAGAGCGCGTGCTTCGTCGTCGGTCGTTGCCGTCGTGCAAACGATGATGTCCATGCCCCACATCTGATCAACCTTGTCGTAGTTGATCTCCGGGAACACAATGTGTTCCTTGACACCCATGGCGAAGTTGCCACGGCCGTCAAAGCTCTTCGGATTCAGGCCGCGGAAATCTCGAACACGCGGAAGCGCGATGTTGATCAGGCGGTCCAGGAATTCGTACATGCGAATGCCGCGCAGGGTAACCTTCGCGCCGATCGGCATGTCTTCGCGCAGCTTGAAGCCGGCAATGGAGGTGCGGGCCTTAGTGATGACCGGCTTCTGGCCGGCAATCGCTGCGAGGTCTGCTGCAGCAACCGTCGGCTTCTTGCTATCAGCCGTCGATTCGCCAACACCCATGTTGATCACGATCTTGTCGAGGCGCGGGATCTGCATGACGTTTGCGTAGGAGAACTTCTCCTGCATCGCCTTGGAGATACGCTCGACATATTCGGTCTTGAGCCGGGGCTCGTACTTCTTAGCGTCAGCCATCGATCGACACTCCCGAACGCTTTGCAACGCGAACCTTCTTGTCGCCGTCGATCTTGAAACCGACGCGGGTCGGCTTGCCGTCCTGCGGATCGGCGATCGCGAGATTCGACAGATGAATCGACGCTTCCTTGTTGATGATACCGGCTTCCTGGGCCTGGGTCTGGCGCTGGTGACGCTTCACCATGTTTACGCCACGCACAACGGCCCGGTCTTCCTTAGGCAGAACCTGGAGAACTTCCCCAGAACGACCCTTGTCCTTACCGGTCAATACGACGACCTTGTCGCCCTTGCGAATCTTTTGCATCTCAATCGCTCCTTACAGTACTTCTGGAGCCAGCGAGATGATCTTCATGTGGTTCTTGGCGCGAAGTTCGCGCGGAACCGGTCCGAAGATACGGGTGCCGATCGGCTCTTTCTTGTTGTCGATAAGAACAGCTGCGTTGTTATCGAACCGGATGACGCTGCCGTCCGGACGACGGATGTCCTTGGCTGTGCGAACGACAACCGCCTTCATCACATCACCCTTCTTGACGCGGCCGCGCGGAATAGCTTCCTTGATCGAAACGACAATAATGTCGCCGACCGAAGCGTACTTGCGCTTGGAGCCGCCCAGCACCTTGATGCACATGACACGACGTGCGCCGGAATTATCCGCCACGTCGAGGTTTGTTTGCATCTGAATCATGTCAGGTCGCCTTCTTGTTGTGACCGGACCGGTTGGGCCAACCTCATCAGATTGAGGGCCCCCTGTTCCAGCTTCTAAATTTCTGTTCTCGCGCGGGATCGATCGTTGCCAGGGTGGTTTCCTAAACAGGACCTTCCGTGCGCTCAAAGCAAAAGAACGCTCGAGTCGAGCGTCCTTGCGCTGCTTCATATAGATTTTCGCAGCCGACGCAAGAGCCGGATGCGAAACTCTTAAGAATTAGGCCTGAACGGAAACCACTGTCCAGGTCTTGTCCTTGGAAATCGGCGCGCATTCCTCGATGGAAACCTGATCGCCGACCTTGTACTGGTTGTTCTCGTCATGCGCCTTGTACTTCTTGGACCGGCGAACGGTCTTCTGGAAGATCGGGTGCGCGAAACGACGCTCGACACGGACCACGACGGTCTTATCGTTCTTGTCGCTGACGACTGTGCCCTGCAGAATGCGTTTTGGCATATTCTTAGATCCTTAAGCCTTGGCTTCTGCCGCCTTCTGGCGGGCAATGGTTTTGACGCGCGCAATGCCCTTGCGGACTTCATTGATGCGCGACGACTTTTCGAGCTGGCCTGTGGCCTTCTGGAAGCGCAGGTTGAACTGCTCTTTCTTCAGCTTGGCGAGCTCTTCGTTGAGCTGATCGGCGCTGAGCGCGCGGATTGTATCGGCTTTCATTGGGCTTTACTCCTTACTCTGCAATGCGCTGAACGAAGCGCGTCTTGACAGAGAGTTTCGCAGCACCAAGGCGAAGCGCCTCGCGGGCGAGTTCTTCGCTGACGCCGTCGATTTCGAACATCATTCGGCCGGGCTTGACCTTGCAAGCCCAATATTCAACCGAACCCTTACCTTTACCCATGCGGACTTCGGTCGGCTTCGCCGTGACCGGTACGTCTGGGAATACGCGGATCCATACGCGGCCGGCACGTTTCATGTGACGGGTGATCGCGCGGCGGGCCGCTTCGATCTCGCGTGCGTTTACGCGGTTCGGCTCCTGAGACTTCAGGCCGAATTCACCGAAAGCAAGGTCGGAACCGCCCTTGGCAACGCCCTTGATGCGTCCCTTGAACTGCTTGCGGTACTTAGTGCGCTTTGGCTGCAACATTTTTTTAATTCTCCGATATTAGCTGCCAGGAACGACTGTTACGCGTTTTCGCGACGACGGTTGTTGCTGCTGGGGCCCTGGGCATCTGCCTCGGACGAACGACGCTCGGAAGCCATCGGATCGTGTTCGAGGATTTCGCCCTTAAAGATCCAGACCTTGATGCCGCAGATACCGAAAGCGGTCTTGGCTTCAGCCACACCGTAGTCGATGTCGGCGCGAAGCGTGTGCAACGGCACGCGGCCTTCACGATACCATTCGGTACGCGCGATTTCAGCACCGCCGAGACGGCCACCGCAGGTGATCTTGATGCCTTCGGCGCCAAGACGCATTGCGGACTGAACGGCACGCTTCATCGCACGGCGGAAAGCCACGCGGCGTTCGAGCTGCTGAGCGATCGACTGGGCGACGAGCGTCGAGTCGACTTCCGGCTTGCGCACTTCAACGATGTTGAGGTGCGTTTCCGACTTGGTCATCTCGCCGATCTTCTTGCGCAGCTTTTCGATGTCTGCGCCCTTCTTGCCGATGATCAGGCCCGGGCGAGCCGAGTGGATCGTGACGCGGCACTTCTTGTGCGGACGCTCGATGACCACCTTGGCGATACCGGCCTGCTTCAGCTCTTCCATGACGTAGGCACGGATCTTCAGGTCTTCGTGAAGAAGCTGACCGTATTCTGCGTTGTCCGCGAACCAGCGGCTATCCCAGGTACGGTTGATGCCGAGGCGGAAGCCGACTGGATTGATCTTCTGACCCATTATGCGGCCTCCCCTTTAGCTTCGACTTCGCGAACAACGATCGTCAGATGCGCGAAAGGCTTTTCGATACGCGATGCACGGCCACGGCCACGAGCGTGGAAACGCTTCATGACGATGGACTTGCCAACGTAAGCCTCGGCAACGATCAGGCTGTCGACGTCGAGATCGTGGTTGTTCTCTGCGTTTGCGATCGCAGATTCCAGCGTCTTCTTGACAGTGTCCGAGATCCGCTTGCGCGAGAACTCGAGTTCGGCCAGAGCCCGGTCGACCTTCTTGCCGCGGATCATCGCAGCTACCAGGTTGAGCTTCTGGGGGCTGACGCGGATCGTGCGCGCGATTGCCTGCGCCTCGTTATCCTTCAGCCGGCGTTCGGCTTTTGCCTTGCCCATAATTACTTCCTCTTTGCCTTCTTGTCCGCACCGTGACCGTAATAGGTCCGGGTCGGAGAGAATTCACCGAACTTGTGACCGATCATGTCTTCGTTGACACTGACCGGAACATGCTTGCTGCCATTGTAGACGCCGAACGTGAGACCGACGAACTGCGGCAGGATGGTGGAGCGACGGCTCCACATCTTGATCACTTCGTTGCGGCCGCCTTCACGAACCTTCTCAGCCTTCTTGAGAAGATAGCCGTCAACAAACGGACCTTTCCATACTGAACGAGTCATTGGAGACTTCCTCTCTTACTTCTTACGCTGATGACGCGAGCGCATGATGAACTTGTCTGTCGACTTGTTCGAGCGCGTACGCTTGCCCTTGGTGGGCTTACCCCAAGGCGAAACCGGATGACGGCCACCCGAGGTGCGGCCTTCACCACCGCCGTGCGGATGGTCAACAGGGTTCATGACGACGCCGCGAACGTGCGGACGCTTGCCACGCCACACCGAACGGCCGGCCTTGCCGTCGTTGATGTTGCCGTGGTCAGGGTTGGAGACTGCACCGACCGTTGCAAGGCAGGAGCCGTGCACCAGGCGCTGTTCGCCAGACGACAGGCGAAGGATCGCCATGCCCTGGTCGCGACCGACCAGCTGAACGTAGGCGCCAGCGGAGCGAGCGATCTGACCGCCCTTGCCTGGCTTCATCTCGACGTTGTGAACGATCGAACCAACCGGCATGTACTGAAGCGGCATGGTGTTGCCCGGCTTCACGTCAACCTGCTTTTCCGAGGCGATCACCTTGTCGCCGGCAGCAAGACGCTGCGGAGCGATGATGTAAGCCTGCTGGCCGTCCGCATAGTTGATCAGCGCGATGAACGCCGTGCGGTTCGGGTCGTATTCCAGACGCTCGACCGTGCCTTCGACGTCGAACTTGCGACGCTTGAAGTCGATCAGGCGGTAGGTCCGCTTGTGACCGCCACCCTGGTAACGCACGGTGATGCGGCCAGTGTTGTTGCGGCCGCCCTTGGAGGACAGGCCTTCGGTCAGCGACTTGACCGGCTTGCCCTTGTGCAGGCCGGACCGGTCGACGATGACCAGCTGGCGCTGGCTCGGGGTGGTCGGATTGAAACTTTTCAATGCCATTGTTCTATTCCTCAGAGTCCGGTTGAGACGTCGATGGTCTGACCGTCAGCGAGCGTGACGATAGCCTTCTTGACGTCCTTTTGCCGGCCAGCGAAGCCACGGAAGCGCTTCAGCTTGCCCTTGCGGACCAGCGTGTTGACAGCCTTAACCTTGACGCCGAACAGTGCTTCGATTGCAGCCTTGATTTCAGGCTTCGATGCATCCTTGGCGACGTTGAAGATGATCTGGTTCTGTTCAGAAACCAGCGTCGACTTTTCGGTGATCGACGGAGCGAGGATCACATCGTAGTGGCGAAGGTCAGTCATTTGAACCGCTCCTCGAGAGCTTCAACTGCTGCTTTGGAAAGCACGAGCTTGCCGCGGCGCAGAATGTCGTAAACATTGATGCCCTGCACCGGCAGAACGTCCACATTCGGGATGTTCTGAGCTGCGAGCTTGAAATTGCTGTCCAGTTCGGCGCCGCCGATGAACAACACGTTGGTCAGGCCGAGCGTCGCGAATGCGCCGGTCAGCGCCTTCGTCTTGGCTTCAGCAGCAACCAGGCTGTCAACGATGATCAGCTCTTCGGCACGCAGCTTGGCGGACAGCGCGTGGCGCAGGCCGAGAGCACGAACCTTCTTGGGCAGGTCATGGGCGTGGCTGCGAACAACCGGGCCGTGAGCCTTACCACCGCCGCGGAACTGCGGAGCACGAGCCGAATGGTGACGAGCGCGGCCCGTACCTTTCTGCTTGAACATCTTGGCGCCGGTGCGTGCGATTTCTGCACGGCCCTTTGCCTTGTGCGTACCCTGCTGCTTCTTGGCAAGCTGCCAGCGAACGACGCGGGCAATGATATCTTCGCGCGGCTCTAGGCCGAAAATCGCGTCGGACAGGGAAACCTTACCGGCCTCTTTGCCCTCGAGTGTGGTGACGTTGAGATCCATGATCTGGCCCCCTTACTTGGCTGCGCGCACAGCGGCAGGACGCGGAGCGTCAGCCGGAGTGCCGGACTTGATGGCGTCGCGAACGACGATCCATGCGCCCTTGGAGCCGGGTACGGCGCCCTTGACGAGGATCAGACCGCGGTCTTCATCGGTGGAGACCACTTCCAGGTTCTGGGTGGTGATGCGTGTCTGACCCATGTGGCCAGCCATGCGCTTACCCTTCCAGACGCGGCCCGGATCCTGGTTGGAACCAGTCGAACCATGCGAACGGTGCGATACGGACACGCCGTGCGTTGCACGCAGACCGCCGAAGTTGTGGCGCTTCATGGCACCGGCAAAACCCTTACCGGACGATGTACCGGTGACGTCGACCAGCTGGCCGGCGACGAAATGGTTTGCAGTGAGCTCAGCGCCGACATCGATCAGGTTGTCCGACGAAACGCGGAACTCGATGACCTTGGCCTTCGGCTCTACGTTGGCGGCAGCGAACTGACCACGCAAAGGCTTGCTCGTGTTCTTGACTTTAGCCTGGCCAGCACCGAGCTGAACTGCGGTATAGCCATTCTTGTCTTCTGTGCGATGGGCCACAACCTGGCAGTTTTCCATCCGCAATACTGTAACTGGGATGTGCTCACCAGCGTCGTTATAGACGCGGGTCATCCCAATCTTCTGTGCAATCACACCTGAACGCATTGGTTCATTCCTCTTAAGAGTTAGCGACGGAGAAACCCCCGTTGCATCTCTGGTTTAAGGTCTCCCTTTTTTCATCCGATCCACGTGGGATCATCCGATCGAAGGGTCGCCCGTTTTTGGAAGCCGTTGGACCGAAATCCACGTACCTTCCTTGTTTTTAAAGCTTGATTTCCACGTCCACGCCGGCAGCGAGGTCGAGCTTCATCAGCGCGTCAACAGTCTGGGGCGTAGGATCGACGATATCGAGGAGGCGCTTGTGGGTGCGCATCTCGAACTGTTCACGGCTCTTCTTGTCGACGTGGGGCGAGCGGTTGACAGTAAACTTTTCAATCCGCGTAGGAAGCGGCACCGGACCACGAACCGAAGCGCCTGTGCGCTTGGCCGTCGAAACGATTTCCCGCGTGGAGGCATCAAGAATCCGGTGATCAAACGCCTTGAGGCGGATACGGATATTCTGGCCGTTCATTCGAGTTATCCTTGTTGTTGTAAGCGAAAGCCCCAGGGGGAGGCATTTCGTTATTCGTTTCCGGGTGCTGATGCTTCAAAGAGCACAAAGAGCAAATCACTCTCTGTCCGTTTCTGCAATTCGACCCGCACATATACGGAATCGGCGCCCGACACAATGACCGAACGCCCACGAAAGCACGTTTTTTCGCGCTTCCGTCAATTCGAGAGGCATACACCTTGAGGCGCAGGCTTCGACCAGCAAATATTCAGGGAAGCGGCGCTGAAAGCGCCGCTTCCCAACCGAGTAAATTACTCGACGATCGAGGCGACGATGCCGGCGCCGACGGTGCGGCCGCCTTCGCGGATGGCGAAGCGCAGCTTTTCTTCCATCGCGATCGGAACGATCAGCTCGACGGAAACCGTGACGTTGTCGCCAGGCATAACCATTTCCGTGCCTTCAGGAAGCGACACGATGCCGGTCACGTCCGTCGTGCGGAAGTAGAACTGCGGACGGTAGTTGGTGAAGAACGGCGTATGACGGCCGCCCTCTTCCTTCGTCAGGATGTAGGCTTCAGCCATGAACTTCTTGTGCGGCTTGACCGAACCCGGCTTGCACAGGATCTGACCACGCTCGACGCCGTCACGGGTAACGCCGCGAACCAGAGCACCGATGTTGTCGCCGGCCTGGCCCTGATCGAGCAGCTTGCGGAACATTTCAACGCCGGTCACAGTCGTCTTGGCCGTCGGGCGGATGCCGACGATTTCGACTTCTTCGCCGACCTTGACGATACCACGCTCGACGCGGCCGGTCACAACCGTACCACGGCCCGAGATCGAGAACACGTCTTCGATCGGCAGCAGGAACGGCAGGTTGATCGGACGCTCAGGCGTCGGGATGTAGGCGTCAACAGCAGCCATCAGCTCGCGGATCGCGTCTTCGCCGATCTTCTTGTCGGAATCTTCAAGAGCGGCCAGAGCCGAACCCTTGATGATCGGAATGTCGTCGCCCGGAAAGTCGTACATCGACAGAAGTTCGCGCACTTCCAGCTCGACGAGCTCGAGAAGTTCGGCGTCGTCGACCTGGTCGACCTTGTTGAGGAACACGACGATCGCCGGAACGCCAACCTGACGGGCAAGCAGGATGTGCTCGCGGGTCTGCGGCATCGGGCCGTCGGCTGCCGAGCAAACCAGGATCGCGCCGTCCATCTGGGCAGCACCGGTGATCATGTTCTTGACGTAGTCGGCGTGGCCGGGGCAGTCAACGTGGGCATAGTGACGGGCAGGCGTTTCATACTCGACGTGTGCCGTCGAGATGGTGATGCCGCGGGCCTTTTCTTCCGGTGCGGCGTCGATCTGGTCATACGCCTTGTATTCGCCGAAATACTTCGTGATCGCTGCCGTCAGCGACGTCTTGCCATGGTCGACGTGGCCGATCGTGCCAATGTTAACGTGCGGCTTATTGCGCTCAAATTTGCTCTTTGCCATTTCCGGCTCTCCGTTTTTTAACCCCGAAGGGGAATTCTCTTGTTTCTGTCAGCTGGCGTTAGGCTCCGGTCACTTCTGACCGGAGTATTTCGCCTGGATTTCCTGTGCCACGTTCGACGGAACCGGCGCATAGTGATCGAAGGTCATCGTGTACTGTGCGCGGCCCTGGCTCATCGAGCGCAGGTTGTCCACGTACTTGAACATGTTGGCCAGCGGCACGTTGGCATTGATCACGACGGCGATGCCGCGTGCTTCCTGGCCCTGGATCTGACCGCGACGCGAGTTCAGATCGCCGATCACGTCACCGACGTAATCTTCCGGCGTCACGACTTCGACCTTCATCATCGGCTCGAGCAACTGGGCGCCAGCCTTCTTGGCTGCTTCACGGAAGCAGGCACGCGAGGCGATTTCGAAGGCGAGAACCGAGGAGTCGACGTCATGGAATGCGCCGTCGATCAGGGTTGCCTTGACGCCGAGCATCGGGAAGCCAGCCAGCGGACCGGAAGACAGGACGCTTTCGATGCCCTTCTGAACGCCGGGGATGTATTCCTTCGGAATGGAACCACCGACGATCTTGGATTCGAACTTGAAGTCGTCGCCTTCTTCATTCGGTTCGAAGACGATCTTGACGCGCGCGAACTGACCGGTACCACCGGACTGCTTCTTGTGCGTGTAGTCTTCTTCATGACGCTTCGTGATCGATTCACGGTAGGCAACCTGCGGCGCGCCGACGGTGGCTTCAACCTTGAATTCGCGGCGCATGCGGTCGACGAGGATGTCGAGGTGAAGTTCACCCATGCCGGCGATGATCGTCTGGCCGGATTCTTCATCCGTCTTGACGCGGAACGAAGGATCTTCAGCAGCCAGGCGGTTGAGCGCGAGGCCCATCTTTTCCTGGTCGCCCTTGGTCTTCGGCTCGATGGCGATCTGGATGACCGGCTCGGGGAATTCCATGCGCTCAAGGATAACCTGGTGCAGCGGATCGCAGAGCGTGTCGCCGGTCGTGGTTTCCTTGAGGCCTGCGAGAGCAACGATGTCGCCGGCAAAGGCTTCTTCGATGTCTTCACGGGAGTTGGAATGCATCTGCAGCATACGGCCGACGCGCTCGCGCTTTTCCTTGACCGTGTTCATGACCGACGTGCCCTTGGAGAGCTTGCCGGAATAGATGCGGGCGAAGGTGAGCGAACCGACGAAGGGGTCGTTCATGATCTTGAAGGCGAGCATCGACAACGGCTCTTCATCCGACGGATGACGGGCGATTTCGGCTTCGGTCTTCACATCAATGCCCTTGATCGACGGAATGTCGAGCGGCGAAGGCAGATATTCGACGACGGCGTCGAGCAAAGGCTGAACGCCCTTGTTCTTGAAGGCCGTACCGCAGAACATCGGGTGGAACTTCACGTCGATGGTACCGCGGCGAACCAGCTGACGGATCTTGTCGTTGTCCGGCATGATCCCGTTCAGATAGTCTTCCATCGCCTGCTCATCGATATCGACGACCTGTTCGATCATCTTCTCGCGATATTCAACAGCCTTTTCCTTCATGTCGTCCGGAATCTCGACGACATCCCACTGGGCGCCGAGCGACTCGTCGCGCCAGATCAGGGCATTCATCTCGATCAGGTCGATAACGCCCTTGAATTCGGTTTCCGCACCGATCGGGAGCTGCATGACAACAGCGATGGCGCCGAGACGGGTCTTGATCATCTCTACCGAGCGGTAGAAGTCAGCACCGGTCTTGTCCATCTTGTTGCAGAAGATCATCCGCGGGACGTTGTACTTTTCAGCCTGGCGCCAGACGGTTTCCGTCTGCGGCTCAACACCGGCATTGGCGTCGAGCAGAGCGATCGCACCGTCGAGAACGCGCAGCGAACGTTCGACTTCGATGGTGAAGTCGACGTGGCCGGGCGTGTCGATGATGTTGAAACGGCGCATCTTGCCGTCGCGACCCTTCCAGTAGGTCGTGGTGGCAGCGGACGTGATGGTGATACCGCGTTCCTGCTCCTGCTCCATCCAGTCCATGGTGGCGGCGCCGTCATGAACTTCACCGATCTTGTGCGACTTGCCGGTGTAGTAGAGAATCCGCTCAGTGGTCGTGGTCTTGCCGGCGTCGATATGCGCCATGATACCGAAATTGCGGTAGTCTTCGATCTTATATTCGCGAGCCATAATGACTGCCTTTCGAAAATTGTACGTCGATTACCAGCGATAGTGCGAGAATGCGCGGTTGGCGTCAGCCATCTTGTGCGTGTCTTCGCGCTTCTTGACAGCGGAACCACGGCCATTTGCCGCATCCATGAGTTCGCCGCAGAGGCGATCGATCATGGTGGTTTCGTTGCGCTTGCGGGCAGCAGCGATAAGCCAGCGAATGGCAAGTGCCTGGCGGCGCTCCGGACGAACATCGACTGGAACCTGGTAGGTTGCACCACCGACGCGGCGCGAACGAACTTCGACGTGCGGAGCGATATTGTCGAGAGCGGAATGGAACACGGTGACCGGCTCCTGCTTCAGCTTGCCTTGGACCAGATCGAACGCACCGTAAACGATGTTTTCAGCGACCGACTTCTTACCATGAAGCATGATTGCATTCATGAACTTGGTGACGACCAGATCGCCGAACTTCGGGTCCGGATTGATCTCGCGTTTTTCTGCACTATGACGACGTGACATACTTTTGTCTCTCAACTTTGAACGGGCGCCTTAACACGCGGAGAACCTCGCGCAGCACCTTAAATTGTGGAACCCGAATTACTTCGGACGCTTTGCACCATACTTCGAACGGCGCTGCTTACGGTTCTTGACACCCTGGGTATCGAGAACGCCGCGAATGATGTGGTAACGAACGCCCGGCAAGTCCTTTACGCGGCCGCCGCGGATCATGACAACGGAGTGTTCCTGAAGGTTGTGACCTTCGCCCGGAATGTAGCCGATGACTTCGAAGCCGTTGGTGAGGCGGATCTTGGCAACCTTACGCAGAGCCGAGTTCGGCTTCTTCGGGGTCGTTGTATAAACGCGCGTGCAAACGCCACGCTTCTGCGGGTTTTCCTGCAGAGCAGGAACCTTGTTGCGCTTTACCTGTGCCTGACGCGGCTTGCGGATCAGCTGGTTTACGGTAGGCATATAACCATCCCTTACAAATTCTGTCTCAATACCCTTGCGGGCGGATCAATGCCGTCTCCGGCGGTTTCGAACGCCATAAATGCGCAAAACGAGGACCGATCCGCCTTTCGGCAGATGGCCCGCAAAAAGCAGAGGACACCAATATTTTCAGCGTCTTGCGTGCAGCATTTTGGTCTTCAGCGTGCGTTTCGAACCTTGTTTGAGGCGAACTCCAGAACGTGACGTTCCGAACCAGCCAGCCTCACATAGGCTCCGATGGGGCGGGGTGTACTGATTTCGGGGTGTCGCGTCAAGGGGAATTAACAATTATTCTTGGTTCGGCAGGGCTGACATGCCTGCAAAACAAGGCTTTGACGCCGAAACGGGAGCAAGTGGCGGTCCGCGCGGGGCGGAATCGTCAGAGCGTCCTGTTCAACTTAAAGAATCATAAAGCAATTCTACAATTCCGCAACAACGGCGGGAATCGCCGTCCCTGCCCGTGACGATTCGTCGTGGGAACAGTGTTTTTTCCTCTGCGCACGGCAGCAATACGCTGTAAAGTCGTTTCACATATCTTTCGAAAGAGGAAATAGCCATGACTGCCAAGCCGGACAATGACAACAATCTCGACGGACCGATGATCTTCATCATCATCGGCAAGGCCTATGAGCAGGATGGCGACGAAGAAGGCGTGGACATTCACGTGATGCTGCGGGCACCTGACGACGATACCGCCGTTCGGGAAGCGTTGAACGCACTGGCCGAGGAAGGTTTTCTCGAGGCCGACCTCGATCAGATCGGCACGCTGACCGACGTGCCCAACGATGAGCCGCACGCATCCGCCTATCAGGGCGCGCTGACCGGCGAAGTGGCGATCATCAAGTTCGGATAACGCCCATCGAGCACCGCTGCCTCGTGTGATAGCGGCGAATTCGCGTGAAACGAAATGCAAAAGGCCGCCCGGATCACTCCGGGCGGCCTTTTCAATAAGTTGGAAAGGGCGGCAAACCGCCCTCGCCTTCTAAGCCTTATTCGGCCGCAGCTTCTTCCTTGGCTGCCATGTCGGCGAGCATCGGAGTTGCCGTGTCGGCACCCGTTCCCTTGCGGCGCTCTTCGAGGATCATCTCGTCGCGCGCGGTCGCAATACGGCGGATCTGGGTCATCGTGCCACCGGTACCGGCCGGGATGAGGCGGCCGACGATGACATTTTCCTTCAGACCCTGCAGGCCGTCGGTCTTGCCGGCGATCGCAGCTTCCGTCAGCACCTTGGTCGTTTCCTGGAAGGAAGCGGCCGAGATGAAGGACGGCGTCTGCAGCGATGCCTTGGTGATGCCGAGCAGGACCGGATCGCCGTAAGCCGGCTTCTTGCCCTGTTCGATCAGCTGATCGTTGACATCTTCCAGTTCGATACGGTCGACGCTGTCGCCAACGATATAGGTACTGTCACCAGCGTCGGTGACTTCGACCTTCTGCAGCATCTGGCGAACGATCACCTCGATGTGCTTGTCGTTGATCACAACGCCCTGCAGACGGTAGACTTCCTGGATTTCGTTGACCAGGTAGGAAGCGAGTGCCTCCACGCCCTTGATCGCCAGGATGTCGTGCGGTGCGGGGTTACCGTCGAGGATGTAGTCACCCTTTTCGATATAGTCGCCATCCTGAAGATGGAAGGGCTTGCCCTTCGGGATCAGGTATTCGACCGGCTCCACACCGTCTTCCGCAGGCTCGATCAGCACGCGGCGCTTGTTCTTGTAGTCGCGGCCGAAGCGGATCGTACCATCGATTTCGGCGATGATCGCGTGATCCTTCGGACGGCGCGCTTCGAAGAGTTCGGCAACGCGCGGCAGACCACCGGTGATGTCCTTCGTCTTGGCGCTTTCCAGCGGCGAACGTGCAAGCACGTCACCCTGGGAGACCTTGGTGCCCGGCTCGACCGACAGAATGGCGTCGACCGAAAGCATGAAGCGGGCGTCGCCACCACGCGACAGCTTCATCACTGCGCCGTTCTTGTCCTTGATGACGATTGCCGGCTTCAGGTCGATACCGCGTGGCGTCGAACGCCAATCGATAACCTGACGCTTGGTGATGCCGGTTGCTTCGTCGGTCGCTTCCAGAACGGAGATACCATCGACGATATCTTCGAAATGAACCGTTCCTTCGACTTCCGTCATCATCGGGCGTGTGTAGGGGTCCCACTCGGCCAGACGCTGGCCGCGCTTCACCTTGTCACCGTCATCGACGAAGATCTTCGAGCCGTAGGCGACGCGCTGCGAGGAGCGCTCGACACCACGTTCGTCGAGGATCTGGACCGCCATGTTACGGCCCATCGCGACGAGAACGTTGTCGGAGTTGCGCAGCATGTTGCGGTTCTTGATCTGGATCGTACCTTCGTACGACGCTTCCAGGAACGAGCTGTCGACAACCGTTGCCGTGCCACCAAGGTGGAACGTACGCATGGTGAGCTGGGTACCAGGTTCACCGATCGACTGAGCGGCGATAACGCCGACAGCCTCACCCATATTGACAGGTGTTCCGCGTGCAAGGTCACGACCGTAGCAGACGCCGCAGACGCCGGTCTGGATTTCGCAGGTCAGAGCCGAACGAATACGGATCGACTGGATGCCAGCCTTTTCGATTTCGACGACATCGGCTTCAAGGATCATCCGGCCGGCATCGACGATGCGATCGCCGGTCAGCGGGTGATCGATATTGTCGAGAGCCGTACGGCCGAGAACGCGGACACCGATGGAGGCAACGACCTGACCGGCATCGACGATGGCGGTCATGGTGAGGCCGGTTTCGGTACCGCAATCCACCGAGTTGACGATGCAATCCTGCGCGACGTCAACGAGACGGCGTGTCAGGTAACCGGAGTTTGCGGTCTTCAAGGCGGTGTCTGCGAGACCCTTACGGGCACCGTGGGTCGAGTTGAAGTACTCGTTAACGGTCAGGCCTTCCTTGAAGTTCGAGATGATCGGCGTCTCGATGATTTCACCCGACGGCTTGGCCATCAGGCCGCGCATGCCACCGAGCTGACGCATCTGGTTCGGAGAACCACGAGCACCCGAGTGCGACATCATGTAGATGGCGTTCATCGGCTTCTGACGGCCGTTATCGTCGAATTCGACAGCCTTAATGCGGGCCATCATGTCTTCGGCGACCTTGTCCGTTGCCTTGCCCCAGGCGTCGACGACCTTGTTATACTTTTCGCCCTGAGTGATCAGGCCGTCATTGTACTGCTGTTCGTATTCCTTCACCAGGCTTTCGGTGTCACCGACGATCTTGGCCTTGGTATCCGGAATGACCATGTCGTCCTTGCCGAACGAAATGCCGGCGCGGCAGGCATGGGCGAAGCCGAGCTGCATGATGCGGTCGCAGAAAATGACCGTGTCCTTCTGGCCGCAATGGCGGTAGACCGTGTCGATCATCTTGGAGATGTTCTTCTTGGTCAGTTCCTGGTTGCAGACGTCGAACGGCACGTTGGCGTTCTTCGGCAGAAGTTCGCCGATGATCATACGGCCAGGCGTGGTTTCATAGATCTTCGAGACAGGCTTGCCGTCGGCATCGACCGTCTTGAAGCGGCCGCGAATCTTGGCATGCAGCGTCACCGACTTGGTTTCAAGCGCGTGATGCAGTTCGCCGAGATCGGAGAAGGCCATGCCTTCGCCCGGCTCGTTCTGGTTCAGGATCGACAGATAGTAGAGGCCGAGAACCATGTCCTGCGACGGAACGATGATCGGCGCGCCGTTTGCCGGGTGCAGGATGTTGTTGGTCGACATCATCAGGACACGGGCTTCCAACTGCGCTTCCAGCGACAGCGGAACGTGAACGGCCATCTGGTCACCGTCGAAGTCGGCGTTGAACGCCGTGCAGACGAGCGGATGCAGTTGGATCGCCTTGCCTTCGACCAGGATCGGTTCGAAGGCCTGGATGCCCAGGCGGTGCAGCGTCGGTGCGCGGTTGAGAAGCACGGGGTGCTCGCGGATGACCTCGTCTAGGATGTCCCAGACTTCCGGCTTTTCCTTTTCAACCAGCTTCTTGGCCTGCTTGACGGTCGAGGAATAACCCTTGGCGTCGAGGCGGGCGTAGATGAACGGCTTGAACAGTTCGAGCGCCATCTTCTTCGGCAGGCCGCACTGGTGCAGCTTCAATTCCGGGCCGGTCACGATGACCGAACGGCCGGAATAGTCGACGCGCTTGCCGAGCAAGTTCTGACGGAAGCGGCCCTGCTTGCCCTTGAGCATGTCGGACAGCGACTTCAGCGGACGCTTGTTGGCGCCGGTGATGACGCGGCCACGGCGGCCGTTGTCGAACAGGGCGTCAACGGATTCCTGCAGCATGCGCTTTTCGTTGCGGATGATGATGCCAGGCGCACGCAGCTCGATCAGGCGCTTCAAACGGTTGTTCCGGTTGATAACGCGGCGATAAAGATCGTTGAGGTCGGATGTGGCGAAACGGCCGCCGTCCAGCGGTACCAGCGGACGCAGGTCCGGCGGGATCACCGGGACGACCTTCATGATCATCCATTCCGGGCGGTTGCCGGATTCCATGAAGTTCTCGACGATCTTCAGGCGCTTCATCAGCTTCTTCTGCTTCAGCTCGGACGTGGTGTCAGCCATTTCCGCGCGCAGATCGCCAGCGATCTTTTCGAGATTCATCGAAGCCAGCATCTCGTAGATGGCTTCAGCACCGATCATCGCGGTGAACTGATCTTCGCCGAACTCGTCGACGGCGATCATGTATTCTTCTTCCGAGAGAAGCTGACTTTCCTTGAGTGAGGTCAGGCCCGGTTCGGTGATGATGTAGTTTTCGAAATACAGGACGCGCTCGATATCCTTCAGCGTCATGTCGAGCAGCGTCGCGATGCGGCTCGGCAGGGACTTCAGGAACCAGATATGGGCGACCGGAGCTGCAAGCTCGATATGGCCCATGCGCTCACGGCGAACGCGCGACAACGTCACTTCGACGCCGCACTTTTCGCAGATGATGCCCTTGTACTTCATGCGCTTGTACTTGCCGCACAGGCACTCATAGTCCTTGATCGGGCCAAAGATACGCGCGCAGAAAAGGCCGTCGCGTTCCGGCTTGAACGTGCGGTAGTTGATTGTTTCCGGCTTCTTGATCTCACCGTAGGACCAGGAGAGAATCTTCTCCGGCGACGCAATCGAAATCCGGATGGAATCGAAGGTCTGCGCAGGCACCTGCGGATTGAAAAGGTTCATGACCTCTTGGTTCATGCCTATCTCCTTTATGGGCTATCGCCCTGAGCTTGGCAGAGAGCGCGGCAAATCCCGGGCGCCGGCTTCCTGCTCGAAACGGATAAAACCGCATGAAATGCGGCCGCATTTCCTACCCTGCCCCAACGATTTGAGACTGGGTGGAAATGGTGCGCGCCGCTTGGGAAAGCGGCACGCACCCTGATGTCTTATTCGGCCGCGTCCGGCAATTGCTGGTTTGCCGCGTTAAGTTCGTCGAGCTTGGAATTCTCCAGTTCGACCGAGAGACCCAACGACCGCATTTCCTTGACGAGAACGTTGAAGCTCTCCGGAATACCAGCCTCGAAAGTATCGTCGCCTCGGACGATCGCTTCGTAGACCTTGGTACGGCCGGCCACGTCGTCGGACTTCACCGTCAGCATTTCCTGCAGGGTGTAGGCGGCGCCGTAGGCTTCCAGAGCCCAGACTTCCATTTCCCCGAAGCGCTGACCGCCGAACTGCGCCTTACCACCGAGCGGCTGCTGGGTGACGAGCGAGTAAGGACCGATCGAACGGGCGTGGATCTTGTCGTCCACAAGGTGGTTCAGCTTCAGCATGTAGATGTATCCGACCGTCACCTGACGGTCGAACTGATCGCCGGTACGGCCATCATACAGCGTCGACTGACCCGAAACGTTCAGGCCTGCCTGTTCCAGCATCTCGTTGACGTCGGCTTCGACTGCACCGTCGAAGACCGGCGTTGCGATCGACACGCCGCGGCGGGTCTGCTCGGCCAGACGGACGATCGATTCGTCGTCGTAGTCCTTGATCGGCTCGCCCTTCGGACCAGAGCCGATGACGCTATCGATGGTATCGCGCAGCGGCTGAATTTCAGCGCCCGCCTTATAGGCATCGAGCATGGCACCGATCTTCTTGCCCATGCCGGCGCAGGCCCAACCCAGATGGGTTTCAAGGATCTGGCCGACGTTCATGCGCGAAGGCACGCCGAGCGGGTTCAACACGACGTCAACATGCGTACCGTCTTCCAGGAACGGCATGTCTTCGATCGGCACGATGCGGGAAACCACACCCTTGTTGCCGTGACGGCCGGCCATCTTGTCGCCTGGCTGGATCTTGCGCTTCACAGCAACAAAGACCTTGACCATCTTCATGACGCCCGGAGGCATTTCGTCGCCGCGCTGGACCTTTTCGACCTTGTCCATGAAGCGATGCTCGAGCAGCGACTTGGATTCGTCGTACTGGCCACGCAGAGCTTCAACTTCGCCCTGAGCCTTTTCGTCTTCCGTCGCAAACATCCACCACTGCGAGCGGGGATATTCGGAGATGACGGCGTTCGAAAGTTCGGTGCCCTTCTTGAAGCCCTTCGGACCGGCCACAGCGACCTGGCCGCGCAGCATGTCGAGGAGACGCGAGTAGACGTTGCGATCGAGGATCGCCTGTTCGTCGTCGCGGTCCTTGGCAAGACGCTCGATCTCTTCCCGCTCGATCGCCATCGCACGTTCGTCTTTTTCCACGCCGTGGCGGTTGAAGACGCGAACTTCGACGATGGTGCCGAAGGTGCCCGGAGGCATGCGCATGGAGGTGTCGCGGACGTCGGAAGCCTTTTCACCGAAGATGGCGCGCAGAAGCTTTTCTTCCGGCGTCATCGGGCTTTCGCCCTTCGGGGTGATCTTGCCGACCAGAATGTCGCCCGGGGTCACTTCGGCGCCGATGTAGACAATACCGGCTTCGTCGAGGTTCTTCAGTGCTTCTTCCGAAACGTTCGGAATATCGCGGGTGATTTCTTCCGGACCAAGCTTGGTGTCGCGCGCCATCACTTCGAATTCTTCGATGTGGATGGAGGTGAACACGTCATCGCGAACGATGCGCTCGGACAGAAGGATCGAGTCCTCGTAGTTGTAGCCGTTCCACGGCATGAACGCGACGAGCGCGTTGCGGCCGAGAGCCAGGTCACCGAGATCGGTTGACGGACCGTCAGCGATGATGTCGCCCTTGTTCAGAATATCACCGACGGTGACCAGCGGGCGCTGGTTGACGCAGGTGTTCTGGTTGGAACGCTGGAACTTCTGCAGGCGGTAGATATCAACACCGGACTTGCCGGCCTGGAGATCTTCCGTCGCACGGATAACGATACGGGTCGCGTCGACCTGGTCGACCACACCGCCACGGCGGGCAGCAATGGCAGCACCGGAGTCGCGGGCAACGATCGGCTCCATGCCGGTACCGACGAACGGAGCTTCCGCACGCAGCAGAGGCACGGCCTGACGCTGCATGTTGGAGCCCATGAGGGCGCGGTTGGCGTCGTCGTTTTCCAGGAACGGGATGAGCGCTGCCGCCACAGATACGAGCTGCTTGGGCGAAACGTCCATCAGGTTCACGATGTCGCGCGGTGCGAGCATAACGTCGCCGGCGTGACGGCAAACAACGAATTCTTCAACGAAGGACTGGTCTTCGTTGAGTTCGGAGTTGGCCTGGGCCACGTGATACTTGGCTTCTTCCATCGCCGACAGGTAGACGACATCCTTGGTCACCTTACCGTCGATGATCTTGCGGTAAGGGCTTTCGATGAAGCCGTACTTGTTGACCCGGGCAAAGGTTGCCAGCGAGTTGATCAGACCGATGTTCGGGCCTTCCGGCGTTTCGATCGGGCAGATACGGCCGTAATGGGTCGGGTGAACGTCGCGGACTTCGAAGCCGGCGCGTTCGCGCGTCAGACCGCCCGGTCCAAGAGCCGAAAGACGGCGCTTGTGGGTGATTTCCGACAGCGGGTTGACCTGGTCCATGAACTGCGACAGCTGCGAGGAACCGAAGAACTCGCGAACAGCGGCGGCAGCAGGCTTGGCGTTGATCAGGTCCTGCGGCATGACGGTGTCGATTTCGATCGACGACATGCGTTCCTTGATGGCGCGCTCCATGCGGAGCAGGCCGAGGCGGTACTGATTTTCCATCAATTCGCCGACCGAACGCACACGGCGGTTGCCGAGGTTGTCGATGTCGTCGATTTCGCCCTTGCCGTCGCGCAGGTCCACGAGCATCCGGACAACAGCCAGGATGTCTTCCTTGCGCAGGATACGAACGGTGTCGGCAGCATCCACGTCCAGACGCATGTTCATCTTGACGCGGCCGACGGCGGAGAGATCGTAACGCTCCGAATCGAAGAACAGCGTGTTGAACATGGCTTCAGCCGAATCCATGGTCGGCGGCTCGCCGGGACGCATGACGCGGTAGATGTCGAACAGGGCATCCTGACGGTTTTCGTTCTTGTCGACCGAAAGCGTGTTGCGGATGTAGGCACCGACATTGATATGGTCGATGTCGAGGATCGGGATCTCGTCGAAACCGGCCGTCAGAATGACGCCAAGCGTCTTCTCGTCGATTTCGTCGCCAGCTTCGAGGAAGATTTCACCCGTCGACGGATTGACCAGATCTTCGGCAAGGAAGTTGCCGTAAAGCTCGTCGTCCGTGGCCTTGATGGCCTTCAGACCTTTTTCCGTCAGCGTCTTCAACAGGCGCGGCGTCAGCTTCTTGCCGGATTCAACGACCACTTCGCCGGTGTCGGCGTCGATCAGGTCGGAAAGCGCCTTCTGGCCCTTGAGAACCTCCGGCTGGAACGGAATCCGCCAGCCCTTGCCGTCACGGGCATAGAGCGACTTGGTGTAGAAAGTCTCGAGGATTTCCTCGCCGTCCATGCCAAGCGCCATCAGAAGCGAGGTGACGGGGATCTTGCGGCGGCGGTCGATACGCGCGTGCACAACGTCCTTGGCATCGAATTCGATGTCGAGCCAGGAGCCGCGATACGGGATGACGCGGGCAGCAAACAGAAGCTTGCCCGAGGAATGGCTCTTGCCCTTGTCGTGGTCGAAGAACACGCCCGGCGAACGGTGCATCTGGGAAACGATGACGCGTTCGGTACCGTTGACGATGAACGTACCATTGTTGGTCATGAGCGGCATGTCGCCCATGTAAACGTTCTGTTCCTTGATGTCCTTGACGGACTTGGCACCCGTATCCTCGTCGATATCGAACACGATGAGACGCAGCGTCACCTTCAGTGGCGCTGCGTAGGTCAGATCGCGCTGACGGCATTCCTCAACGTCGAACTTCGGCTGTTCGAACTCGTAGGACACGAATTCGAGCATCGAAGCGCCGGAGAAATCCGTGATCGGGAAAACCGACTTGAAAACGGACTGGAGCCCCTCGTCCGGACGACCGCCCTGCGGCTCGTCGACCATGAGGAACTGGTCGTAGGATGCCTTCTGAACCTCGATGAGGTTCGGCATTTCTGCGACTTCGGGAATTTTACCAAAAAACTTGCGTACGCGCCTACGACCATTGAAAGAAAGGGTCTGAGCCATCGTCGCTCCTTCAAATTTTGCATCCGGGCCTGCAACGGACGGGAACCGATGGCCAGTCGATCCCGTCAATCAATGGATTGTTCAATCTCGTCCAACCTCCCAAAACGCTCAGCGCGGATTGCTGTGCTGTTCCTGGTTCGGGACTATCCTCTTGAAGAACCCATTACCCAAAAGCCGTTTTCAATGGGCTTTTGGGTAATATGTTCAGAAAGCGGTCAAAGAGAGGCGGCCATTTTCATGGCCACCTCCCCTTTAAAACAAGCAGAATTACTTGACGTCAACCTTGGCGCCAGCGTCTTCGAGCTTCTTCTTGAGATCAGCAGCTTCAGCCTTGGAAACGCCTTCCTTGACAGCCTTAGGAGCGGCTTCAACGAGGTCCTTGGCTTCCTTCAGGCCGAGGCCTGTGATCGCGCGGACTTCCTTGATGACGTTGATCTTGTTTGCGCCGGCATCAGCGAGGATGACGTCGAATTCAGTCTTTTCTTCTTCAACAACGGCAGCAGCAGCACCGCCAGCAGCAGCAGCAGCTACTGGTGCAGCAGCGGAAACGCCCCACTTTTCTTCAAGAAGCTTCGACAGTTCTGCAGCTTCCAGAACGGTCAACGAGGACAGGTCTTCAACGATCTTAGAGAGATCAGCCATTTTTTAGTTCCTTTTATTCGGTTCGAACTTGGTTTGATATAACAACGAAAAACCGCCTTATGCGGCTTCTTCGTCCTTCTTGGCGTAGGCCGCGAACACGCGGGCAAGCTGGCTTGCCGGTGCTGCAACAACCGATGCGATACGCGTTGCCGGGGTCTGAATCATACCCAGCAGCTTTGCACGCAGCTCGTCCAGCGACGGCAGGGTCGCAAGCGACTTGACTGCATCCGCGGACAGCGTGGTTGCGCCCATGGCGCCACCCAGAACAACGATCTTGTCGTTGGTCTTGGCGAAGTCCATGAGAACCTTTGGAGCCGTGATCGGGTCGGCGCTGAATGCTACCAGCGTCTGGCCCTTGAAGAGATTGGACATCCCTTCGGCTTCCGTACCCTGAAGGGCGATCTTGGCCAGGCGGTTCTTCGCGACTTTGACGGTGCCGCCAGCAGCGCGCATCTTCGAACGGAAGTCGTTCATCTGTGCGACTGTGACACCAGCATAGTGGGCCACGACAACCGAACCGGCGCCCTTGAAGGACTCGTTCAGCTCCGTGACGAATTCGCGTTTTTCCGCTCTTTCCACTGCCTATCTCCAGTTGACTGGACCGCAAAACACAGTCCAGTCGGTTTGCCTTTGCCGCACGAGATCAAAGGTGATCTCAGGCGACGCTCGAGGATCCTGTCCCCTGCGCGTTCCCGTTCAACCGGGTCCGGCACAAGGCAAGCCGAGGTTCGAACCGAATCTCCACACTTGCGTGCGTCAAATGAAATTCGGGACTCACCCATCTCATGCAGGCCGAAGTGATTAAGGGATAACCACCTGCAATCTCGGACAGGAGTTCCGGGTTTGATCCCGGAATTTCCGGCCCCGAAAGGCCGGAAATCTGTGACCGGACGAAAGTCCGGATAAACTTGATTAGGCGCTGACCGTCGACGGGTCGATCTTGACGCCCGGACCCATGGTCGAGGAAATCGCGACGCGCTTGACGTAATTGCCCTTGGCGCCAGCCGGCTTTGCCTTGATGACCGCATCAGCGAAAGCGCGGATGTTTTCTTCAAGAGCAGCGGCATCGAACGATGCCTTGCCGATGCCGGCGTGAACGATACCGGCCTTTTCGACGCGGAACTCAACGGCTCCGCCCTTCGATGCCTTGACAGCACCGGCGACGTCCATGGTGACGGTTCCGACCTTCGGGTTCGGCATCATGCCACGCGGGCCGAGTACCTTGCCGAGACGGCCGACCAGCGGCATCATGTCCGGAGTGGCGATGCAGCGATCGAAATCGATCTTGCCGCCCTGGACGATCTCCACCAGTTCTTCCGCGCCGACGATGTCTGCGCCGGCAGCCTTGGCTTCATCAGCCTTGGCGCCACGTGCGAACACGGCGACACGAACCGTACGGCCGGTGCCGTTCGGCAGGTTGACGACGCCACGGACCATCTGGTCGGCGTGACGCGGATCAACACCGAGGTTCATCGCAACTTCGATGGTTTCGTCGAACTTGGCGATCGCACGGGCCTTCACCAGGGTGATGGCTTCCGACAGAGCAACGAGCTTCGTCGGGTCAATGCCTTCGCGGGTCTTCTGTACGCGCTTTGCAATCTTTGTCATGGTCTCAACCTGCCACTTCCAGGCCCATGGAGCGGGCCGAGCCCTCAACCATTGCCATTGCGCCTTCGATATCAGCCGCGTTCAGATCCTTCATCTTGGCTTCAGCGATCTTGCGAACCTGATCCTTGGTGAGGGTACCGGCCTTGGCGCCCTTGCCAGGCGTCTTGGAACCAGCCGTCAGCTTGGCTTCCTTCTTCAGGAAGTAGCTGACTGGCGGCTGCTTCATGATGAAGGTGAAGGACTTGTCCTGGTAGTAGGTGATGACGACCGGGATCGGCATGCCCTTTTCCAGTTCCTGCGTGGCGGCATTGAACGCCTTGCAGAATTCCATGATGTTTACGCCACGCTGACCAAGCGCCGGGCCGATTGGCGGGGACGGGTTTGCCGATCCTGCCTTGACCTGAAGCTTGAGCTGGCCTGCAACTTTCTTAGCCATTTCTCTCTGCCTTTATGGTTTTCCCGGTATCCTTGCCCGCCATATGCGAACCGGACCCGGAAACGTTACAACCGGTTTCCCGGCTTCTCATGCCGCCCTTCATCGGGACGGCGGCTGCGGTTGCGTGGTGCGGATTGACCGGTCCGGCTAAGACCGGTTTCCTTCCACGCGGTTTGCGGGCTTGCCCGCATTTGCCGGATACATCGATCCGGCAAAACCAAAAGAAAGCTGCGCAGCCGAACGGAATTCGGCGCTGCAGCCTTCAGAAATCAGACTTTCTCGACCTGAGCGTACTCAAGATCTACCGGCGTTGCGCGGCCGAAGATGGAGACTTCAACCTTGAGGCGCGAACGCTCTTCGTCAACGTCCTGCACGATGCCGTTGAACGAGGCGAACGGACCATCGGAAACGCGCACCTGCTCGCCGACCTCGAACGAGATCGAAGGCTTTGGACGATCAACACCATCCTGGACCTGACCGAGAATGCGCTCGGCTTCGAAATCCGGAATCGGGACCGGCTTGTTGTTGGAACCGAGGAAACCCGTGACCTTCGGTGTATTCTTGATGAGGTGATAGGCCTCATCCGTCAGGTTGGCGCGCACAAGCACGTAACCTGGGAAGAACTTGCGCTCGGCATCGACCTTGCGGCCGCGGCGAACCTCAACGACCTTTTCGGTCGGAACGAGAATTTTTTCAAACAGATGACTTAAGCCGGTCTGCTTGGCCTTCTCCTCGATCGATTCAGCCACCTTCTTCTCGAAATTCGAGTAGGCGTGAACGATGTACCAACGCGCTGCCATATTCATCCCCAACCGTTCAAACGCCAGCATTCAGGACGAGGCCAATCAGCCAGCCCATCAGTTGGTCCGCAGCAAAAAAGAAGATAGCCGCAAAGAACACCATGACGAATACCATCAGCGTCGAGATCATCGTCTCGCGCCGTGAAGGCCATGTGACTTTCGCCGTCTCAGCACGAACCTGCTGCAGAAACGTAAATGGATTTGTTTTGGATGCCATTGAATGCTCACGCCTTAACGGCCCGTAAAGCTGACGATCAGCCCCACGCGCCGCGTGTCTGTTTGAACCCTACATAAAGACCGATTCTATAAATCACAAGAGGTCAACGGTCTTTTTGCGAAATTAGCCGAGAAGACAAGCCTTCTCCCTGTATCATACGCCAATTCGTTGCGGCCTGATATCAGCCGAATTGAATGGCAGGGGCAGTAAGGCTCGAACTTACGACCTGCGGTTTTGGAGACCGCCGCTCTACCAACTGAGCTATACCCCTAGACCCAGCAGCGCAGAATGCAAAAGCAAAGCGCCACGTGAAGTCAGCGGGTTATTATTCAGTTTGACCGGGATTGACAAGCGTCTTTGCGCGAAAAAAGAAAAGAAATCCGCATCGGGACGTCTTTTCCACGCCTTGATATCCGCAGCCTACGCCTCGACATATTGACGCCAGTCGTGCTCCTCGCGGAACCCCAGCACGTCGCGGATCTTCCGGTTCGAAAGCAGTCCCTCAAACGTGCCGATCTCGCGCGTAAACGGCACGTTGGGGAAATAGCGGGCCGCCAGTTCCTTCGTTGGCGTATTGGCCGACACGGTATCGTTGGCTGCATTGAAGACCTGGAAACCCAGCCCATCCTTTTCGATGCACAGCTTGACGATCTGCCCGAGGTCGCGGGCATCGATATAGCTCCAGGCAATGCGCTTGCGGATTTCCGGATTGGCGAAATAGGCCGGGAACCGTTCGTATTCGTGCGGTTCGATGACATTGCCGATTCTGAGCGCATAGATGTCGGCCCCGGAACGCTCGGCGAAGGCACGCGCCGTCTTCTCATTCACCACTTTCGACAGGCCGTACGAATCCATCGGATTGACGTCATAGTCCTCATCCAGGGGAAACTGATGAAAGTCGCGATGACCTTCGGCAAAGCAGACACCATAGGTGGTTTCGCTGGAGGCGACGATGATCTTGCGGACGCCGAGCTTCACCGCCGCCTCGATGACATTGTAGGTGCCCATCGTGTTGATGCGGAAGGTTTCGTTGTCCGGCTTGATCAGAATGCGCGGCACAGCGGCGAAATGAACCACCGCATCGAACGGCTGCGGCCCCTGCCCCTGTTCCAGGTCCGGAAAATCCCGGTGCATCGACATGACGTTGAACATCTGGCCGCTATCGGTGATATCGGCGATGAGATTGGTCACCCCTGGGCTCTCTAACGGCGTCAGGTCGACATTGTGCACCTCATAACCAGCCTCCACGAGATAAGGCACGGCATGCCGCCCTGCCTTGCCCGCACCGCCGGTAAACAAAATTCTCTTGCCCATGATGTTCCTCCGTTCCGCGCGACCTCTACAGGCGCGCGTGTGCCTCGTTATCCGGTATGCCCTGCCCCCTCCAGTACCGCAACAGCATTTCCGGGTGTCGGCAGGCGAACCACCGCGCACGACGCCTCAGCCGAGCGGTAGACAGCCATGGTCACCGCTTGTCGTTAGACAACAAGAGACCCCGCCGTTGCCGGCGGGGTCTTAAGGACCGATAATATCGGAACGATTACTCGACGATCGAGGCGACGAAGCCAGCGCCGGGTGAAAATCGCGCTTGCGCGCCATTTGCACCACTTTTCTGCGTCGGCAGCTTTCGGCCTCGTCTATCGATTGTTATTCAACGATCGAGGCGACGATGCCGGCGCCGACGGTGCGGCCGCCTTCGCGGATAGCGAAGCGCAGCTTTTCTTCCATCGCGATCGGAACGATCAGCTCGACGGAAACCGTGACGTTGTCGCCAGGCATGACCATTTCCGTGCCTTCAGGAAGCGACACGATGCCGGTCACGTCCGTCGTGCGGAAGTAGAACTGCGGACGGTAGTTGGTGAAGAACGGCGTATGACGGCCGCCCTCTTCCTTCGTCAGGATGTAGGCTTCAGCCATGAACTTCTTGTGCGGCTTGACCGAACCCGGCTTGCACAGAATCTGACCACGCTCGACGCCGTCACGGGTAACGCCGCGAACGAGAGCACCGATGTTGTCGCCGGCCTGGCCCTGATCGAGCAGCTTGCGGAACATTTCAACGCCGGTCACAGTCGTCTTGGCCGTCGGGCGGATGCCGACGATTTCGACTTCTTCGCCGACCTTGACGATACCACGCTCGACGCGGCCGGTCACAACCGTACCACGGCCCGAGATCGAGAACACGTCTTCGATCGGCAGCAGGAACGGCAGGTTGATCGGACGCTCAGGCGTCGGGATGTAGGCGTCAACAGCAGCCATCAGCTCGCGGATCGCGTCTTCGCCGATCTTCTTGTCCGAATCTTCAAGAGCGGCCAGAGC
This sequence comes from Pararhizobium sp. DWP3-4, assembly GCF_049898205.1. NCBI lineage: Bacteria > Pseudomonadati > Pseudomonadota > Alphaproteobacteria > Hyphomicrobiales > Rhizobiaceae > Pararhizobium > Pararhizobium sp. DWP3-4. The sequence continues at coordinate 132,288 of NZ_JAFCXF010000004.1, read as the reverse complement.
CGAACCCTTGATGATCGGAATGTCGTCGCCCGGAAAGTCGTACATCGACAGAAGTTCGCGCACTTCCAGCTCGACGAGCTCGAGAAGTTCGGCGTCGTCGACCTGGTCGACCTTGTTGAGGAACACGACGATCGCCGGAACGCCAACCTGACGGGCAAGCAGGATGTGCTCGCGGGTCTGCGGCATCGGGCCGTCGGCTGCCGAGCAAACCAGGATCGCGCCGTCCATCTGGGCAGCACCGGTGATCATGTTCTTGACGTAGTCGGCGTGGCCGGGGCAGTCAACGTGGGCATAGTGACGGGCAGGCGTTTCATACTCGACGTGCGCCGTCGAGATGGTGATGCCGCGGGCCTTTTCTTCCGGTGCGGCGTCGATCTGGTCATACGCCTTGTATTCGCCGAAATACTTCGTGATCGCTGCCGTCAGCGACGTCTTGCCATGGTCGACGTGGCCGATCGTGCCAATGTTAACGTGCGGCTTATTGCGCTCAAATTTGCTCTTTGCCATGGGGTCAAGTTTCCTGTGATCAATGAGAATGCACCATACCGGCGGCGCCGGTTTGGGGAGGCGTTTAAGGGTTTCGGGCGGAATGCGCAAGACTTAATTATTTTGCGCGCCGTCAAGGCCTTGCGGCCTGGATGAAGCCTATGTGGGGATGATGCTGCGCAATTCCAATGCCTGCCGCGCCGAAGGCGGAAGCAAACTCAAATCAACGGCTTGCAGAATTTTTTTAAAGCAAGGCCATAGAGGCAGCAGACGGTGGGAGCATTTTGATGGAGCGGGTAGCGGGAATCGAACCCGCGTATTCAGCTTGGAAGGCTGCTGCTCTACCATTGAGCTATACCCGCGGGTCAAGATCCGTCTGACAGAATGGTGGAGGGAGTTGGATTTGAACCAACGTAGGCTGAGCCAACGGATTTACAGTCCGTCCCCTTTAACCACTCGGGCATCCCTCCATTATTCTGTCGGGATCAAGCGACCAAGCTTTGCAGATCAAAGTGTTGTTTGCCGGGGCAAGTCAGCCCTTCAATCTGCGCCGGGTATATGACGGTCCCGTTTCATCCTGTCAACACGGCGCCTCAGAAAAAGTTGGGAAAATTGCGATAAAGATTGCCAGCTGCCGATTTCGCGAAAAACGGTTCCACGCGAACCGCATCGTCAGTATAAGACGGGTATGAGCAAAGATAATCCGGGCGACAAGAACGCCAAAGACACCCATTACGCCACTCTTCGCCGCGCGCATCGCGATGGCAAACGCGAACGCGGCGAAATTCCGACACCCGTGCAGGACAAGCGCAAGAAAAGCGCTGCACCAGACTGGAAGGCGCCGCAATTGGCGCCCGATCAGGTGCTGCTCTACGGCATCCATACGGTGCGTGCAGCCCTCGACAATCCCGAGCGCAAGATCACCAAGCTCTCCGTGACGCAGAATGCGCTGGTGCGGCTTGAAACCGGCCCGATCGAAGACCTCGGCTTCCCCGTGGAAATCGTCACGCCGCAGGACCTCGACAAGATACTGGGACCGGACGCCATCCATCAGGGTGCGATGCTGGAAACGGTTCCCCTGCCCGTCCGCCGCCTTTCGGCACTCAATGACAGCCCTTTGATTCTCGTCCTCGACCAGGTGACCGATCCGCACAATGTCGGCGCGATCATGCGCTCCGCCGTTGCCTTCAATGCCGGCGCCCTGATCACGACACAGCGTCACAGCCCGACCGAATCGGGCGTCATGGCCAAATCGGCCTCCGGCGCTCTGGAAATGATCCCCTATATCCAGATCACCAATCTCGCCGACGCGCTGGAAGAGCTGCACAAGCTCGGCTTCGTCTCGATCGGTCTTGATTCGGAAGGCCCGGAGCCGCTCGAACAGACACTCTCCGGCGCAAAGATCGCACTCGTTCTCGGTGCTGAAGGCAAGGGATTGCGGCAGAAGACACGCCAGACCGTCAACGCGCTTGCCCGTCTCGACATGCCGGGCGCCATCAAGTCGCTGAATGTCTCCAACGCGGCCGCAATCGCCATGTACGCGGCACGCGGCCATCTGGCCAAGGCCTGACGCGCTACCGTGTCAACGGCAGCACGGCAACCGACAAGCGGGCTTCGGGGCATTCGTCCCGGAGCCTGCGCCAGGTCATGACGTTGAGCTCTTTTTCGCAGCGCGCCAAATAGGCGGTGTCGCCCACCCGGATACAGGTCGTCTGGCCGAGTTCGAGTCTGGAACCGTCCCGGTTTCTGCAGGTGCAAATGGGATCGGCAGCAACGGACGCACTGAGAGAGGTTCCGGCAAAGGCCGAAACAAGCGCCACCATCCAGAGTGCCGGAACGCTTTTCATAAGCAGAGTGTAATACAAAAACGCGGTGCGTCGAGTCCCGCCGAACGTACCGACCGCAGTCCGCTGATCCTTGCGGCTCAGGCCTTCTTGAGAAACTCCGTGCGCAGCACCAAGCCCTTGATCTTGGCATGCCGGCATTCGACTTCGTCCGGATCTCCGGTCAGGTGGATGCCCTTGATCATCGTGCCGCGCTTCAAGGTTTCGGATGTGCCCTTGACCTTGAGATCCTTGATCAGCGTGACATTGTCTCCCTCGACGAGAATCGCGCCGTTGCTGTCCCTGACATCCGTCATTGCCATTCCAATCCGTTTTCCGTCGGGCCGGGCCCTCTGACGTCGGCTCTACCGCCTCGCGGCACCCGTGTCCAGCGCACGGTACGCCGTAATGGCGCCAACAAGTCACACGAAAGCCGGGCACCTGTTGCCCGGCTTTCCCTCACACAGATTCAGCCAGTCGATCAGGCCGCGATATCGAAATGCCCCCGGCCGGCAATGGCCTTTTCAGCCTCGGTGATGGCGGCTTCCTTCGAGTCCGGGCTGATGGCCAAGCCTTCGGCACGGACGAATTCGACATTGGTGATGCCGATGAAACCGAACACCGTGTTAAGATAGGTTTCCTGGTGATCCATGGCGCTGATCGGCGACGCACCGGAATAGTGGCCGCCGCGGGTCGAGGCGACGATGACCTTCTTACCCTTGGCGAGGCCTTCGACGCCCGCCTCGGTATAACGGAACGTCGTTCCGGCCACGAGAATGCGGTCGATCCAGGTCTTCAGCTGGCTTGGAATGGCGAAATTGTACATCGGTGCGCCGATGACGACGACGTCGGCGGCAAGAAACTCGTTGAGCGAGGCGCGGGCGGCATCGAGCTCCGAAACCAGGGTCGGGTCGAGGCCTTCGGGGTTGGCGGAAGCCGCCATCAAATGGGAGCCGTTGAGATGGGCAAGCGGAGCGGCAGCAAGATCGCGGTAGGTGACGCTGTCACCGGGCCGTTCGGCCTTGATGCGCGCGACGATCGATGCGGTCAGACGGCGGGAAACCGAATGATCTCCGAGAATGCCGGAGTCGATGTGGAGAATGTTCATAATGGCACCTTTATGTGCGTGTGGCGTTTGGGTGCATCACATATGAATTTAAAACAATCCGCTGATAAGCTAACCCTTTTTCGACAGGCCGTTTCCTGATAGAAACAATGGTGGCGGTCATCGATGGAAACGAAGGTGTGACATGCAGGACCTGAACGATATCGCGCTGTTTGCCGCAGTCGTGAAACACAAGGGCTTTTCCGCGGCTGCGCGTGCCCTCAACGTCCCCAAATCCAAGCTCAGCAAGCATGTGGCCCGGCTCGAGCAGCAGCTCGATGTCCGCCTTCTCGAACGCTCGACCCGCAAGCTGCGGGTGACGGAGATCGGCCAGGCCTTCTATGAGCGCTGCGAAACCATCCTGTCCGGCGTCGAGGCCGCCGAAGCGGTGGTTGCCGCAGCAAAGAGTGAGCCAACGGGTGTCGTGCGTCTTGCCTGTCCGATCGGCTTTACGCCCCTCGTCGGCCATATCCTGCCGGCCTTTCATCGGCGCTATCCGGACGTCCGGCTGCTGATCACCGCCTCCAATCGCCGGATCGACCTGGTCGAAGAGCGCATCGACATTGCACTTCGAGCGCGCGACCAACTGGATACGGACAACAACCTCATCGTGCGCAAACTGGGCGAGGCGCGTCAGTTTCTCGTGGCCAGCCCTGCACTGATAGCGCGGATCGGCAATGTGACGATCGAGACGCTCGGCACGATGCCGACGCTGTCGATGAACGAGCAGCACCTCTCCGATACCTGGCATTTGAACCACGCCGATGGAACAAGGCGGGACATTACCCATCAGCCCATCATCGGCTGCGGCGATTTCGGCATCCTCGAACGGGCGGCCATCGAGGGTGTCGGCATTGCGCTTCTGCCGGATCATCTCTGCGGCCGGGGGATCCGCACCGGCGTGCTCGTGCAGGTGCTGCCGGACTGGTGCTCGAACGCCACCATTGCCCACCTGGTCTTCACGTCGCGTCACGGCATGCTTCCGTCGGTCCGCGCGCTCATCGATTTCCTTGCCGACAATCTGCCCAGTGCAATGTCGCGCTGCACGGAAATCGATCCGCGCCCGGCAATGCTCGACGCGGCGGAATAGATAGCTTCTCTCAGGCTGCCAGGCCTATGATGACGGCGTTTCAAACGGCCGAATCAACGCTGGCGGAGGCAACGGACAATCATGACGCGGGAGCGGCGGCGGCGCATCATCCGGAAGCGGCGCACGGGACTTGGCATCGTCCTCGTCGCCGCCATCTCGTTTCTCGCCGGCATGACGGATGCGGCCGGCCTTCTGATTGCCGGCAGCTTCGTCTCTTTCATGAGCGGCAACACCACTCGCGCCGCCGTCGCGCTCGCCGACGGGAAGCCGGCCTATGCGGGAATTCTGCTCGGCGCCCTTTTGATGTTCGTCGCCGGCAACGCGCTCGGGATCATCATCGCCCACAACGCGGCCCGGCGGGCGTTTCGCGTCCTTGCCGGCGTTACCGTCCTGCTTGCGTTTGCCGCCGTCATCACCGATCCAGATCTTGCAACGCTGCAATTCTACGCGATCGTGCTGGCCATGGGGCTCGTCAATGCCGCCGTCGAGCACATCGAAGGACTACCGATCGGGCTGACCTACGTGACCGGCGCCCTCTCCCGTTTCGGTAAAGGCATCGGCAGCTGGATCGTCGGCGCGCCGCGGCCAGACTGGTCGCTGCAGATCGTCCCCTGGCTTGGCATGGTGTCCGGGGGCATCTGCGGTGCCTTTCTCGAACGGGCGCTTGGCGCTGGTGTACTTTGGCTGGTCTGTGCGCTGTCGGCAGCGCTGGCGATTCTCACTTTTTTCATCCCCCCGCGGCTGCAAAGGCGCCTCGCTCACCGCGCGCCACTGCAGGCGGCAAAAATGCGGCCGACAAAACCCGGCCTGTAATCACCGCAAAACAACGATCGCTGCACACTCGGCCGGTGCCGGTGCGAAAAAGCAGCTGCCGAACAGCATTTTTGCTTTACACGCGACCAGAATATGCTAATTCCCAGCCGCAAGTGCTGCCCTTATAGCTCAGTTGGTAGAGCACCTGATTTGTAATCAGGGGGTCCCGGGTTCGAGTCCTGGTGGGGGCACCATTTTTCCGCTGGCAAAATCCTCATTACCCGAATGTTTTGGCAACTCGCGGTGAGTTGGCGTATCCGATGGATTTGCAATTGCACACTTAGAATCAGGTCGCAGCAAGCTTATATAAGCAGTCGCGATATGCCGTTGGAACGGGCTTGAACGCCTGAGCGAAAAGCCCCGGCGCGAAATGAGGAATGACAAGCATGACGGCGGATGTCCTGGCTGCAAGTGGCGGCGTGAAACAGATTATTTGCATCAACTGGGGCACGAAATACGGCGCGCCGTTCATCAACCGGCTCTATGCGATGGTGGCGCGCAACATCACGCCCCCCTTCACCTTCACCTGTTTTACCGACAATCGGGATGGTCTGCGGCCAGAAATTCACCTGGAGGACCTACCACCGCTGAATATCGAAAAGATGCCGGTGAAAACCAAGGGCATCTGGCCCAAGGCGCGCCTGTGGGGGCCCACTCTCGGCAGTCTGACCGGCCCTGTGCTGTTCCTCGACCTCGATCTTGTGATCGTCGGCTCCCTCGACTCCTTCTTTGAAATGGGCGGGCCGGATGATGTGATGATCGCCCAGAATCAGACCACGCCATTCGAGCGGCTTGGCCAGACATCTTTGTTCCGGTTTCCGGTCGGCAAACTTGTACCGCTGCTCGAGAAATTCCGCGCCGACCCGCAAGGGGTCGCTGACAAATATGAATTCGAACAACGGTTTGTCACCCGCAACGCTCCGGGCGGCGTCAAATTTTTCCCTCGCCGCTGGGTCCTGCATTTCAAACAGGATTGCCGTTGGCCGATCCCGCTGAACTATTTCCTGGTGCCCCGCCTTCCTACGAATGCCAAGGTCATCCTCTTCCCGCGCAACTTCTTCCCGCAGCATGCGATTGATGGGCAGTTCGGCGAGAGCGGGCATGCCACAACACCTCTCGACCATATTTACGGCGTGTTTGACGCGAGCCGGCGGAAACGCAAGGCACCGTTCAAGTACCTGCGCCAATATATCCTTCCAACACCGTGGGTCGCCGATCATTGGCGGGAATGAAGTTCAATCTTTTCTTCCCCGCAATGTTCTTTTGTGCATGATAACGTCTGTATTCTCTGCAGCGGCGCCTTCTGTCGGACTTCCAGACGGACCACATTTCGGGCCTTTCCATTTTGAACGGCCCTTATCGTAAAACAGACAGGCATTTCATGGCTCGCACGTTCAAAACCATCGCCTTCGCCGCTTCCTCCACCGACGAAGCCCAGGCGGCGGCAGAGGAGCTGATCGCGCTATACGGCCAGGAAGATCCGGACGAAGCAGACGTGATCGTGGCGCTTGGCGGCGATGGCTTCATGTTGCAGACGCTGCACAAGACGATGAATTCCGGCAAGCTGATCTACGGCATGAACCGCGGCTCGATCGGCTTTCTGATGAACCGCTACAGCACCGAAAACCTGCACAAACGCCTGGCAGATGCCGTGGAGAACACGTTCCGTCCGCTTGAGATGCAGACCACCGATGCCGACGGCAACAGTTTCAAGGCGCTGGCGATCAACGAGGTCTATCTGTTTCGCCAATCCTATCAGGCAGCCAAGCTGCGGGTCGTGGTCGATGATCGCGTCCGGCTGGAGGAACTGATTTGCGACGGCGTCCTGCTTTCCACGCCCGCTGGGTCCACGGCCTACAACCTGTCCGCCCACGGGCCGATCCTGCCGCTAGAGGCCCCGCTTCTAGCTTTGACGCCGGTCAGCCCGTTCCGGCCACGGCGCTGGCGCGGCGCATTGCTGCCCAACAAGGTGACCGTCGATATCGCCATTCTCGAACCGGAAAAACGCCCGGTCAACGCGGTCGCCGATCATGTCGAGGTCAAGTCGGTGGTGAAGGTGCGCATCGCCGAATCGGAAAACACGACGGCGCATATTCTTTCGGATCCGGATTATTCCTGGTCGGACCGTATCCTTGCGGAACAATTTTCCAACTAGAAGCAGCAGGCACCTTCGCTGTCTGCCGCCGCAATACTTTGATTTCGAATCGATTTCGGCCGGAAACTGTGGCAGGGTTGAGTATGCCTTGGTGCCGGCAACGGATCGGCGCAGCAGAGCATCCGGCTTTTCACACGAGTTTACCGAAGGCGACGACGATGCTCCCTATCCCATGTTTCAGCGTGCGTTCGCTTTGGCGGCGGTTGCTGCCGCAACAGCGCGGGTATGCGGCCCGGCCACGCGCAGCCCCGCTTTCCGTGCAGTGTCTGGCTGCGCTCGTTTTGGTGTTGCCGTTTGTCGTGGGGGCACCTGCCCGCGCGGACGAGACCGTACTGATGCCTGCCAATATCATTTTCGTGACAAGCACGGGATATTGGGAGGAAAGCGGCGATCCGCTGGCCGTCGTGGATCCGAGTGCTGCCAAGCCGGCGCAGGATCAACCAGCGGCGGCGCAGCGCGGTTATTACAAGCTTGTCGCCGTGCGCCAGCCCGAGGGCAACGCTCACATCTTCCTGCAGCAGGTGGCGCTGGATGCGGCCGGTCCCAAAGTTGTCTCGTCGGCGGAGCTTGAGGAATTTTCCGCGATGAAGGCCTATATCACCGATATCAGGCCTGAGACATCCGATGGTATCTCTAACCAGCCCGGCCTGTTCGCCACCGTCTATCTGAAGACCGATCCGACAGCAGCCGAACCTGAGACCTGGACCGTGCTGATCGACGATATCGGCGACATCAAGGTCGAGCGCGAAACGAACTGACCGCGCAGTCTTTCAAAAAAAGCCGGGCGTCCAAAAGAAAAGCCGAGCGATTGGCGGGCCCGGCTTTTCGGATTTTCAGAGGATAGGAGAAACAGGCTCACGCCAGATCGTCGACCACGGCATCGGCGCCGCCGTTGACGCGGTGGGCAAGCGCCGCTTCCATGAACTCATTGAGGTCGCCGTCGAGCACATCGTCAGGTGCCGTGCTGGCAACGCCGGTGCGCAGGTCCTTGACCAACTGATAAGGTTGCAGCACGTAGGAGCGGATCTGGTGGCCCCAGCCGATATCGCTCTTCGATGCGGCCTCGGCATTGGCCGCGTCCTCGCGCTTCTTCAGCTCCGCTTCATACAGTCGGGCACGCAACATGTCCCAAGCCTTGGCCTTGTTCTTGTGCTGCGAACGTTCCTGCTGGCACTGCACGACGATGCCGGACGGCATGTGCGTGATGCGCACCGCCGAATCGGTGGTGTTGACGTGCTGGCCGCCGGCGCCCGACGAACGGTAGGTGTCGATACGGCAATCGCTCTCGTTGATATCGATCTGGATCGAATCGTCGATGACCGGATAGACCCAGATCGACGAGAACGAGGTGTGACGGCGGGCATTGCTGTCGAACGGCGAGATGCGCACCAGGCGGTGGACGCCCGATTCGGTCTTCAGCCAGCCATAGGCATTGTGCCCCTTGACCAGAAGCGTCGCCGACTTGATGCCGGCCTCTTCGCCATCATGAACTTCCAGAAGCTCGACCTTGTAGCCCTGGCGTTCGGCCCAGCGCGTGTACATGCGCAAGAGGATGTTCGCCCAGTCCTGGCTCTCGGTACCACCGGCGCCGGAATGGACTTCCAGATAGGTGTCATTGCTGTCGGCTTCGCCGGACAGCATCGCCTCCACCTGCCGGCGGGCTGCCTCCGTGCGCAGAACGCGCAATGCGTCTTCGGCTTCCTTGATGATATCGGCGTCGCCCTCTTCCTCACCGAGTTCGATAAGGTCGATGGCATCCTGCATCTGCTGCTCGAAAGCGCGGACGCTGGTGATGCCGTCGTCGAGATGCTGGCGCTCGCGCATCAGCTTCTGGGCTTCCGCCGCATCGTTCCAGAGGTTCGGATCCTCCGACTTGTTGTTCAACCAGTCCAGCCGTCTTACCGCCTGATCCCAGTCAAAGATGCCTCCTCAGCAGGCTTATGGCCTGCTTGATTTCGTCGACAATGTTCTCGATTTCGGTCCGCATGATCCTGCTTCTTGCGCTCGTATGGAATGTGCGCCGTGAATAGCGACGCCTGCCGCTTATGTAAAGACCGGCAGGCGTCTGCAAATGGGAAGGGTGGGGTTAAAACAGCCCGCTGGAGCCGCGGTTGATGGCGTCGTTTGCCTGCGGCGACGCCTTCAGGATTTCCTCCGGCGGGATGTACTGGTCGGCTCCGCCGATGACCGAGAAGGTGTCGGCCGGGCCGGTGCCGGGCTTGAAGGCCTCGATGATCGTATCCGGATCGCCGTCGGCTGCAGCCATCCCGGTCTTGCGGTTGACCGGGATCAGGCTCATGCCTTCCGGAACGACAAACTGGACCGGGCGCGTGCCCTGCGTTGCGGCCTGCATGAAGTCGTTGAAGACGGGGGCAGCCAGACCGCCACCGGTCGCACCGCGACCGAGCGGTGCCGGGCTATCGAAGCCGAGATAGAGGCCTGCGACCAAGTCCGGCGTATAACCGACGAACCAGGCGTCTTTTTCGTCATTGGTGGTTCCGGTCTTGCCAGCCACAGGGCGATCGAGCTTGATCTTGCCGGCGGCAGTCCCGCGCGAAATCACGCCTTCCATCATCGAGGTGATCTGGTAGGCGGTCATCGGGTCGAGGACCTGTTCGCGATTATCGGTCAGAACAGGCTCTTCCTGTTCCTGCCAATCGGCAGCATTGCAATTGTCGCAGGTGCGATCTTCATGACGGAAGATCGTCTTGCCGTAACGGTCCTGAATGCGGTCGATCATCGATGGCTTGATCTGCTTGCCGCCGTTGGCAAGTACGGAATAGGCCGAAACCATGCGCAGAACCGTCGTTTCGCCCGAACCGAGCGACATGGCGAGAACCGGCAGCATCTTGTCATAGATGCCGAAACGTTCGGCATATTCGGCGACGAGGTTCATGCCCATATCGTTGGCAAGCCGCACCGTCATCAGGTTACGCGACTTTTCGATGCCGAGGCGCAGGGTCGAGGGACCGGCCGAACCACCGCCGTAGTTTTCCGGGCGCCAGACCTGACCGCCGGTGACGAGCTCGAACGGAGCATCGAGGATGACGGATGCAGGCGTATAGCCGTTATCCAACGCTGCCGCGTAGACGAAGGGCTTGAAGGACGAGCCTGGCTGGCGCATCGCCTGGGTCGCCCGGTTGAATTCCGACTGACCGTAGGAAAAGCCACCGGCCATCGCCAGCACACGGCCGGTCTGCGGGTCCATGGCGACAAGGCCGCCCTGCACCTTCGGCGGCTGGCGCAGGCGATATTCTCCCGCAGTATCGGTGGGCTCGACATAAACAACATCGCCTGGGCCAACGACACCTTCCGGCGACTTTGCCGACTTGCGGTCACCAGCGGAGGAACGATAGGCCCACTGCATGTTCTTGGCAGTGATTCGACCAGTCAGCCGGTCGGTGCCAACCTTGCCGCCTGCGTCCTTTTCCGGCTGGATGCCGATATCGGCGCCATCGCCATCGACGGAAAGAACAACTGCCAGCTTCCATTCGGGCACATCGGACAATGCGTTCAGCTTGCCGAGCGGCTCGCCCCAATCTCCGCCGATCTCGATTGCCTTCATCGGGCCGTGGAAACCACGGCGCTCGTCATAGGAGACCAGTGCATTCTGCAAGGCCTTGCGGGCTTCGACCTGCAGTCTCGGGTCAAGCGACGTGCGAACGGAGAGACCGCCTTCATAGAGAGCATTGTCTCCATAGCGCTGGATGATCTGGCGGCGGACTTCCTCGGCGAAGTAATCAGACGCGAACAGATGCGATCCGCCCCGGCGAACGCTGACGCCGAGCGGCTGCTTCTTGGCCTCTTCGCCATCGCTCTTGGCGACATAGCCGTTCTCGACCATGCGATCGATAACCCAGTTGCGCCGCTCGATTGCCGCTTCGGCCTTGCGGAACGGATGATAGTTTGCCGGCCCTTTCGGCAGAGCTGCAAGGTACGCGGTTTCGGCAATGGTCAGTTCGGTGACCGACTTGTCGAAATAGGTCAGTGCGGCGCCGGCGATACCGTAGGAGTTCAGGCCGAAGAAAATTTCGTTCAGATACAGTTCGAGAATGCGGTCCTTGCTGTAGGCCTGCTCGATGCGGAAGGACAGGATCGCTTCCTTGACCTTGCGGTCGATCGTCTGGTCGGCGGACAGCAGGAAGTTCTTGGCGACCTGCTGGGTGATCGTCGAGGCGCCAACCGGGCGGCGGCCGGAGCCGAAATTCTGCAGGTTGACGAAGATGGCGCGGCCAAGGCCGGTGATGTCGACGCCGGGATGCTGATAGAAATTCTTGTCTTCGGCCGAAATGAAGGCGGCCTTGACGCGATCTGGAATGGCCTGGATCGGCAGATAGAGGCGGCGCTCGCGGGCATATTCGGCCATCAGCGCACCGTTGCCTGCGTGGACGCGGGTCGTCACCGGCGGCGCATAGCTGTTAAGAACCTCATAATCTGGCAGGTCCTTTGTCACATGGCCAAGATAGATGGCAGCAGCTGCGGCAACGCCGAGCACTAGAAATGCGCCAATGCCGAAGAAATATCCAATCAGTCTGATCATCAGCCAGGTACCGGTATCCAGTTGTCGTTTATCTGTGCGCAGCACATGTTGAAGGTGGGCCTAACCCGCACCTTGCCCGAATGCAATCACGCCAGCGCATTAAACAACGAATGAAACGCGCTCCGGATGTCCGGTGACGCTTCCCCACGTTGCATGTTTGCGGCTGGCCATCTTCTTTCAGATCACCCACCGCGCAATTCAGGTTTCCGGATAGCGACCGGATTGTGAGCAAAATAGGGCTTGCTGCCGTTTAAACATAGGTCATCCCGTTGAAAACGATAGCGCTGTTACTCGAGCGACACAAATCACAACACATGTAATTACTGGTCCAGCCCCTGGAACGGTAGGCGATGAAGCTCGGGCCGGGCCGCCTTCAACCGCCGTTTGCCAAGGTCTCGCCGCGATAGCGGCGCACGGCGACGGCGAGCAGACCGGCGACCTTGCTGCGCCAGACTGGATCGACGAGGAGCTTTTCATCCTCCTTATTGGACAAAAAGCCCAGCTCCAGCAGAATCGACGGCACATCCGGGGCCTGCAGCACACGGAACCCGGCATGACGGTGGGGATTGTTGATCAGGTTGATCTGACCCTCGAATGACGAAACGACGGACCGCGCCAAGTTAACCGAGAATGCCTGCGTTTCGCGGCGAGTCAGATCGATCAGAATGTCGGCAACTTCAGCCGGTTCGCTCTTGAAGGCGACGCCGGCGATCTCGTCCGACAGGTTTTCGCGTGCGGCGAGGTTGGCGGCCAGGTGGTCGGATGCCTTGTCGGAAATCGTATAGACGGTGGCGCCGCGAATATCGCGCTGCTTCAGCGTATCGGCATGGATGGAGATGAACAGGTTGGCACTATGCTGACGGGCGACCTGTACACGCTCCGGCAAGGAGAGAAATTCATCCTTGTCGCGGGTCAGGAACGCCTTGACGCCGTTCTCCTTGTTGAGCGTCTCGACGAGCTGCGCGGCGAAAGCGAGCGTGACGCTCTTTTCTTCCATCTTGGTCTCGCTGCCGATCGCACCGGTATCGATACCGCCATGGCCTGCATCGACTGCAACGATGAATGCTCCGGGCGCCGCCGGCTCGACCAGCCTGTCGGTTTTGGCCGCCGTCACGGTGCCAGTCCACTTCTGCTCTTCGATCAGGCTGGAAAAACGCGCCTCGGTCACCCGCTCTGCATCGAGCACCAGGCGAAACCCCTTCCCTTCTTCATCAGCCTTGACGTCCGCAACCGTCACGGCAACGGGCTTGATGGCCGTGAGCACCACACGAGCACTGCCCGGCCCCATGGCGCCATAGCGGATTTCGGTGAACAGGCCGCGCGCCTTCAGGTCCTCGGGCTTCAAACCGAAGGAGGTTTCCGGCAGATCGACGATGACACGGGGAGGATTGGCAACATAGTGGACGAAGAAAATCGGCTTGCGATCGAATTCGATCACCACCCTTGTGCGGGCATCGTCGCCGGCAATCCGGGCACCGTAAGCGAGCAACGGCGCATCCGTGGCATGGGCGACTGGCGCCATGGACACAAGCATGAGGCCCAGCAGGCACCGTCGTATCATTGCTGACAGGATCAAATCCGCTTTTCCTTGTTGCACATGCCCGCCGGAGCCGGGTCGTCGCGTCTCCCGAAATCCGATCTCGATGTCTCGTTTCGGGACAAAGCCCTACACCCGGCGCGTTACCGCCTATGGTACCCTTGACGCCATATGATTAACCAAACCTTGCTTTCCCCACTTTCAAGGCGCACCGACTGCCCTCTCCGACGCCATTAAAGCGCATAAAGACGGCAGGAAACCGGCACTCCGGCAGTACACACCCCGACAAGCGAATCAATCAATATTATGGCAGTTCCGGCTTTTCCCTTGCCATTGTGACATAGAAAACATAAAAGCCTTGCAGGGAGAAAGTGTTGACGGGATAGAATCGACGACCGGCAGCCAAAGGGTTTTTTAAGCCTTGGCGCCAGAGCGTGATCGGGACGGGTAAAACCGCTTCAACGCAGATCACGTCTCGGACAAGCAGTCGCGCTTCATCCGCCGTCGCTCCACTTTTTCTTCGCATGCTGAATCGAGAAATTCCGGCGGTGGCCGGAGCGTTTATGGTGACGATCACCGCAGGCCCGTGACCGGGCACATTCATCGGGCCGTCAAGGCCTACTACATTGGCATTCTTGTTTGGTCATTAACGTTGTCCCAGCAGTATCGGTCAGAAGTAAACAGGCCCCGGAACAGACTAGTTCCGGCTGCCGTCTGGCTGTTGGACGACCTCCCCAACCATACAGGAACATTCACATCCGGCGAAAAACCTGAGCTGCATGGAAAGTCTCCTCCGGGAGGCAATTTTCCTGCCGTTTCCAGGGTGCGCCGAGGAGCACCACCTACATGGCAGAGAAAATGCTTATCGATGCGTCTCACGCTGAAGAGACGCGCGTCGTTGTCGTACGCGGAAACCGCATAGAAGAATTCGACTTCGAATCCGAACACAAGAAACAGATACGCGGTAATATCTACCTCGCGAAAGTGACGCGCGTCGAGCCGTCGCTGCAGGCGGCCTTCGTCGATTACGGCGGCAACCGCCACGGCTTCCTGGCCTTCGCCGAAATCCACCCCGATTATTACCAGATCCCGCTTGCCGACCGGCAGGCCCTGTTGCGGCAGGAAGCCGAAGAAGCGCGCCGCGACGACGACATCGAGCATGTCGAAACCGGCACGGATCTCGGCCCTGACACAGAGGATGAGTTGGTAGAGACGACGGTCGAAAACGTCGTCGAGATTATCGAGACCGCTGCCGAGCCGGTAGAGACCTTGGAAGCGGCAGTCGAGGCTGACGAAAAGCCTAAGGCAAAAGCCAAGCGCCCGCGCCGCACCAAGAAGGCTGCTGCGGCCGAAGCTGCAGACGGCGACGAAGGCAACGGCGGCGAAATGGCTGCCATGGTCGATACCGACAGCATTTCGGAAGACACACGCGGCGGACGCCGTGGCCACGATGACGACGATGATGACGATGGTCATCACGAGGAAAAGGAAATCATCGAATCCGTTGGCGCCGAAGACGCCATGGAAGAAGTGCCGGACCGGCAGGCCAGCCGCCGTCCGCGCAAGCAGTACCGTATCCAGGAAGTCATCAAGCGCCGGCAGATTCTGCTGGTGCAGGTGGCCAAGGAAGAACGCGGCAACAAGGGCGCAGCCCTCACCACCTACCTGTCGCTGGCCGGCCGCTACTCGGTCCTGATGCCGAACACGGCGCGTGGCGGCGGTATTTCCCGCAAGATCACCAACCTGCCGGACCGCAAGCGCCTGAAGGAAATCGCCCGCGCGCTCGACGTGCCGCAGGGCATGGGCGTCATCCTGCGCACCGCCGGTGCCAACCGCACCAAGGTCGAAGTCAAGCGCGACTTCGAATACCTGATGCGCCTGTGGGAAAACGTTCGCACGCTCACCCTGTCCTCGACGGCCCCCTGCCTCGTCTATGAGGAAGGCTCACTGATCAAGCGCTCGATCCGCGACCTTTACAACAAGGATATCAGCGAGATCATCGTTGCCGGCGAGGAAGGCTACAAGGAAGCCAAGGGCTTCATGAAGATGCTGATGCCGAGCCACGCCAAGGTGGTTCAGCCTTACCGCGACGTGCATCCGATCTTCTCGCGCTCGGGCATCGAAGCCCAGCTCGATCGCATGCTGGTGCCGCAGGTAACGCTGAAGTCCGGCGGTTACATCATCATCAACCAGACCGAAGCGCTGGTTGCCATCGACGTCAACTCGGGCCGTTCGACCCGCGAACACTCGATCGAGGACACGGCCCTCCAGACCAACCTCGAAGCCGCCGAAGAAGTCGCCCGCCAGCTGCGCCTGCGCGACCTTGCCGGTCTCGTGGTCGTCGACTTCATCGACATGGAAGAAAAGCGCAACAACCGTTCGGTTGAAAAGCGCCTGAAGGACCATCTCAAGAACGACCGCGCCCGCATCCAGGTTGGCCGCATCTCGCATTTCGGCCTGCTCGAAATGTCGCGCCAGCGCATTCGCGCTTCGGTGCTTGAATCGACCATGCAGGTCTGCTCGCATTGCAACGGCACGGGCCACGTCCGTTCGCAGTCCTCCGTCGCCCTGCATGTCCTGCGCGGCGTCGAGGAATATCTCTTGAAGAACACCACGCACAATATCACCGTGCGGACGACCCCGGATATCGCGCTCTATCTGCTCAACCACAAGCGCGGCACGATCATCGATTATGAAGAGCGTTTTGGCGTTCAGATCATCATCGAGGCGGACGCCCATGTCGGTGCGCAGCATTTTGCCATCGATCGCGGAGAAGCCGTCGAGAACCCGGTCAAGATCGATCAGATCATCCAGTTCGAGCCAGAAATCGACGAAGACGACGATATCGTCATCGAAGAGGATATCGAAGACGACGAAGAACTCGTGGTCGAAGCCAAGCCGGAACGCGCAGAGCGGGCCGAGCGCAGCGAACGGGCTCCTGCCGAGCCGGGTGACGATCAGGGTAACCGCAAGCGCAAGCGCCGGCGTCGCCGGCGTGGCGGCCGCCCTGGCGGCGACCAGGCAACGGAAGCCGGTGTCAGCGCCGACGATGCCTCCGATGAGGATGGCGACGAGGACGAAGCCGACGACGTTGCCGCACAGGCAGGTGGCGAAGATGCGCAGGATGCAGGCCTGAGCGAAGAAGAACGCCAAAAGCGCAAGCGCCGCCGTCGCGGCAAGCGTGGCGGGCGCCGCAATCGTCCGGACGAGGCAGAAGGCGAAAACCTGGCAGCAGACGGCGAAGCCGCTGGTGAAGAAGCCGCCACCGATGCGCCAGAAGCGGACGCTGCTGCTGCCGTTTCAGCCGAAGCCGTGGTTGCCGCTGTAGCGGTTGAGCACGTCGCCGAAGCTCCGGTTGTCGCCGAGGAAGAGGTGAAGCCGGCCAAGCCGAAGCGTAGCCGCAAGAAAGCCGTGGCTGCCGTTGACGAGGCCGTTGCCATTGCCGAGCAGGCGCCTGTCGCGAGCGCCGATGCGGATGCCCAGGCTGCTATCGAAGCCAAGCCCGAAGCGGTTGCTACCGTCGAGGAGCCGGCTGTCGAAAAGGCCGCTGCGGACCTCGGAGACACCAAGCTCGACGAGACGAAACCGGTGCGCGCCAACCGCGATGTCGAGACGATTGCCCGCGAACCGGTGGTCAAGTCGTTCTCCGTCAAGAAGGACGAAGGCGACGCGGATCCGGCAAAGCCCAAGAAGGGCGGCTGGTGGCAGAAGCGCGGCTTCTTCTGAGCCGAACGAACATCTGAGACATGAGACAGGGAAAACCGGCCAAGCGATTGGCCGGTTTTTTCGTTTCAAGCCTGTTCCATAAGTAACTGCGTAAATACTGGAGCTGCGGCAGATTGTGCTTCGCTGGACGAGATGGGCTCGCCCGGCACCAGCCGGAGGAGGCAATCATGCGACGTTTCCTTGTCGCAGCGGCGCTCGTCGCCATTCCCGCCATTTCGCTTGCAGCCACACCCCAGGCCGGCAGCAATGGCCGCCAGCGGTACAATGACTTCTACTACAAGAGTTATGACACAGCTTTTGAACCGGTGTGTGTGATCAGGATAGTCCGCAAGACGGACGAGCAAGGCAACCCCACCATCCAGAAGGTCCGTATCTGCCGCTGAGGCAAACGGCTCGAAACGCGCCACAGGCATGCGCGTCCACTGTGGGCGCGCATGAAGCAACGGCTTATCGAACCTGTACCAGCTCCCAATCCGATTCACAGCTGTAACAGACCGAATCCGGAAACCCCTTTAACAGCCTGAGATCGCTACAGGATCACGCCAGCCAACGGGCAATTCGGTCCATTGCAATGATCATGTCAGCTTCTGCCCCCGCATAGGAAAACCGCATCGCGCGATGCCCTTCGACAGGATCGAAATCCAGCCCCGGCGTTGCTGCCACATTGATCTCGGCCAGCATCTTGCGGGCAAAATTCATGCTGTCATTGGTGAAGCGGCTGACGTCGGCATAGGCGTAGAAAGCGCCATCCATCGGCGAAGCGATGGTAAAACCGATCTCCGGCAGGCGCTTCAGCAGAAGATCACGATTGGCGGCATAGGATGCCTTGTAGACATCCAGTTCCACCTCGCAGCCGAGCGCTGCTTCCGCCGCGATTTGCGACAGTTCCGGCGGCGAAATATATAGGCTCTGGGCGATCCGCTCGAAGGCGCGAACCTGGTTCTCCGGCAGGATCATCCAGCCGATCCGCCAGCCAGTCATGCAATAATATTTCGAGAACGAGTTGATGATGACCGCTTCATCGGTCACCGCCAGCGCCGTCGTCTCCTCGCCGGCAAAAGTCAGGCCATGATAGATTTCGTCCGAGATGAAGGCAATATTATTGTCATGGCAATAGTCGGCAAGCGCCTTCAGCCCTGCCCTGCCGGTCACCGTGCCTGTCGGATTGGCCGGGCTGGCGAGCAGAACGCCGTCCAACCGTTTGCCGGCTTTTACCGCCGCGGCTTCCAGGCTTTGCGGCGTCAGTGTGAAGCCGCTTTCCGCATCCGCCTCGACCTCGACGACACTCATACCGAGAGCTGTCAGGATGTTGCGGTAGGCCGGGTAGCCCGGCCGGGCGATGGCAACACAATCGCCGGGATCAAACAGCGCCAGGAAAGCCAGATTGAAGCCGGCCGATGATCCCGTCGTTACGGCAACGCGTTGCGGATCGATATCGATGCCATAGCGCGCTCGATAATGCCGGGCGATCGCGATTCTGAGCGATGCAGTTCCCAGTGCATCGGTATAGCCAAGGCGGCCATGGCCAAGGGCGGTTCGTGCGGCATCCAGTGCCGCCTTGGGCGCTGGATGGCTCGGCTGGCCGACAGCCATCGAGATCACCGGGTAACCGGCCTGGCGGCGCTTGGTGGCCTCGGCCAGAACATCCATGGCGTGAAACGGTTCGACGGAACTGCGGGCGGACAGAGGCTTCAACGGCACATCCTCGATGTTTTCGACGTGACAGGCATGTGCCTGATCGCAAAGGGCTTCACAAGTGCGCGAGCGCCGCATTTCCGCCGATTTTGCGGTTTCGTTTGGCGCCGCGCCACCCTATGGTCGGCGACGATATCTGTTGTCCTTCAAACAAGCCTGTTGACGCGGCCTTAGAGCCTCGTACCATAAATGAGGCACATTCTGTTGTCTCAAATCGGCCGATCCACCAGAAGGATGGCGCGGAGCGATGCCGATCCATCGGTCAAGCCATTCGACGCAGTGGGCGGCCGATTTCAGGCAACCCGGAGGGCCGGATGCTTTTTTGTCAGGAAAAGGGCTTTTGTCTCGGACGTACCGTCTGGTATGCCCTTCGACAAAAGCCCTTTTCCTGACAAAAAATCCTTCCGGCAGAATGCGCCTCATTTATGGTACGAGGCTCTAACACTTGAACGACAGACTGCAGCAACGAAAGACAACGAGGACCATCATGGCATTCAACGTTCGCAAGATCATCGCCGCTTCGCTCATCCTTTTGACGGCGAGTGCTGCTACCTCTCCGGCAGCCTACGCGCTGGATGCCAAGCAGAAGCAGGAAATCGGCGATTTCATCAAGGAATACCTCGTCGCCAATCCGGAAATCCTTCTCGAAGCCCAGCAGTCGCTGAAGAAGAAGCAGGCCGACGAGCAGTCGGCGCAGGCGCAGGCTGCCATTACAGACAATGAAAAGGCGATCTTCGAGTCGCCCTATGACGTGACGCTTGGAAATCCGAATGGCAATGTGACCATCGTCGAATTCTACGACTACAATTGCGGCTACTGCAAACGCGCTTTGTCGGACATGGAAACCATTCTGGAAAAGGACAAGAACGTCCGTTTCGTCCTGAAGGAACTGCCGATCCTCGGACCGGATTCGATGGCCGCCCACAAGGTCAGCACCGCCTTCCGCGCCATCGCACCGGAAAAATACGGTGACTTCCATCGCGCCCTTTTGGGCGGCGAGGACCGCGCCAACGAGGAAACGGCGATGGCCGTGGCCACCGGTCTTGGCGTGACTGAGGCCGACCTGCGTAAGAAGATGGCTGAAAACACCCAGGACGACGCCGTCAAGGAGGTCTACACGCTTGCCAACGATCTCGGCATTACCGGCACGCCGTCCTACGTGATCGGCAAGGAAGCCGTTTATGGCGCCGTCGGCGCGGAAGAAATTGAAACCAAGGTCACCAACGTCCGTACCTGCGGCAAGACCGTCTGCTAAGTTCCATTTTTGGGTAAGCGGCGCGTTATGGCTTGTGGACAAATGCCGAGGGGGGCCAAAGGGCTTTTCCTCGGCAGTTCGCCGGTCTATAGGTAGCGCTCGATTATCGGACCGGATCCCTTATGCCATCGACCATTTTCGTGCTGAACGGCCCCAACCTCAACGCGCTCGGCAAACGCGAGCCCGGTATTTATGGAGGCCAGACGCTGGCCGACATCGAGGCAATGTGTGTCGAGCATGGCAATACGCTCGGTCTCAACGTCGTCTGCCGCCAGAGCAATCATGAAGGCGATCTCGTCGACTGGTTCCACGAGGCAGGCAGCGTAGCGCAGGGCATCGCCATCAATGCCGGCGCCTACACCCACACATCGATCGCATTGCACGATGCGGCAAAGGCGATCGGCATTCCGGTCGTCGAAGTGCATCTCTCCAATGTTCATGCCCGCGAGGAATTCCGGCACAAATCGATGCTGGCACCCGCCGCAAAAGGCGTGATCTGCGGCTTTGGCGCCGACAGTTACATTCTGGCGCTCAATGCGCTAAAGACACTCACACAACAGACGAAATAAAAAGAACACGAGGCTCATATCCATGGCTGACAAGAAACCCGGCATCGACCAGTCGCTGATCCGCGATCTCGCCAACATTCTGAACGAAACCGATCTCACCGAAATCGAAGTGGAACAGGATGACCTGCGTATCCGCGTTTCCCGCGCCGGTACGCCGCAATACGTGTCCGCTCCTGTTCCGGTCGCCGCACCGGTCCAGGCCGCTTCGGCCGGCGTTTCTGCGATCTCCGCTGCAGAAACCGCACGGGCGTCCAAGAACGCGCTGACCGCACCAATGGTCGGCACGGCTTATCTGTCGCCTGCTCCCGGCTCGCGCCCCTTCGTGGAAGTCGGCGCCACCGTCAAGGAAGGCCAGACGATCCTGATCATCGAAGCCATGAAGACGATGAACCAGATCCCGG
Organism: Pararhizobium sp. DWP3-4; assembly: GCF_049898205.1. Classification (NCBI taxonomy): domain Bacteria; kingdom Pseudomonadati; phylum Pseudomonadota; class Alphaproteobacteria; order Hyphomicrobiales; family Rhizobiaceae; genus Pararhizobium; species Pararhizobium sp. DWP3-4. The sequence goes on along the minus strand of NZ_JAFCXF010000004.1, from coordinate 111,093 downwards.
CGCCCCGCTCCGGCAAGGTTACCGAAATCCTCGTTGAAGACGGCGCACCGGTCGAGTACGGCGAAGCGCTTGTCGTCATCGAATAGGCCGAGCAAATGATTTCAAAGATCCTCATCGCCAATCGCGGCGAAATCGCCCTTCGGGTGCTGCGCGCCTGCAAGGAACTCGGCATCGCCACCGTCGCGGTTCATTCGACCGCCGACGCCAACGCGATGCATGTGCGGCTTGCCGACGAGAGCGTCTGCATCGGCCCGCCGCCCTCGCGCGACAGCTATCTCAACATCCACCAGATCGTTGCTGCCTGCGAGATTACCGGCGCCGATGCCGTGCATCCGGGCTACGGCTTTCTGTCCGAAAATGCCAAGTTCGCCGATATCCTCGACGCCCATGGCATCACCTTCATCGGACCGACCGCCGATCACATCCGCATCATGGGTGACAAGATCACGGCCAAGGAAACCGCCAAGTCGCTTGGCATTCCGGTCGTTCCCGGTTCGGCCGGTGAAGTGTTACCGGAAAATGCGCTTGAGATCGCCCGCGAAATCGGCTTCCCCGTGCTGATCAAGGCCACCGCCGGTGGCGGCGGACGCGGCATGAAGGTGGCGAAGAACGAGGAAGAACTGTCCGAGGCGGTTTCCACAGCACGTTCAGAAGCGCTTGCCGCTTTCGGCAACGACGCCGTCTACATGGAAAAGTATCTCAGCAAGCCACGCCATATCGAAGTTCAGGTCGTTGGCGACGGCGAAGGCAATGCCATTCACCTCGGCGAACGTGACTGCTCTTTGCAGCGCCGCCACCAGAAGGTCTGGGAAGAAGCCAATTCGCCGGCCCTCAATGTCGAGCAGCGGATGAAGATCGGCGAAATCTGCGCCGATGCCATGCGCAAGCTGAAATACCGCGGCGCCGGCACGATCGAGTTTCTCTACGAAAATGGCGAGTTCTTCTTCATCGAGATGAACACCCGCCTGCAGGTCGAGCATCCGATCACCGAAGCCATCACCGGCATCGACCTGGTGCACGAGCAGATCCGCGTCGCTTCCGGCGGCGGTCTGTCGGTGACGCAGGACGAGATCGTCTTTTCCGGTCATGCCATCGAATGCCGCATCAATGCCGAGGATCCGCGCACTTTCGTGCCGTCGCCCGGCACGATCACGCATTTCCATGCGCCTGGCGGTCTCGGTGTTCGCGTCGATTCTGGCGTCTATCAGGGCTACAAGATTCCGCCCTACTACGACAGCCTGATCGGCAAGCTGATCGTGCACGGACGCACCCGCGTCGAATGCATGATGCGGCTGCGCCGCGTGCTCGATGAATTCGTCATCGACGGCATCAAGACGACCTTGCCTCTGTTCCAAGACCTGATCAACAATCAGGACATCGCCAACGGCGACTACGACATCCATTGGCTGGAAAACTATCTGGCCCAGTCGGCCGAATGAGGTTTTGAATGAAGGGGACCCGCAGCAGGCAGCCGGATATTACACCGGATTTGCTGTTGCGGGCCTATTCCATCGGCCTATTCCCGATGGCCGACAGCGCTGACGATCCCGAACTGTTCTGGGTCGAGCCTGAATTGCGCGGCATTATCCCGCTCGACGATTTCCACATTTCCAAAAGCCTGGCCAAGACGATCCGGCGCGCGCCTTTCGATATCCGGTACGACACGGCCTTCGAAAAGGTCATGGACGGATGCGCCGCCCCTGCCCCGGACCGCCCGACCACCTGGATCAACGCCAAGATCCGCTCGCTCTACACGACGCTGCACAGCATGGGCCACGCACATTGCGTGGAAGCGTGGGAGGGTGACGAACTGGTGGGCGGTCTCTACGGCGTCTCGCTCGGCTCGGCGTTCTTCGGCGAAAGCATGTTTTCACGCCGCACGGATGCCTCGAAGATCTGCCTCGTGCATCTGGTCGAGCGGCTGCGCAAACAGGGCTTTGTCCTGCTCGACACGCAGTTCACCACCGAACACTTGAAAAATTTTGGCGCAATCGATGTACCCAAGTCGCGCTATGAAAAGATGCTGGCACGGGCGATTGCAACGCCGCATCTGAAGTTTTGATACGCAGGCTCGCGTCACTGCGGTGGCGAGCGTCACTCATGACACCGCAACACACGCACGGCCCCTCATCCGGCTAAGGGACAACCCTGCGCAAAAAACCCGAGCTTTATCGCAGTTTCATGAGACCCGCTTCGGTCTTTCTGAAACCGCAATTGCGATAAAACGCGGCCAGATGCGCTTCGAAATCGACATGCAGCCAAAGCGCTCCCCGCTCGCGGGCGAGCGTTTCGGCTGCCTTCACCAAGCGGGTCGCGATACCCATGCGGCGCTTGGCGGGATGCACGCAAGTGTCGAGAATGAAGGCGTGGATACCGCCGTCCCAGGCGACGTTGACGAAACCGATCAGATGACCATCGTCATAGGCGCCGACATGAGCAAGGCTTCGCGGCAGGATGCCCGAAAAATCTCTCGGCGTGTGTTCGCCCCAGGCTGCTGCCCACAGCGCGTTCAGCTGGTCGTTCGGGGGAAACGGATCGGTGCGGATTTCGATGGTCAACGCGATCCTTAAAGCATTACTGCTTGGCTGCGGAATCCGGAGGCGGCAGGTCGGACTTGGCCTTGCAGCTGTTCAACCAGACGTCATAGACGGGATGCTCGACGGCGTTCAGGCCGGGGCTGTCGGCAAACATCCAGCCGGTGAAGATGCGGCGGATCTTGCGGTCGAGTGTGATTTCGTCGACTTCGACAAACGTGTCGGTCTTCGGCGCTTCGGTCTCGTCGCGGCTGTAACAGACGCGCGGCGTCACCTGCAGTGCGCCGAACTGGACGGTCTCGCCGATATAGACATCGAAGGTGGTGATGCGACCGGTGATCTTGTCGATACCGGAAAAAACGGCAACCGGGTTGGTGATCCTTGCTGCGTCGGCAGACGTCATCATCGAAAGAACGGCGGTACCGGCAATCGCGAACAGCGAGGCTGCCGCAAACATCCGGCGCTTTGAAATTCGCAGACTTGAAACTACCATTCTAACGCCCGTCTCCCGCGCAATCCCCGGCCAAGGTGCCGGGCATCAGGCGCTAAACATCAAATGTGGCCGAGGCATGGTGCCTGCGGTGCAATCAACAATCCCGAAGACCTGTTTGCAAATCCGGTTCAGGAGCGTGGCGTCCAGGCATCATAGTCGCCGGTAACGCGCGGACGCTCGCCGGTGGCATTGATCGAGCCCGGCGGCCGGTAGGCCTGGGCAGAACCGGTGCCGTTCGGCTGATGCGGCTTCTGCCACTCGCGCGCATTGTAGCTCTCGTCGGCCGGCGACACGTCGGTACGGTGGTGCATCCAGCCGTGCCAGCCCGGTGGGATGGCGGAGGCATCGGCATAACCGTTATAGATCACCCAGCGGCGCGTGCGGCCCTCGGAATCAGTGCCGCCCTGATAGTAGACATTGCCGGCCGCATCTTCGCCCACTCTTTTGCCGAAGCGCCAGGTGTGAAAGCGGGTGCCGATCGTCTGTCCATTCCACCAGGTAAAAATCTGCAGCAGAGACTTCATGATGTCCGTCCTTGGCCGCGCCAAATAACGCGCGGGATATCCTTGAGTACTGCTCCGCTTATGCCGCGCAGCCTGCCGCTTGTCCAGTGATTCCGTGGCAACGCCGCTATTTCAACCGAATCTTGAAACCGAGATGGGAGGGCTCGAACCCGACCCGCTCATAGAACCGGTGGGCATCAAGGCGCTGCTTGTTGGAGCTCAGCTGCACCTTGGAAAGACCTTGCGCACGGGCCGTATCGATAGCGAACCGCATCATCGTCTCGCCGATCCCCCTGCCGCGCATGTCCTTCCGGGTCTGCACGGCCTCGATCAGCAGGTTGGAGCTACCCCGGCCGGACAACGTCGTCAGGATCGTGGTCTGGAACGTACCGACCACCGCACCATCGACCTCGGCGACATACAGCGTCTCATTGGGTGTGGCGATGATGCGCTCAAAAGCCGCGAGATAGTCGGCAAAGGCATCCGGCGCAGTGGTGTCGCCGTGACCACCGAGCATATCGGAGGCGAACAGGGCGATGATCTCGGTGAGATCTTCGCGGTTTGCCTGCCTGATCGATACATTCAGTGTTGGGGGTAGTTTTGGTGCGTGCATGTCTTCCGATTCCCGTTTTCTGACCGTGGCTTGCCAGCGGATGAAGAAGGAAATGTGACAGCAGCGCGCGCGAGAACCAACGCAACCTCAGTCCAGAGGCTTTTCCATCACGATCGTTGCAATGCCCCAGGTCGCAGCCCCAACGCCTGCCCTGACGAAGCCATGCGCGTCATAGAAGCCGATAGCCTTAGCGTTGTTCTCCTCGACCTCGACCCGCATCGTGCCCGCATAGGGAAAGCAGGTTTCGAGTTCGGCAAAAATATCGCGGGCAATTCCCTGCCGCTGAAACTGCGGCAGGACGTAGAGCTGGTGCAGCACCGCCGTTTCATGCAGCGTTTCGGACATCGAGGCAAAGCCCATGCCGCCGATCAGCTTGCCATCGTCGGCGACCAAGAATTCGCCATTCTTGCGCTGAAGATTGGCCTTCAGCGCCGTCACGGAATGCCACTTGGCGGTCATCTCGTTGATCTTCTCGGCACCGTATTGCGCGTCATAAGTCGCATGCGCGGTCTCACCGAGAAGCGCCGAGACTTTCGCCAGATCGCGCTCGGTGGCTGTGCGGACGAAGAACATTTTTTGGGCCTTTCAATCGCAATTCCGGACGGAAAACCGTTTCACACTTTTCCTGGAATTGCTCAGTCCTCGATTTTCAATCGCAATTCCGGACGGAAAACCGTTTCACACTTTTCCTGGAATTGCTCAGTCCTCGATGCCGAGCTTGGCCTTGACCAGCGCCTGCACCGCCTGCGGGTTGGCCTTGCCGCCGGTCGACTTGATCACCTGGCCGACGAACCAGCCGGCAAGCGAGGGCTTGGCCTGAACCTTGGCGACCTGATCGGGGTTGGCGGCGATGATTTCGTCGACAGCCTTTTCGATGGCGCCGGTATCGGTCACCTGCTTCATGCCACGGCTTTCGACAAGTTCAGCCGGGTCGCCGCCTTCGGTCCAGACGATTTCGAACAGGTCCTTGGCGATCTTGCCGGAGATCACTTCCGACTTGATGAGGTCGAGAATGCCGCCGAGCTGGGCGGGGGAAACCGGAGTCTCTTCAATGGCTTTGCCGGCTTTATTCAAGGCACCGAGCAGGTCGTTGATGACCCAGTTGGCGGCAATCTTGCCATCGCGGCCAGCAGCCACGGCCTCGAAATAATCGGCAATCGCTTTTTCCGACACCAGCACGGATGCGTCATAGATCGACAAACCGAGACCGCGCACGAAGCGCTCCTTCTTGTCGTCAGGCAGTTCCGGCAGATCGGCCTTCAGCGCTTCGACGAAGGCGTCGTCGAATTCGAGCGGCAACAGGTCCGGATCGGGGAAATAGCGGTAGTCATGCGCGTCTTCCTTCGAGCGCATCGAGCGGGTCTCGCCCTTGCCCGGGTCGAACAGGCGGGTTTCCTGGTCGATCGAACCACCATCCTCTAGAATACCGATCTGGCGGCGGGCTTCGTATTCGATCGCCTGGCCGATGAAACGGATGGAATTGACGTTCTTGATTTCACAGCGCGTGCCAAAATCTTCGCCCGGGCGGCGTACGGAGACGTTGACGTCGGCGCGTAAAGAGCCTTCGTCCATATTGCCGTCGCAGGTGCCGAGGTAACGCACGATCGACCGCAGCTTGGTGACATAGGCCTTGGCTTCATCGGACGAGCGCATGTCGGGCTTGGAGACGATTTCCATCAGCGCCACGCCGGAGCGGTTCAAATCGACATAGGACATGGTCGAGCTCTGGTCGTGCATCGACTTGCCTGCATCCTGTTCCAGATGCAGCCGCTCGATGCCGATTTCGATATCCTCGAACTGGCCCTGACGATCCGGGCCGACCGAAATGACGATCTGGCCCTCGCCGACGATCGGATCCTTGAACTGGGAAATCTGGTAGCCCTGCGGCAGGTCCGGATAGAAATAGTTCTTGCGGTCGAAGATCGAGCGCTTGTTGATCTGCGCCTTCAGGCCGAGACCCGTGCGCACCGCCTGCTTGACGCATTCCTCGTTGATGACGGGCAGCATGCCGGGCATCGCCGCATCGACCAGCGAGACGTTGGAGTTCGGTGCATTGCCGAATGTCGTCGAGGCACCTGAAAACAGCTTCGAATTGCTCGTCACCTGGGCATGGACTTCCAGGCCGATGATGACTTCCCAATCGCCAGTGGCGCCGGGAATATAGCGTTTCGGTTCTGAGATGCGGACGTCGACGAGGGTCATGGAATGCTCTTCTTTAAGCTTCAATTCGTGTGTCTCTGGGTAGAACAATTGGCTATGGCGTGCAAGGCTTGTCGCGGGCGAGACCATGGAAACCCTCCGAAGTCAGCTTGTTTGCAGTCCTTTCAGATTTGCCTGGCAAAATGAAACCATGACAACAAGCCAGACCATCATTCTGATCATTCTGCTGATCAACATCATAACCTTCTGCACCTTCTGGTGGGACAAGGACGCGGCGCGCGAAGGTCATTGGCGCGTACCGGAAAGCAGACTACTCGGCCTCGCGCTAATTGGCGGCAGCCTTGGTGCGATCGCGGGACAACAACTGCTTCGTCACAAAACCCGGAAAGAACCCTTCCGCACCGAACTCCTGCTGATCGTTACGATTCATATCGCCGCGCTTACGGCGTGGCTTTCAGCGCCCCTGTGGCTTCCGCACGTTCTCGCCAAGTAATGACGAAGGTCTGTCTTGAACGTCCTATTCCGGCTTGACGTGCAGGGTGATTCGTAACTATTGTTATTACATGAAAAGAAACAGCCGCCTTTCCGCAGTGCTGCACGCATTGCTGCACATGGCAGAACGCGAACGCCCGATGACATCGGACGAGCTCGCCCTCTGCCTCCACACCAATCCCGTCGTCGTCCGGCGCACCATGGCCGGGCTGCGCGAGGCAGGCCTTGTCACCTCCGGCCGTGGCCATGGCGGCGGCTGGAGGCTGGCCCGGCCACTGGAAGACGTCACCATGCGCGACATCTATGCGGCGCTGGGCGAGCCGATGCTGTTCCAGATGGGCAATGTCAGCGAAAGCCCGGGCTGCCTGGTCGAACAGGCCGTCAACCACGCGCTCGACGATGCTTTTCGCGATGCGGAGGCCATGCTGATTGCGCGCCTCGGACAAGTGACGCTGGCCACGCTTGCCGACGATTTCAAGCGGCGCTTTGCCGAACACAGGGCCGCGCTGAAACAGCCCGGCTGAAACACAGCCCGGCTAACATCCCTATCAACACTGATGTCTCCCCAATCCGGTTTCTCATGAACTTTCGGATGGCGGAGCTATGGAAGGAACGACCATGCAACAGGATGCAATCATCATCGGCGGCGGCTTTGCCGGACTGTCGGCCGCCTATATTCTCGCCCGTGCCCGGCGGCATGTCACCATCATCGACAGCGGCACGCCGCGCAACCGGTTCGCCGCCCATTCCCACGGCGTGCTGGGGCTCGACGGCAAATCAGGACTGGAGATCCTTACCGATGCACGCGCCCAGCTTGCTGCCTACCCTACGGTAACCTTCGTCGAGGGCGAGGCTGACGCTGCGGAAGGCGTACTCGACGACTTCCATGTCAGCGTCGCTGGGCACGGCTCGATTGCTGCCCGGCGATTGCTTCTGGCCAGCGGCGTCGAAGACCGCCTGCCCGATATTCCAGGCCTTTCCGAGCGCTGGGGCAAGACCGTGCTTCATTGCCCCTATTGTCACGGCTATGAAATCGGCGGCGGGCCGATCGGCGTCCTGGCGACACAGCCGATGTCGGCGCATCAGGCGGCAGTCGTTGCCGACTGGGGCGATGTCACCCTGTTTACCAACGGCATGCCGGAGCCGGACGAAGAGACACTTGCCCTTCTCGAGAGGCGTAACGTAACCCTCCAGCCCGGCACGGTCAGCATTATAGAGACCGGTACCTGCGATATGCTCCGGGTTCGGCTGGAGAACGGCCGCACTTTTGACGTCAAAGCACTGTTCGTCGCAGCCGAACTGCATATGCGCGGCACGATCGCCGAAAGCCTCGGCTGCGCCCTGCAGGAGACCCCTGCCGGAAAAATCCTTACTACCGATGCGGTCAAAGCGACCAGTGTCGCCGGGGTCTATGCCGCCGGCGACAATGCTCGCGCCTTCGGCAACATCACGCTCGTTTCCGCCGATGGCGTCATGGCCGGCCTCGGCATACATCAGTCGCTGATGTTCGCATCGCATTCTTGACGGCGCTGCCATCCTTCGCTTAAAAACGACCGTCCTTATGGAGTTTTGATGTTTTCTATATCCGAGATTGCCTGAAGGCCCTGCCTGCAAAAGTCTTTTGCGGGCACGGGCCGGAAAACGAAGCCCTGACGTTCGACTGAACGGCAGACCCGTTTTCATGCGTTCACGCGAACGCTTTTCGGATCTCAACATCAATGGACATTTCACGCGAAGAACAGCGTATTCTACACCTCATGGCCCAAGGCGGCCGCATCGAAATCCTCCGCCTGGACGGCAAGACCATCGACAGCGCTCGATGCTTCACCCGCGACGGCTGGCTTTATCCCGGCTTCGGCCTCGATATGTTTCGTAAACTGAAACGGAAGAAGGCAATCTCGTCATCCGGCGGCAAGCCCTACCGGATTACCCAACGCGGCCTTGTTCTCGTGCGCTCGCAGCTGAACAACTGCTAACAAAACAAAGCCGGCGGGACCGTTCAGTCGGTCTCGCCGGTTTTTCGCATTCAGAACCAGTGCTCATCGTTATGGACTGCAGGCTCTCCCAGCATTTTCGTCATGCCGACCGATTCGACATCCCGGTCGAGTTTTGGAGCATAGGCCGTCGACAGCGAACTGATCGCATATCCGTGCTTGCGGAAAAACCCGATGGCCTTGTCATTCTGCGCATGCGTCCGAATGATGGCGGCCTCGAAACCGTCAGCCAGAATTCTGTGCTCCAGATCGGCAAGCAGCGATGAGCCGAGACCGTTTCTCTGCAGCGATGGCTCTATCCAAAGATCGGATATCGTGCCGTCCTCATCCTCGCGCGCCGCCCAACCGGCCACCACGCCGCTGATTTCAACGACGCTGACCGAAAACCAGTTCGATCTGAGAAAGGACAGGAACGACAATTCGGCAACGCGGCGCATCGCCTTCGCATCGGCAACGCCGGAAACGGCTTTCTCCCAGGCATCAAGCCCGATCGTGGCAAGTTCTGGAACTTCGTGTTCGCGCGCAAGGCGGACGATGATCATGCAGCGGTCCCCTTCCGCAGCAAGTAGAGCATCATAGGATCGATTTTTCCAGACGCACCTTGGCCTGGTCCAGACCGAGCGACGGAGAAAAATCCGTGCCTTGCCAGACCTCGGTAAAACCGAGCTTTTTGTAGAGGGAAAGAGCCGGATCGTTGGCCGCATCGGTCTCGATGCTGGCGACACCCAGATTTTCAAAGTACATGCGGGAAAGAAGCTTGCCGATCAGCGCCGAGCCGATGCCCTTGCCCTGCCAGTGCGGAGCGATCCAGATATCGGAAATATAATCCCAGCCGCGGGACCGGTCGCCGGGATGTTCGCGGCTGTCGCGAGCGCCCCAGCCAATCACTTCATTGGCCGCAACGGCGACCAGGACTTCGGCGTCCGGCCGTCCGGCAAATGTCAGAAAGCTGTCTTCAACGCGCGTTTCGACGGTGGGCTCAAACCAGTTCTGGTGAATGCGGTTGGATTTCCAGGCCTCAAATCCGATCAGCGCGACTGCCCCGGTGTCCGCGGCAGTCATATTGCGAAGGCGGAAGGCCGTTTCTACCACCACTTGACCGGCTGGAATTTTCCGGCGGCCTGCTCGATGACATGCGCTGTCTTGAACAGCGTTTCCTCCTCGAACGGCTTGCCGATCAGCTGCAGACCGAGCGGCAGACCCTTGTGGTCGAGACCGGCGGGAACGGCGATACCCGGAAGGCCTGCCATGTTGACCGTCACCGTGAAGATGTCGTTGAGGTACATCTTGACCGGATCGGATGCCAGGTCCTCGTCGGCAATGCCGAAGGCGGAGGACGGCGTGGCGGGCGTCAGGATCGCATCGACACCGGCATGGAAGGCCAGTTCGAAGTCGCGCTTGATCAGCGTGCGGACCTTCTGGGCCTGCAGGTAATAGGCGTCGTAATAGCCGGCCGACAGCACATAGGTGCCGATCATGATGCGGCGCTTGACCTCGGTGCCGAAGCCGGAAGCGCGGGTTTTTTCGTACATGTCGGCAATGTCCTTGCCATCGACGCGCAGGCCGTAGCGGACGCCGTCATAGCGGGCCAGGTTGGACGAGGCTTCGGCGGGTGCGACGATATAATAGGCCGGAAGCGCGTATTTGGTGTGCGGCAGGCTGATATCGACGATTTCGGCACCGGCGTCCTTCAGCCAGGCAATGCCTTGGCTCCAGAGGGTTTCGATTTCTTCCGGCATGCCGTCGACGCGATATTCCTTCGGAATGCCGATCTTCATGCCCTTCAGCGACTGGCCGAGCGACGCCTCATAGTCCGGCACCGGCAGATCGACCGAGGTCGTGTCCTTGGCATCGACCGACGCCATCGATTTCAACAGGATGGCCGCATCGCGCACGTCGCGGGCGATCGGACCGGCCTGATCGAGCGACGACGCAAATGCGACGATGCCCCAGCGCGAGCAGCGGCCATAGGTCGGCTTGATGCCGACGGTGCCGGTAAAGGCTGCCGGCTGGCGGATCGAGCCGCCGGTATCGGTGGCCGTGGCACCGGCGCAGAGGAACGCCGCAACGGCAGCTGCCGAACCGCCGGAAGAGCCGCCCGGAACCAGATCGAGGTTCGAGCCGGTGGCGCGCCAGGGGTTTTTCACCGGGCCATAATAGGAGCTCTCATTCGACGAGCCCATAGCGAACTCGTCCATGTTGAGCTTGCCGAGCATGACGGCGCCGTCGTTCCAGAGGTTCTGGGTGACGGTGGATTCGTAACGCGGCTTGAAACCGTCGAGAATGTGGCTGCAGGCCTGGGTATGGATGCCTTCCGTGCCGAACAGATCCTTGATCCCGAGCGGAATGCCTTCGAGCGCACCGGCCTTGCCGCTGGCGATGCGGGCATCCGATGCCTTGGCCATCTCGCGGGCCTTGTCCGGCGTGGTGACGACATAGGCATTCAGCGCACCGTTGGCCGCGTCGATCGCGCCGATATAGGCTTCCGTCAGTTCGACGGCGGAGATTTCCTTGGAGCTCAGCTTTGTGCGCGCTTCAGCGATGGTCAGGCGGGTCAGGTCGGTCATGGGCAGGCTTTCAAAATCGGGTGCGTTCGGGCGGCGGCAGCGGCAAAGGCTTATTCGACAACCTTCGGGACGAGGAAGAAATTGCGATCCTCGTTCGGCGCATTGGCGACGATATCGCCGGCCTTGTTGCCATCGGTCACCGCATCGACGCGCTTCTTCATTGCCATCGGGGTCACCGATGTCATCGGCTCGACTCCATCGACATCGACCTCGGAAAGCTGCTCGACGAAACCGAGGATGCCGTTCAGTTCGCCAGTCATGCGCAGCACTTCCTCTTCGGTGACGGCAATGCGGGCAAGGCGCGCGACGCGCTTCACGGTGGCGAGGTCTACGGACATGGGTGTCTCCGGTCTTCAAGGAACTTTCCCCCGCTATAATAGCCGCAGTGCTGCCACGCAACGGGGGAATGCAAACGCAAGCCGCTTAGACGGCAACAATACCGCCGACTGCCGGCGCTTCCACCTTCGCTGAAGCGCCGTCCATGCCTGTGATGAACAGCTCCGGCGTCTGGTCGATAATGCCGAACGAGCCGTAGTGGCAAGGAAGCACGGTTGCGAACTTGAAGAAGCGCTGGCAGGCCAGGGCTGCCACGGCACCGCCCATGGTGAACCGGTCGCCGATCGGCACGAGGCCGATTTCCGGCTGGTGCAGTTCGTGGATCAGCGCCATGTCCGAGAAGATGTCGGTATCGCCCATATGATAAAGCGTCGGCTCATCCTCGAAATGCAGGACGAGGCCGTTGGCGTTGCCGAGCGAGTGCGACACGCCGTCCTCGGTCAGCTGCGCCGAGGAATGCAGCGCGTTGACGAAGGTGGTGGAAAAGCCGTCGAGATGGATGGTGCCGCCGGTATTGCCCATTTCGATCGCCAGAACGCCCTTAGAGCCCAGCCATGCGGCGAGATCGGCATTGGCAACGACGGTCGCGCCGGTTTCCTTGGCCAGCGTAATCGTATCGCCGACATGGTCGCCATGGCCGTGGGTGAGGAGAATATGGGTGAGCCCGGCGGCGGCATCCTTGCGCAAGGATTCGTCGAAGGATGGATTGCCGGTGAAAAAGGGGTCGATGAGGATTTTCGATTTGGCGGTTTCCAGATGGAACGCGGAATGTCCGAGCCACTTGATCTTCATGACAATACTCCTTGATTTATGGCGGGGTGATTTGGGATTTATGGCGGGGATGATTTGGCGGCAGGATAGGGATATGGATCACCCGAGTAATCCTAAAAGACCGAATCGGCAAATCACATGGCTGTTCTCAGCATCGAAGATCTCGCATCCGCCCTCCTGCCCAGTCAGGCCATCGCCGGGCTTGATCTCGGCACCAAGACGATCGGCATTTCGGTGTCCGATCTCGGACGGCGGTTCGCCACGCCGCGCGCAGTGATCAAGCGGGTCAAGTTCGGGCTGGACGCGCAGGCGCTGCTTGCGATGGCCGAGAAGGAAAAGATCGCCGCCTTCATTATCGGCCTGCCGATCAACATGGATGGTTCGGCCGGTCCGCGCGCGCAGGCGACCCGGGCTTTCGTGCACAACATGGCGCAGAAAACGGAGCTGCCGTTCATCTACTGGGACGAACGACTGTCCACCGTGGCGGCCGAGCGGGTGCTGATCGAGATGGATGTCTCGAGAAAAAAGCGGGCGGACCGGATCGATTCGGCCGCCGCCTCCTTCATTCTTCAGGGCGCGCTGGACAGGTTGGCATCCTTGGCGAAGGCCGCAGCCACAGATTCGGACGGCTGAGCCGGCGGAAACCGCTTGTTGTACCAGACGCGGATTTCACGGCGCTTGCGGTAGGCGATGATGGCAAACACCAGCAGGCTGTCGAAGGCGATGGCGCGAGCGACCAGCGGCGGAATGGTTTCCGGCGGAATGCCGAGCACATTGCCATAGATGGTAAAGACCAGATCATGTGCCTGACGCGTCAGCATGAAGATGCCGAAACTCATATCGTAATAGGATAGGCCGTACCAGCCGGTGAGCAGGATGACCGGGCACGCCCAGAGGATCAGGAACCACTTCATGCTGCTCTCCCCTCCACCAATGCGCCATACTTGAACTGCGCCGACAACCGATCCAGAGCGAGCAAGCTCACAAGGATGACAGCCGGAACCGCCAGATCGAGCGCGAGGCTCGCAAAAAACATCGTCATGATGATGATCAAGCCAGTTCTCACCGAACGTGCTCCATTTCGCAAAACGTTAAAAAACTCTTCACGTCCACTCTTGCCCGTTAACCTTGAGGGCGCAACGTAAACCATTTGTTAAGGTTAATTTCCGCGTGGCGCGGTTGCCGCGCTGTGGACAAGCGTCTATCGGTGGCCTCTCTCCATGCGTTCAGGCCTTCCCCCATGACGATCATCTTCGAAAGCATCCTGCCGATCTTCCTGCTGGTTTCGCTGGGTGTCTGGCTGAAGCGTTCATCGCTGGTCGATAATACACTGTGGGAAGGACTGGAGCAGCTCGGCTATTATATCCTGTTCCCTGCCCTGTTGTTTTCGACACTGGCAACGGCCGATTTTGCCGGCATGAAGACCGATTCGACCGCGCTCGCGACGATCGGCAGCATTACATTGATGTCGGCAGCCTTGCTGCTCCTCTGGCCATTGCTGCGCGCCCGTCACGTCTCGCCCGCCGCTTTCACCTCGATTTTTCAGACGGCAACGCGCTGGAACGGTTTCATGGCGCTGGCCATCGCCCAGAAACTCTATGGCCCGCTCGGTCTCAGCCTGACGGCGCTGGTGATGACCTTGGTGATCATCCCCATCAATCTCTACAATATCGGCGTGCTGATCGGCTTCAACGGCGAACCGAAGGGTCTGCGGTTCTTCGTCTTCAAGATCGCCACCAATCCGCTGATCGTCGCTTCGGTGCTCGGGATCGTGCTGAATTTCTTTCGGGTTCCCGTCTACGAGCCGCTGCTGACCGCAGTCGAGATGTTGGCCAGCGCCTCGCTCAGCCTTGGGCTGGTCATGGTCGGGGCCGGGCTGAAGGTCTCGGACGCGCTGCGGCCAAGTTTGGTTGCCCTGCTCGCGGTGTTTCTGAAACTGATCGTCATGCCGGTGTTCATGGTCGGCACCGCCTATCTGCTCGGTATTCGTGGCGATGCGCTGCTGGTGATCGCCCTTGGCGCCAGTGTGCCGACTGCGATGAACGGATATCTACTTGCCAAGCAGATGGGAGGCGACGCGCCGCTCTATGCTGCGGTCGCCACCATCCAGACAGTCGTGTCGTTCTTTACCATTCCACTGGTTCTAACCGTGACCGGCTATATCGCCGCCGGATAGAGCAGATCGACGATATAGGCGGAATCAAAGCGCGAATCGAGCATGCCATAGGTCGAGCGCCAGCCGGCGGCCAACCGCGACTCAAGGAACGCATCGGCAATCCGCCCTGCCCCCAGCCGGTAGAGTTCGGCAGCAGCAGCAGCCAGCGCCAACTGTTCGACCAGCATCCGGGCTGCCCCTTCGTCGCGCTCGCACAACGACATCGCCGCTCTCAGAACATCGACGGTCTTCTTGGCGGATGGGCCGAGATCGCGGCTGATCACCTGGAACAGCAGTTCGAATAGGTCCTTGCCACGGGTCAGGACCCGCAGCACGTCGAGCGCCATGACGTTGCCGGAGCCTTCCCAGATCGCATTGACCGGTGCCTCGCGATAATGCCGGGCGATCGGGCGTTCCTCGACATAGCCGCTGCCGCCGATGCACTCCATCGCCTCGGCGATCAGCGCCGGCGCAATCTTGCAGCTCCAGTATTTGGCAACCGGCGTCATGATCCGCGCGTAAGCGGCGTCTTCGGCGCTGTCGCGCGCCCTGTCGAAGGCTTCGGCAAGACGGAACGACAATGCGCTGGCAGCGGCAACATCGAGCGCCATGTCGGCCAGAACCCGGGTCATCATCGGCTGCGCCACCAGCGGCTTGCCTGAGACCTTGCGGCCGCGCACATGGTGCACGGCTTCGGCCAGCGACGCGCGCATCATGCCGGCGGAGGCCAACGAGCAATCGAGGCGCGTCAGCGTCACCATGTCGAGGATGGTGCGGATGCCGGCATCGGGCGAACCGAGCACGAAGCCGAACGTATCGGAGAACTCGACTTCGGAGGAGGCATTCGAGCGGTTGCCGAGCTTGTCCTTCAGCCGCTGGAAGCGCAGGCCATTGGCCGAGCCGTCTTCGAGAAGCCGCGGAACAAGGAAACAACCGAGACCGTCACGGGTCTGAGCCAGCATCACGAAGGCATCGCTCATCGGCGCCGACATGAACCATTTGTGGCCGTTCAGCCGGTAGATGCCCTCGCCTACCCGCTCGGCGGTCGAGGTATTGGCGCGCACATCCGTGCCGCCCTGCTTTTCCGTCATGCCCATGCCGATTGTGACGGACGCTTTCTGCATCCATGGCCGGTTGGACGAATCATACTTCCGCGATAGGATTTTTGGCGCCCATTCCTTCTGGACGGCCGGCGACGCAGAGATCGCAGCCACCGAGGCGCTGGTCATGGTCAGCGGGCAGAGATGGCCGCATTCGAGCTGCGCCGTCAGGTAGAAGCGCAGGGCGCGAGCCTTGTGCGAGCGGCCACGTTCGTCGGCAATGTTTTCCCAGGCAGACGCGTGCAGGCCCGATGTCACCGAGCGGCGCATCAGCGCGTGCCAGGCGGGGTGGAATTCGACGACGTCGAGCCGCTCGCCGCGCGGCCCATGGGTGCGCAGCTTCGGCAGGCCCTCGTTGGCCATGCGCGCCAGATCCTGCGCCTCGGGCGAGGTCACGTAACGGCCGATCGTCTCGAAATCGTCGCGCAGGGGACGCGGCATCGACGCGGCGATATCGACCAGCAATGGGTCGGAGCGGAAGGCATTGATCCCCGACCAGGGTTTCGGCTGGTTCAGATCGGCGAATTTCTGTTCGGTGCGGTTCAGAGTCATGCCGCGTTTCTAACCCAAGTCCCTATGCTTAGGAACAGGATGGGTACGGGATAAATGCCGCTTCCCGCAACAATTTGCGCGCGGTGCGTTATCGCCACAAAAGCGTGGGGATGTCACGGGTTTGCGCAGCGTTTGCCTTGCCGGGTGGCGCTGCAGTCATTATAGACCCACGCAACTTCACAAAATGAGGCGGCTCCCCATGGATTTCTTTCCGCATCGCCACCTGCTCGGCATCAAGGGCCTGAATGAACAGGACATCACGCTCCTGCTCGACCGGGCCGACGAAGCCGTCAAGATTTCCCGCCAGCGAGAAAAGAAGACCACCACGCTGCGCGGACTGACGCAGATCAACCTGTTCTTCGAAGCCTCGACCCGGACGCAATCCTCCTTCGAACTCGCCGGCAAACGGCTCGGCGCCGACGTGATGAACATGTCGGTCAGCAACTCCTCGGTGAAGAAGGGCGAAACACTGATCGATACGGCGATGACGCTGAACGCCATGCATCCGGACGTTCTGATCGTGCGCCATTCGTCTGCCGGCGCCGCCGCGCTGCTGGCTCAAAAAGTCTCCTGCTCCGTCGTCAATGCCGGAGACGGCCAGCACGAGCATCCGACCCAGGCGCTGCTCGACGCGCTGACCATCCGCCGCGCCAAGGGCAAGCTGTCGCGCATCATCGTCGCCATCTGCGGCGACGTTTTGCATTCGCGTGTTGCCCGCTCCAATATCCTGCTCCTCAACCAGATGGGCGCCCGCGTCCGTGTCGTCGCTCCGGCAACCCTCCTCCCCTCCGGCATCGCCGACATGGGCGCCGAGGTCTACCACTCGATGGAAGAAGGCCTGAAGGATGCCGATGTGGTGATGATGCTGCGCCTGCAGCGCGAGCGCATGGCCGGCTCGTTCGTGCCTTCGGTGCGCGAATATTTCCGCTATTACGGCCTCGACGCCGAAAAACTGAAAGCTGCCAAGGACGACGCGCTCGTCATGCATCCCGGCCCGATGAACCGCGGCGTCGAGATAGCTTCCGAGATCGCCGACGGACCGCAAAGCGTCATCGAGCAGCAGGTTGAAATGGGGGTTGCGGTGCGCATGGCCGTGATGGAGACGCTTCTTCTTTCGCAGAACCAGGGGCCACGCACATGAGCAACGCCCTCGTCCTGAAAAACCTGCGCATCATCGACCCCTCGCGTAACCTCGATGAAACCGGCGATATCATCGTCGAAAACGGCGTCATCGTTGCCGCCGGACCGTCTGCCCAGAACCAGGGCATTCCCGAAGGCGCCGAAATCAAGGACTGCACCGGCCTCGTTGCCGTGCCCGGCCTGGTCGATGCCCGCGTTTTCGTCGGCGAGCCCGGTGGCGAGTATCGCGAAACCATCGAATCCGCATCACGGGCTGCGGCCGCCGGTGGTGTCACCTCGATCATCACCATGCCCGATACCGATCCCGTCATCGACGATATCGCGCTGGTGCAGTTCGTCCAGAAGACGGCGCGCGACAAGGCGCTGATCAATGTCTATCCGGCGGCAGCGCTGACCAAGCATCTCGACGGTGAAGAGATGACAGAGTTCGGCCTGCTGCGCGAAGCCGGCGCCGTCTGCTTCACCAATGGCCGCCGCCCGGTGCACGACACGCTCGTCCTTCGCCGCGCCATGACCTATGCCCGCGAATTCGGCGCCGTCATCTCGCTCGAAACCCGCGACAAATATCTCGGTGCCGATGGCGTCATGAACGAAGGGCTGCTCGCCAGCTGGCTTGGCCTCTCCGGCGTGCCGCGCGAAGCCGAAATCATTCCGCTGGAGCGCGACCTGCGCATCGCCGGACTGACCAAGGGCGCTTATCACGCCGCAAAAATCTCGCTGCCGGAATCGGCCGAAGCCATCGCCACGGCCCGCAAACGTGGCGCCAACGTCACTTGCGGCATCTCGATCAATCATCTGATATTGAACGAGAACGATATCGGCGAATACCGCACCTTCTTCAAGCTGTCGCCGCCGCTGCGTGGCGAAGACGATCGCGTCGCGATGGTTGAGGCTCTGGCCAACGGCACGATCGACATCATCGTTTCGTCGCACGATCCGCAGGACGTCGATACTAAGCGCCTGCCGTTTGCCGATGCCGCCGACGGCGCGATCGGGCTGGAGACCTTGCTGGCTGCCGCCTTGCGCCTGCACCACAGCGGCACCGTGCCCCTGATGCGCCTGATCGATGCAATGTCGACACGGCCCGCCCAGATCTTCGGGCTCGATGCCGGCACGCTGAAACCCGGCGCCAAGGCCGACATCACGCTGATCGATCTGGAAGAGCCCTGGATTTTCGGCAAGGACGCGATCGTCTCCCGCTCGAAAAACACGCCGTTCGAAAATGCCCGCTTTACCGGCCGGGCCGTTCAAACCTATGTTGCGGGAAAACTGGTCTATTCGCTGTAATCAAGCGACGGAGCTGCCCCTCATCCGCCCCTACTTGTTTGAGAACAAGGGCGGGCACCCTCTCCCCGCAAGCAGGGAGAGGGATTTGCGGCAAGCTTCGTCGTCCCCTCGCCCCACATCCGGGTGAGGGTGAGGGTAAGGGGCAATATCCGCCGAGGCGGAATTGGGGAGGCAATAGGTGTCTGACATATTTTCCTGGCAACTCGGGCTGGCGCTGACGGCCGGTGCCGCAATCTTCGGCTATTTGCTCGGCTCCATCCCCTTCGGCCTGATCCTCACCCGCATGGCCGGGCTGGGCGATGTGCGCAAGATCGGCTCCGGCAATATCGGCGCGACCAATGTGCTGCGCACCGGCAACAAGAAGCTGGCTGCCGCGACATTGCTGCTCGATGCCCTGAAGGGAACTGCCGCTGCGGCCATTGCCTCACGCTGGGGCATCGAGGCCGGTATTGCCGCCGGTTTCGCCGCATTCCTCGGGCATCTCTATCCCGTCTGGCTCGGATTCAAGGGCGGCAAGGGCATTGCGACCTATATCGGCGTGCTGCTCGGGCTGGCCCCGATCATGGTTCTTCTGTTTGCCGCAATCTGGCTCACGCTTGCCAAGCTCACCCGTTATTCCTCGCTCTCGGCGCTGGTTGCAACGCTTATCGTTCCGGTTGTATTGTTGGCAGCGGGATACGGAAAGATCGGTCTGCTGTTCGTGGTGATGAGCATCATCACCTGGATCAAGCACCGGGCAAATATCCAGCGGCTTTTGGCCGGCACGGAAGGCCGGATCGGGGAAAAGGGATAGGCAATTATGTCGAGCGACGGCGCAGGACGAAACGGGATTGCGCTTTCGGAACGACAAAGAATAGCCTGGCTGAGGCTGATCCGCAGTGACAATGTCGGCCCGGCAACCTTCCGCGATCTGATCAATCATTTCGGCTCGGCTGAAACCGCGCTTGCGATGTTGCCCGAACTGTCACGGCGCGGCGGCTCGACCCGGGCAATCCGCATCGCCTCTATGGAAGAAGCCGAAAAAGAACTCGCTGCCGCCCACCGGTTCGGCGCACGCTTCATCGGCATCGGCGAACCGGATTATCCGCCGGCCCTGCGCCAGATCGACGGCGCCCCGCCGCTGCTCGCCGTCAAGGGCAACTCCAACATCGGCACCGTTCCGTCCCTCGGCATCGTCGGTTCGCGCAATGCCTCGATCAGCGGCACGAAATTCGCTGCCATGATCGCCCGCGACGTCGGGCGCGCCGGATACTCCATCATATCCGGGCTTGCACGCGGCATCGATACGGCGGCACACCGCGCCAGCCTGGAGACGGGGACGATCGCGGCGCTAGCCGGCGGTTTGGACCAGCCCTATCCGCCCGAAAATATCGGCCTGCTGGACGACATCACCGAAGGCAATGGTCTGGCAATCAGCGAAATGCCGTTCGGCTGGGAGCCGCGCGCCCGCGATTTCCCGCGCCGCAACCGGTTGATTGCCGGTGTCAGCCTCGGCCTTGCAGTCGTTGAAGCGGCCTCCCGGTCAGGATCCCTGATCACAGCCCGCTATGCCGCCGATTTCGGCAGGCTCGTTTTTGCAGTACCCGGCTCGCCGCTCGATCCGCGCTGTCATGGCACCAATGGCCTTTTGAAGGATGGTGCGATCGTTACGACAGAGGCACAGGATATCTTGCAGGCGCTCGCACCGCTCAGCCGTATCGACCTGTTTTCGCCACCGCAGGCGGAGGAACCGGGCGAACATGATGCCGGGCCGATGGCGCCGCCGCCGAATGAGAACGATCGTATGCGGATCACTGACGCGCTCGGGCCGACGCCCGTCGAGATCGACGATATCATTCGCCACACCGGCCTTTCCGCATCAGCCGTCTATCTTGTGCTTTTAGAATTGGACCTTGCCGGACGGCTTCACCGGCATCCCGGCGGCCTTGTTTCCCTCAGCATTGGAGAATGACAGCTGTCTTTTCCCGGACAGGATGTCGCCGGCTTCGACAAAAGCCATTTCGATCAGGTAGCACAGCATATCGGCACCCTCGTTGGCGGCGACGCCACGGAGCTCTCCAAGCATATGCCGGATATAGGCGACCTTTTCGCGGGCCTGTGCTTCTTTCCTGCCGGCCCCGGTTGAATTCGGAATCATCGGTTTTCCCTGTGGTGCATTCAAAATCCGCCCATAGACAGGCACGCATTGGTCGAGCGGAACGCCATACAACACCGTTCGGTCGTGTTGGCTGCCAGCTCAAGGAAAGGCTCCGGAAGCACCGCTTTCCGCCATTACCCCGGGAGATGAAAACTACACTTCAAAGACGATATCGCATTTATCTTTAATTGCAATATGCACGTAATCCCTTATAGGTTGTATCTCGTTGTGGCGGCTTATTTTAGACCGAGCACTTGACCGCAGACGAATCCCTGTCCATGTCGGGGCATCGATATTTCCCATTGTGCCGCCTCTCCCCGGCCTGGCACAGCTTTGAACGGTTGCTTTGAGAATATGACCATGAATGTCGTCGTCGTGGAATCGCCTTCAAAGGCGAAGACCATCAACAAGTATCTGGGTCCCGGTTACAAGGTTCTCGCCTCCTTCGGTCACGTCCGCGACCTGCCTGCCAAGGACGGCTCGGTTTTGCCGGACGACGATTTCGCCATGCTGTGGGAAGTGGACACCGCGTCCGCCAAGCGCATGAAGGACATTGGCGACGCCTTGAAATCGTCCGATGGCCTCATTCTCGCAACCGACCCGGATCGCGAGGGGGAAGCGATTTCGTGGCACGTGCTCGATCTGCTGCGGAAGAAGAAACTGATCGGCGACAAGCCGGTGCAGCGCGTCGTCTTCAACGCCATCACCAAGAAGGCCGTGCTCGATGCGATGGCCAATCCGCGCGATATCGATATCCCGCTGGTCGATGCCTATCTCGCACGCCGGGCGCTCGATTATCTCGTCGGCTTCAATCTTTCGCCGGTGCTGTGGCGCAAGCTGCCGGGCGCCCGCTCGGCCGGCCGCGTGCAGTCCGTGACGCTGCGTCTGGTCTGCGACCGCGAATCGGAAATCGAACGCTTCGTTTCGGAAGAATACTGGAATCTCTCGGCGCTTCTGAAGACACCGCGCGGCGATGAGTTCGAGGCGCGGCTGGTCTCGGCTGCCGGAAACCGGCTTCCGCCGCGTGGCGTGACCAATGGTGAGGACGCCGGCAAGCTCAAGGCTTTGCTCGACGGCGCCGCCTACACGGTCGACAGCATCGAAGCCAAGCCGGTGAAACGCAATCCGTCGCCACCTTTCACCACATCGACGCTGCAGCAGGCCGCCTCTTCCAAGCTCGGATTTTCGGCGTCGCGCACCATGCAGGTGGCGCAGAAGCTTTATGAAGGTATCGATCTCGGCGGCGAGACCGTCGGTCTCATTACCTATATGCGTACGGACGGCGTGCAGATGGCAGGTGAAGCGATCGACGCGGCGCGCAGCGCCATCAGCGACCAGTTCGGCAGCCGTTACGTGCCGGAAAAGGCTCGCATCTATTCGACCAAGGCGAAGAATGCCCAGGAAGCGCACGAGGCGATCCGCCCAACCGACTTCACCCGCATTCCCGACCATGTCCGCAAGTTTCTCGATGCCGACCAGTTGCGTCTCTACGACCTGATCTGGAAGCGCGGCATTGCCAGCCAGATGGCGTCAGCCGAAATCGAGCGGACCACCGCCGAGATCACCGCCGACAACAAGGGCGAAAAGGCCGGCCTGCGGGCCGTTGGCTCGGTCATCCGTTTCGATGGCTTCATCGCCGCCTATACCGATCAGAAGGAAGATGGCGAGAGCAGCGACGATGGCGACGAGGACGGCCGCCTGCCTGAGATCAACGCCCGCGAAAACCTCGCCAAGCAGAGGATCAACTCGACCCAGCACTTCACCGAGCCGCCGCCGCGCTATTCGGAAGCTTCGCTGATCAAGAAGATGGAAGAGCTCGGCATCGGCCGCCCCTCCACCTATGCCGCGACGGTGACGACGCTGCTTGATCGCGAATATATCATCAACGACAAGCGCAAGCTCATCCCCGAAGCCAAGGGCCGGCTGGTCACCGCCTTTCTTGAAAGCTTCTTTGCACGCTATGTCGAATATGATTTCACCGCATCGCTGGAAGAAAAGCTCGACCAGATTTCCGCCGGTGAACTGAACTGGAAGGATGTCCTTCGCGATTTCTGGAAGGACTTCTTTGCCCAGATCGAAGACACCAAGGAACTGCGCGTCACCAACGTGCTCGACGCGCTGAACGAAGAACTGGCCCCGCTGGTCTTCCCGAAGCGCGAAGACGGCAGCGATCCGCGCATCTGCCAGGTCTGCGGCACCGGCAAGCTGTCGCTGAAACTCGGCAAATACGGCGCCTTCGTCGGCTGCTCGAACTATCCGGAATGCAATTTTACCCGCCAGCTTTCCTCAGACAGCAAGAACGGCGACGAGGCTGCCGTCTCCAACGAGCCGCTGGCACTCGGCAAGGATCCACATACGGGCGAGGAAATCACCCTGCGCTCGGGCCGTTTTGGACCCTATGTCCAGCGCGGCGACGGCAAGGAAGCCAAGCGCTCGAGCCTGCCCAAGGGCTGGACGCCGGCCACCGTCGATCATGAAAAGGCGCTGGCCCTTCTGTCGCTGCCGCGCGATATCGGCGCCCATCCGGAAACCGGAAAAATGATCTCGTCCGGCCTTGGCCGCTACGGGCCATTCATCCTGCACGACGGCAAATATGCCAATGTCGAGAGTATTGAGGACGTGTTTTCGATCGGCCTCAACCGCGCGGTCTCGGTTCTTGCCGACAAGCAGGCGAAGGGTCCCGGCGGACGCGGAGCCTCAGCTGCCCCGCTCAAGGAAGTCGGCGATCATCCCGATGGCGGACCGATTACCGTCAAGGACGGCAAGTATGGTCCTTACGTCAACTGGGGCAAGGTCAATGCGACCCTGCCGAAAGGCAAGGACCCGGTATCGGTGACGATGGAGGATGCCCTCATGCTGATCGCCGAGCGCATTGCCAAGGGCGGCATCAAGCCGGCCAAGGGCAAGGCAACCAAGACCTCCAAGCCGAAAGCTGCCGCAAAGGCCGATACAGCCACGACCAAGTCGGCCAAGCCGAAGGCAGCCGCCAAACCGAAGGCCGCTGCAAAGCCGAAGGCGGCGACCAAGCCAAAGACAGCTGCAAAAGCAAAGAAAGACTGAACGTGACCAAAAACCCGCGCGATCGAACCGAACGGCCCGGAAAACCCGCAGTCCGGATCGGACGCGCGGGCAAGAAGGTCATCATGCCCGCAGATGACACCGTGATCATTCACGGTGCCGTGCCGCCGCGTGACGTGCTGATGCGCTTCATTTCTGAAAATCCGGACAAAGCCTCCAAACGCGAGATCTACAAAGCTTTTGGCTTGAAGGGCGAAACCCGCATCGAGCTGAAATCCCTGCTGCGCGAAATGGAACAGGACGGGCTTCTGGAAAAGAAGCGCAATTCACTGGTGCGCCCCGGCGCCCTGCCCCCCGTCACCGTTCTCGACATCACCACCCGCGACAAGGATGGCGAACTGATCGGCCGTCCGGCCGAATGGCCGGATGACGCGGGCGTTGCACCCGCCGTGTCGATCCGTCAGTCGAGTGTCGGCCAGTCGAAGGGCAAGATGCCGGTCGGCGGCATTGGCGACCGGGTTCTGGCCAAAATCTTTCCAGCCAAAGATCGCGGCGGCCCGGCCTATACGGCGCGCATCATCAAGGTGCTCGACCGCAAGCGCAATAACAACGCGGCACTCGGCGTCTTTCGCGCTTCGCCGGATGGCGGCGGCCGGATCATGCCGATCGAGAAGCGCGGCGAGGAAATGCAGGTCGATGCCGAGCATCAGGGGCCGGCCAAGGACGGCGATCTGGTCGAGGTCGAAATCGTCCGGTCCGGCCGCTTCGGCCTGCCGCGCGCCGCAGTCAAGACCGTCATCGGCTCGGTTGCCACCGAAAAAGCCATCTCGATGATCGCCATTCATGCCCATGGCATTCCCTATATCTTCCCCGACAGCGTCATCAAGGAAGCCGATGCTGCCGGTCCCGCCACCATGTCGCATCGCGAGGACTGGCGCTCGCTGCCGCTGATCACCATCGATCCTGCCGACGCCAAGGACCATGACGACGCCGTTCATGCAGAGCCCGACCCATCGCCCGACAACGAAGGCGGCGTCGTCGTCACCGTCGCGATCGCCGATGTCTCCTGGTATGTACGGCCGAAATCGGCGCTCGATCACGAAGCGGCCAAGCGCGGCAATTCCGTCTACTTTCCCGACCGCGTCGTGCCGATGCTGCCTGAGCGGATTTCCAACGAATTGTGCTCGTTGAAACAGGGTGTAGACCGGCCGGCTCTCGCCGTGCGGATGCGGTTCTCGAAGGAAGGCCGCAAGGCTGGCCATACCTTCCATCGCATCATGATGAAGAGCGCTGCCAAGCTCTCCTACAATCAGGCACAGGCGGCGATCGACGGCAACCCGGACGATCAGACCGGGCCGTTGCTGGAACCGATTCTGAAGCCGTTATGGAACGCCTACGCGATCCTGACGCGCGGCCGCGAACGGCGCCAGCCGCTCGAACTCAACATGCCCGAACGCAAGATCGTCCTGAAAGCCGACGGCACCGTCGACCGCGTCTTCGTGCCGGATCGCCTTGATGCCCACAAGCTGATCGAGGAGATGATGATCCAGGCCAATGTGGCGGCTGCCGAGACGCTGGAGATCAAGCGCCAACCGCTGGTCTACCGTGTCCACGATGCGCCGTCGCTCGCCAAGCAGGAGACGCTGCGCGAGTTTCTGGCGACGCTCGATCTCTCGCTCGTCAAGGGCGGCAATCTGCGCTCCAACCATTTCAACGGCATTCTGTCCCAGGCCGTCGATAAGCCTTACGAGACGATGGTCAACGAGATGGTGCTGCGCTCGCAAAGCCAGGCGATCTACAGCCCGGAAAATATCGGCCATTTCGGCCTCAATCTGATGAAATACGCGCATTTCACTTCGCCGATCCGCCGCTACGCCGATCTGATCGTGCACCGCGCGCTCGTCGGTACGCTGGGGCTCGGCGAAGGCGGCATCACGCCGGCCGAGGAAGCAGCGCTCAACGATATCGCGGCCGAAATTTCCACATTCGAGCGCCGGGCGATGGCCGCCGAGCGCGATACGGTCGATCGGCTGATTGCCCATCATCTCAGCGGCCGGATCAACGAGGAATTCGACGGACGCATATCTGGTGTGACCAAGGCGGGACTATTTGTCACTCTTCCGGCCTATGGCGCGGATGGGTTCGTACCTATATCTACGCTGGGACGCGATTATTTCATCTATGACGAGGCCCATCAGGCCCTTTCCGGCGAAAAAACCGGACTTGGCTACCGTCTTGGCGATCAGATCCGCGTCAAACTGGTGGAAGCTGTGCCGCTTGCCGGCGCGCTCCGCTTCGAGATGATCAGCGAAGGACGCAAGATGCCGACGGCAACGCGCTCCTTCCACAAGTCCGGCCGCAGGGATCGCAGCGGCGCTCGCAAGATGCCGGGAACGCGACCACCGCGCGGCAAGCGATAAAGGATGTGAGGGATTTGCCTTGCGTCCGCAGATTGAGGATATGGACATGCAGGCAACTGGCAGCAATCCGGAAACAGTCCGCTTCGAGCAGACGCGGGAAGCCGATCGTCCCGTTGGACGATCGATCAAGCGCGGGCTTTTGAACCAGTGCCCAGCCTGCGGCAGCGGCAAGCTGTTCGGCCGTTTCCTCAAGACCGTGCAGGCCTGCTCGTCCTGCGACGAGCAGCTCGACAAGCATAGCGCTGACGACTTTCCGCCCTATATCGTCGTCACCATCATGGGTCACATCGTGCTTGGCGGCTTCATGGCAACCGAAATGATCCTGCCAATGTCCAACTGGGGACACCTGGCGATCTGGGTGCCGATGACCATCATCGGCTCGCTCGCCATGATGCAGCCCGTCAAGGGCGGCGTCGTCGGCCTGCAATGGGCCCTGAAGATGCACGGTTTTGGCGGTCACGATGACGAACCGGCTGACGCCCTGCCGGTACCGGACCGGGCTGCGTGACCACCAGCCGCGACGGGTCGGTGAACGACACGCCCTCGGATATGGTCAAAATTCGGTCGCCGCGGCCGCGTGAAGCCGCGTCGATCATGCTGCTCGACCGCTCGCAGGATTGTGTGCGCGTTCTCGTCGGACGGCGCAACAAGGCGCATGTCTTCATGCCGAACCTGCATGTCTTTCCGGGCGGACGCAGGGACAGGGACGACCACCGCCTCGCCTTCAGCGGCGATATCCACCCGGCGGTGCTGGAACGCCTCAAAACCGCTTACAATTACGCCGCCTCCGAAAGCCGGCTGCGTGCCATTGCGCTTGCGGCAGTGCGTGAACTGCACGAAGAAGCGAGCATCGCAGTCGGCACCAAAGACTGCGGAAACACTCTGTTACCTTTCCTTCCCGATCTGACAAACTTGCGCTATATGGCACGGGCGATTACGCCGCCAGGACATCCGCGCCGTTTCGACACCCACTTCTTCGCCCTGTTCACGGACGAGGCGGGCGTCGATCCCCGCGATATCCGCGACAGCCGGGAGCTCGAAGATTTGAGATGGATTGATGTGAACGATGTGTCGGCGGTCCGGTTGCCGGACATTACCGGGATCATCCTTGGCGACTTGAGGGCAAGCCTTCAATCCGACGCATCTCTGCCATTCGGGAGACCGGTGCCGTTCTACCACACGCGTCATGGGCGCCTTGTCCGCGACCTCCTTTAGGGAATTTCACTGCATGTCACAGCCGCCGTCCGGCACGCCTGCGCCGGTTGAGGAAATACACTGGCCATCGCTGGTTGCTGCCATCGCTGCGATCTCGGCCGTTGGCATCGCCATCGGCCTTGGTCTGCCTCTGCTCAGCATCATCATGGAAAAGCGCGGCATCTCCTCGACGATGATCGGGCTGAATTCGGCGATGGCTGGTCTTGCCTCGATGGCGGCAGCGACCGTCACAGCGAAGATCGCCCATCGTTTCGGCGTCGCCAATACGATGCTGCTCGCCATTGTCTTTGCCGCGATCAGCGCGCTCGGCTTCTATTATATCGAAAACTTCATATTGTGGTTTCCGCTGCGCGTCGTCTTCCACGGCGCGATCACCGTGCTGTTCGTCCTCTCAGAGTTCTGGATCAACGCCACGGCGCCGCCGAGCCGCCGCGGGCTTGTTCTCGGCATCTACGGCACAGTCCTGTCGCTCGGCTTTGCAGCCGGCCCCCTGCTCTTCTCCATTCTTGGCAGCGAGGGCATCCTGCCATTCGCGTTTGGTGCCGGCGTCATTCTGCTGGCGGCCATTCCGATCTTCCTCGCCCGCAACGAAAGCCCGGAACTCGACGAGAAACCGGAGCTGCATTTCATGCGCTACGTGTTCCTGGTCCCAACCGCGACCGCCGCCGTGTTCATTTTCGGCGCCGTCGAATCGGGTGGCTTGTCGCTCTTTCCGATCTACGGAACCCGCAGCGGCTTCACCGAATCGCAGGCTGCCCTGCTTTTGACCGTCATGGGCATCGGCAACGTCATTTTTCAGATTCCTCTCGGCATGCTGTCCGACCGCATGACGGACCGTCGCAATCTGCTTGCCTTGATGACCGTCGTCGGCTTGATCGGCGCACTCTGCCTCCCCCTGCTGCAGGGCAACTGGTGGCTGATGGCAATCGTGCTGCTGTTCTGGGGCGGAAGCGTCTCCGGCCTTTACACCGTCGGCCTCAGCCATCTCGGTTCCCGCCTGACCGGCGCCGACCTCGCGGCCGCCAATGCAGCCTTCATCTTTTCCTATGCAGTCGGAACTGTGGCAGGCCCCCAGGCTATCGGTGCCGCCATGGATATTTCGGGGAATAACGGATTTGCCTGGGCAATCGCCGGATTCTTCGGGCTTTATGTGGTACTTTCCGTGGTGAGAATCGTTTTCAATCCAAAACGGACTTGACTTTTCGGGCGCGATTTGTAGTTTCGCGCCAAGTTTGCCGGGACCATTTCCTTTGGAAGTCCGCGGCTATGTTTTTTTTGTAAAGGCAGGACGACCATGGCGAAAGCTGCAAAAATCAAGATCAAGCTGCTGTCGACGGCCGACACAGGTACTTTCTACGTGACCTCGAAGAACAGCCGCACCAAGACTGACAAGATGTCCTTCACCAAGTACGATCCGGTCGTACGCAAGCACGTCGAATTCAAAGAAACCAAGATCAAGTAAGATCTGGTTTCCGTTTTGGAATACGAAGGCGCCGGCTGAAAAGCCTGGCGCCTTTTTCTTGTGGTTTTTTGGGCGTTGGTGCGGCGGCAATCTGCGGGAATTGGATCAAATAAAAAACGCCGTCCCCATGACAGGGACGGCGTTTTAATGGGCGTCGGCTGACCGCTACCGCGGCACGAGGAACCGCATTGGCAACAAATCAGCCGACAAACCCCACGACCCAGGAGATGCGGCGGACCTGACATCATGGGGTAAATATTGGGAGTTGTTTTCTCCCTTGCCTAGGAGAATTGACCGAAAATAAAAAAAAATCAATGAATTCTTAAAGACGGCGCGCAACAGCGCATAGGCATGATTAAATTAACCATACCTAATAGACCATCCAGCGCTGATTCTGCGGCGAGCCGATCCTTGAAAGATTGCTTTTTAAAAGTAGTATTACTTTTTCACAGAATGGCGAAATGGCAATGCGAAAAGCTTCATTAAGGCAATCGAAATATTTAAATATTTGAATTGTAAATGTTATTTCAACACACTAGAAATTACCCATTACTTCTCCCGCCTGCATAGCAGACATTAGCGCTCTATTTAACAACCCTGGCACGATAATATATCCAAAAAACACGTATTACGGTTAGCTTATAATGATGTCAGAATCAGCCTGTTTTTTTCCTGTGGAAAAAAGCGGTGAGAAGCCGATGCCCTGCTCCAATCCTACTCAAGCTGCGGCGGCAACCACCCGGTTACGGCCATTGTTCTTGGCTTGATAAAGCGCCGTATCCGCACGTTTCAACAGGGATTCCGGCGTATCACCCTGCGGGTTCAACGTCGCAATACCAAGCGACGCGGTGATTGACAGAGGCGTATCGGAGTTCGGCAGTGCGAAGCTCCTGTCCTCGACGATCGTGCGCAGGCGTTCGGCAATCGCGGCGGCCGCATCTGCATTTGTGTCCGGCATCACGACGACGAATTCCTCGCCGCCAAACCGGCAGGCAAGATCGGCGCCACGCACCGTCGAGCGGACGCGATGAGCGAAATCACGCAGCACCTCGTCTCCGGCGTCATGACCATAGGTATCGTTGACGCTCTTGAAGCGATCGATGTCGGTGATACAGATCGACAGCGGCCGGCCGCGCGCAAGGGCGCGGTCGATCAGAAGCTTCAGATGGTTGTCGAGATAGCGGCGATTGTGCAGGCCGGTCAGCCCGTCGGTCACCGCCAGCTCGATCGTCTGCTTGACGCTGGCGCGCAGCCGGTCATTGCAGTGCTTGCGGCGGATCTGCGTCAGGCTGCGGGCAACGAGTTCGTTCGGATCGACGGGTCGCATCAGATAGTCGGTGACGCCGAGATCGAGCGCGCGAACCACCATGTCGTCATGCCCCTGCTCGGCGATGATGAGCAGCGGAATATAGCGCGTGCGCTCCAGCGAACGAAGCTGCGAGCAAAGCCGCAACGGATCGTAGTCGTCGAAATTCGAGTTGACGATGACCAGATCAAAACTGTTTTCGGCGGCCTCGAACAAGGCCGCCTGCGGATCCGACATCGCCGTCACTTCCGCGACCGGCTTCAAGGCCCGGATGATGCGCTCCTGCGAACTGCCCCTGCCATCGACAAGCAGGACATTGCCGAACTCGTCAGGCCGATCCGAAGAGGTCATATCCTGCAGACCGACATTGTGGGCGGTTTCGGCGCGAAGGCGCAGCTCGTCGCTGACATTCTTCAGCCGAACCAGGCTTTTGACGCGCGACATCAGTTGCAGGTCGTTGACGGGCTTGGTGAGAAAATCGTCAGCGCCGGCCTTCAGCCCTCTCACGCGGTCCGATGGCTGATCAAGCGCGGTGACCATGACGACGGGAATATGCGCCGTGCGCGGGTTCGACTTGAGCCGTTCACAGACTTCAAACCCGTCAATACCCGGCATCATAATATCGAGCAGGATGAGATCGACCGGCTGTTTCTCGCAGATTGCCAAAGCCTCATAACCATCGGCTGCCGTCAGCACATCAAAATACTCAGCCACAAGGCGCGCCTCGAGCAACTTGACGTTGGCCGGGATGTCATCGACGACGAGGATCCGTGCAGTCATGCAATCTTTCCTGCCAATACGCGCCTGAAACAGAAAGCCGGTTCAACTTTCAATGCCGTTTCACGCGCAAGAATATCGTTGAGGGGCATTCCTGCTGGAAACCCCTGGCGCTGCATCAGGCATCGCCCAAATAAGTCTTGATCGTCTCGATAAATTTCGGCACCGAGATGGGCTTGGAGACATAGGCCTCGCAGCCTCCCTGCCGGATGCGCTCTTCGTCGCCCTTCATTGCGAACGCCGTGACGGCGATCACCGGGATAACATGCAATTCGTCGTCTTCCTTCAGCCATTTGGTCACCTCCAGCCCGGAAACCTCCGGAAGCTGGATGTCCATCAGGATCAGGTCAGGGCGATGTTTGCGCGCAAGATCAAGGGCTTCCATACCATTCCGGGTCTGAATCGTCGTGTATCCGGATGCCTCGATCAGGTCACGAAAGAGCTTCATGTTCAGCTCATTGTCTTCAACAATCATAACCTGTTTGGGCATTTCGATCCCTTGATTTGCGGTTCCGGCTTGCATGGCCGTCGCATCGCTATAAGTTGCGGCGCGGTTGGGCTCATCGCCCCGGAAGCTTGAAGCTACAGCGATTTGGTTGAAAAACCGGTAATATTCCGTAGAAAATTGCCCGAATGCAAGAAGGACATCTGGACGTGACCCCATCCGAAGAAACAGCGATTTCCATCCTCGGCTGGCTTGCAAACGAACCGGAACTGCTCGGACGTTTCCTGGCACTGACGGGCACCGATCCATCATCCATGCGCCAAGCCGCCGCCGACCCCGGTTTCCTTGCCGGCATCGTCGATTTCCTCATGGGCCATGAGCCGACCCTCATGGATTTCTGCGCGGCGACCGGCACGCGGCCCGAGGATGTGGTGCGTGCCCATGCGATCCTGTCTGGCCCGGACAATCCGGGAGATTTCTGACTGTGACGGATACGCTTGATCTCAACCATATCCGTCTGACCGACCGGCCGCTGATCGTCTGCGACATCGATGAGGTTGTGCTTGAATTCCTGACACCATTTGGCAACTTCCTGCGCGCGTGCGGCCGTGATCTTCTGCCCCGCTCCTTTCGCCTGCATGGCAATATCGTAGAGCTTGACAGCGGCTTGCCGGTCGAGGACGCGAAAACGAGCGAACTGCTGGAGACTTTCTTCCGGCTGCAGGACCAGTGGCAGACGCCGGCAGATCGCGTTGTCGATACCCTGGCCGGGCTTTCCGCTGAAGCGGATATCATCTTCCTGACCGCGATGCCGCCACGTCACAGCGGCACACGCCGGTCGCTGCTCGACCGCCACGGCTTGCACTATCCCCTGCTTGCCAGCGAAGAGCCAAAGGGACCGATCATCAAGCGCCTGCACGATGCCCGCGACGTGCCGCTGGTATTCATCGACGATATCCTGCGCAATCTGCAGTCCGTTCAGACCCATGCGCCAGATTGCCTGCTGATCAACCTGATGGCCAACGACCAGTTCCGGGCGATGGCACCCGATCCGGGCGACGGTATCGCCAAGGCGGAGCGCTGGACGGACGCAGCCGCGATCATCCGCACGCATCTGCTGCGGTGAATGCCGGCCGGAAAACCGACGCTGGGCACAAAAATCGCTCAAGCTGACCTTTCCTGGGGAGGTCAAAGATTGCCTTCCCATGTCTTGAGACTCGTCAGTTTAGGGCGTATCGTGAAAATGTTCAACTTTTGTTCTGATCGATGCAAACAGACGCGCAGCAGTTTCCAGGGTTTTGCCGAGACTGTCTCACGGGCCAACCGGCCGGCATTCGCCGTTGCCGGGCCTGCGGCAGCCCACGCCTGCTCTATCATTCAGAACTCTATCAGCTGACGCTCGCCCATATCGATTGCGACGCCTTCTATGCCTCGGTGGAGAAACGGGACAATCCGGACCTTGCCGACAAACCGGTGATCATCGGCGGCGGCAAGCGCGGTGTCGTGTCCACCGCCTGCTATATCGCCCGCATCCATGGGGTGCGCTCCGCCATGCCGATGTTCAAGGCGCTGGAGGCCTGTCCGCAGGCCGTCGTCATCAAGCCGGACATGGAGAAATACGTGCGGGTCGGCCGCCAGGTGCGCACGCTGATGCAGGAACTGACGCCGCTGGTTCAGCCGCTGTCGATCGACGAGGCCTTTCTGGAGCTGAAAGGCACCGAGCGCCTGCATCACGATCCCCCTGCCCGCACACTGGCAAAATTCGCCCGGCGGATCGAACAGGAAATCGGCATTACCGTTTCGGTAGGCCTGTCCTAT
The DNA here is from genome assembly GCF_049898205.1 of Pararhizobium sp. DWP3-4. Taxonomy (NCBI): domain Bacteria; kingdom Pseudomonadati; phylum Pseudomonadota; class Alphaproteobacteria; order Hyphomicrobiales; family Rhizobiaceae; genus Pararhizobium; species Pararhizobium sp. DWP3-4. Next base: position 77,798 of record NZ_JAFCXF010000004.1, on the reverse strand, counting down.
TGCAAGTTCCTCGCCAAGGTGGCGTCCGACCTGCAGAAGCCGCGCGGCTTTTCGGTCATTGGCGCTGCCGAGGCGCTGGATTTTCTGAAAGACAGGTCAGTGACGCTGATCTGGGGCGTCGGCAAGGCCTTTGCGGCAACCCTGGAGCGCGACGGTATCCGCACCATAGGCCAATTGCAGACAATGGACGAAACCGACCTGATGAAGCGCTACGGCACGATGGGGCAGCGCCTCTACCGGCTGTCACGCGGCCAGGACGAGCGCACCGTCGATATCGACGGTGAAGCCAAGAGCGTTTCCTCGGAAACGACATTCAACGACGACCTCTGTAACTATGACGACCTGGTGACGCATCTGCGCCGGTTGAGCGAACAGGTGGCCCACCGGCTGCGCAAGGCCGACATTGCCGGCCAGACCGTCGTGCTCAAGCTGAAGACCGCCGACTTCAAGAGCCGGACGCGCAACCGCCGTCTCGACAGCCCGACCCGGCTTGCCGACCGGATTTTCCGCACCGGCATGCAGCTTCTGGACAAGGAGACCGACGGCACGAAATTCCGCCTGATCGGCATCGGTGTCTCCGACCTCTCCAATCCCGACCTTGCCGATCCGCCCGATCTCGTCGATACGCAGGCGACGCGGCGCGCGGCGGCGGAAGCCGCGATCAATACGCTGCGCGACAAATTCGGCAAGGCGACGGTCGAGACCGGCTATACGTTCGGCAAGGGCCGGCGAAAATAACCGGCTTCACATTCCCGTGTTCCGCGCGGAGCAGCAAAGTTTCCTTAAACCTCTCAGGCTAGGCTGATGTTGTGTTTGTTGCGTCCGGATGTTCCTCATGGTTTTGCGTTTTACATTTGGTCTCGGCCTCGCCTCCGCCCTGTCTGCCAGCGTGGCATTCGCGGGCGAGCAGGCTCCCCTGCAGATCGTCGTGTCGCGGGACCAGCAATCGCTGGTGGTCTATGACGGCAACACAGTCGTCGCCACGTCGAATGTCTCGACGGGCAAAGCCGGCCATTCGACGCCGACAGGCATTTTCTCGATCCTGGAAAAACGCCGGTTTCACAAGTCGAACATCTATTCGAACGCCCCGATGCCGTTCATGCAGCGTCTGACCTGGTCGGGCATCGCGCTGCACGCCTCCAATCACGTTCCAAGCTATCCGGCCTCGCATGGCTGCGTGCGGCTGCCGGACGCCTTTGCCAAACAGCTGTTCAAGATGACCGGGCGTGGTTTGCATGTGCTGATCTCCGATCGCCAGCTGACGCCGGTTGCGATCTCCGATCCGTTGCTGTTCCAGCCGAAAGAGAAAGAACCGGCATTGCTGTCGGACGCGACGTTGCGGCCAAGTGTTTCACAGATCCCCACTCAATCCGTCGAAGTGGCCACGATAGAGCCCGCACCGGAAAAACCGGTTGCCGTCGAGATGGAAAAACTGCCGCCGATCCGGATGCTGATCACCCATCGCGGCACACGCGAAATCACCATGGATATCCAGAGTCTGCTCAACGAACTCGGTTATGCCGCCGGCCTGGCCGATGGATATGCGGGCATGCAGACCACCGATGCCATCAAGGCATTCCAGTCCGCAGAAAAATTGACCGTCGATGGCAAGCCGACGCCTGCCTTCATCGAAGCGCTCTATGCCAGGGCCGGCAAGGGCAAGCCACCGAACGGCCAGCTTCTCGTTCGCCGCGAATTCGAGCCGCTGTTCGAAACACCTGTACGGATCGACAGGCCAGAGATCGCACTCGGCACGCACTTCTTCCAGTTCCAGGATATCGATGCCACCACGGGTAAAGGCGAATGGTTCGCCATGACGCTCGACAATACGTTGTCAGGGCCGATGAAGAAACGCCTCGGTATCACCACTGACGAAGACCCGGCGGCTTTCAATGCCGCGCAACGGACGCTGGACCGCATCACCGTTCCGGACGAAACGCGCCAGCGGATCGAGGAACTGCTCGCCGAGGGCTCGTCGCTGACCATTTCGGACATGGGGCTTGGCCAGGAAACCGGCGCCGGCACGGATTTCGTCACCGTCACCCGTTCCCGATCAAAGTCCTGACGGTCCGCCGCTATACCAGCTCGACATCGATGACGCCGGGCGCTGTCCTCAGCGCTGCGGCGATCTCCGGCGAGATGCGATACCTCTCATTGAGCTCCACCTCGATCTCGCGCTGGCCGTTATCCTTGATGACGATGAACGACACCAGGCCGTCGCCGCGTGTGTTCAGATGCGCCGCGACCGAGCGCAGCGGGCCGCTGTCCCGGACATAGACGCGTAGCGCCTTCTGCATCTGCAGCGACCGCTCTTCCAGCGACTGCAGCGTCTGGATGCGCATGCCGATGCCCTCCGGCCGCTCTTCGGCCTGCACCGTCATCACCAGCGATTTGCCGGGCTCCAGAAGGTCGCGGTACTGATTGAGCGCCTCCGAGAACAACACGGCCTCGAACTGTCCGGTGGAATCGGAAAAGGCGATGATGCCCATCTTGTTGCCGGTGCGGGTCTTGCGCTCCTGCTTGGATGTTACTGTTCCGGCCAGACGTCCGGCAGCAGCCCCCTTTTTCACCGATGCGGCGAAATCGGCAAAGGTCTGGACGCGGATCTTGTTCAGAAGCTCGTTATAGGTGTCGAGCGGATGGGCAGACAGATAGAAGCCCAGAACCTGAAATTCGCGGTGCAGCTTTTCCGATGCCAGCCAGGGGGAATAGGGCGGCAGGTTGACCTTTTCCGGGCCGGTCGCCGCGCCCGCGCCAAACATGTCGCTCTGGCCGCTGATCTTGTTGGCCTGGGCGATCTGCGCAAAGCCGAGAATGCGGTCAAGGCCGCCCACCAGCTCCGCCCGGTCATACCCAAAGCAATCGAAGGCACCCGCGCAGATCAGGCTGTCGAACACCCGCCGGTTCAAAAGCTTCGGATCGATCCGGAGGCAGAAATCCTCGAGATCGGCGAAAGGCTCATCACCACGCACCTCGACGATATGATCGACGGCCGCTTCGCCGACGCCCTTGATGGCCGAGAGCGAATAGTAGATGCGGTTGTCGCCGGTCTCGAAACGGCGAAACGAGGTCTGCACCGACGGCGGGATGACCTCGATGCCGAGCCGGTTTGCGTCCTGGCGGAAGTCGTTGATCTTGTCGGTATTCGACATGTCGAGCGTCATCGACGCGGCGAGGAACTCGACCGGGAAATGCGCCTTCAGATAGGCCGTCTGATAGGAAACGATGGCATAAGCCGCAGCGTGCGACTTGTTGAAGCCGTAATTGGCGAACTTGGCAAGCAAGTCGAAGATCAAGTCGGACTGCGGCTTCGAGACGCCGTTGTCGACGGCACCCGTGACGAAACGGGCGCGCTGCTTGTCCATTTCCTCCTTGATCTTCTTACCCATGGCGCGGCGCAGAAGGTCGGCTTCGCCGAGCGAATAGCCGGACAGAACCTGGGCGATCTGCATCACCTGTTCCTGGTAGACGATAACGCCTTGTGTTTCCTTCAGCAGATAATCGATCTTCGGATGGATCGATTCGATCTCTTCCTCGCCGTGCTTGCGGGCATTGTAGACCGGGATGTTTTCCATCGGGCCCGGGCGGTAGAGCGCCACCAGCGCGATGATGTCCTCGATGCAGTCCGGCCGCATGCCGATCAGCGCCTTGCGCATGCCGGCACTTTCCACCTGGAACACGCCGACAGTGTCGCCCTTGGACAGCATCTCGTAGGTCTTCAGGTCATCAAGCGGCAGCGCCTCGAGCTTGACTTCGATATCGCGCTTCCTGATGAAATCGACGGCGACCTTCAAGACGGTCAGCGTCTTCAAGCCAAGAAAGTCGAACTTGACGAGGCCGGCCTGCTCGACCCATTTCATGTTGAACTGGGTGACCGGCATGTCGGAGCGCGGGTCGCGGTACATCGGCACCAGCTGCGACAGCGGCCGGTCGCCGATGACGATACCGGCGGCGTGGGTCGAGGCGTGGCGGTAGAGACCTTCGATCTTCTGGGCGATATCGAGCAGGCGGCCGATCACCGGCTCCTTATCGACCTCTTCCTGGAAGCGCGGCTCTTCCTCGATCGCCTTGGCGAGCGTGGTTGGATTGGCCGGATTGTTCGGCACCATCTTGCAGATCTTATCGACCTGGCCATAGGGCATTTCCAGCACGCGGCCGACGTCGCGCAAGGCGGCGCGCGCCTGCAGCGATCCGAAGGTGATGATCTGCGCCACCTGCTCGCGGCCATATTTGCGCTGGACGTAGCGGATCACCTCTTCGCGCCGGTCCTGGCAGAAGTCGATGTCGAAGTCGGGCATCGAGACGCGGTCCGGATTGAGGAAGCGTTCGAACAGCAGCGAGAAGCGCAAGGGATCGACATCGGTGATGGTCAGCGCATAGGCGACCAGCGAGCCCGCACCCGATCCGCGGCCCGGGCCGACTGGAATATCCTGCAGCTTTGCCCATTTGATGAAGTCGGCAACGATCAGGAAGTAACCCGGAAACTTCATCTTCTCGATGACGGAGAGCTCGAAATCGAGGCGCTCGCGATAATCGGTCTCGCTATAGCCCGGCGACATGCCGAGCATTCGCAGCCGTTCGTCGAGACCCTCGACAGCCTGACGGCGCAATTCGATCTCCTCGGCGCGCTCGGCTTCCTTCGGATCGTCCGAGGCACCGGTGAAACGCGGCAGGATCGGTGCGCGGGTCTTCAGGACGAAGGAACAGCGCTTGGCGACCTCAATGGTGTTTTCCAGCGCTTCCGGCAGGTCGGCAAACAGAGCCGCCATGTCCTTGCGGCTCTTCAGGTAATGATCCGGCGTCAGGCGAAAGCGCGTGTCATCCGAAACCATCGCATTGTGCGCCACCGCCATCAGTGCGTCATGCGCCTCGAATTCGGCGGGCGACGGGAAGAACGGCTCATTGGTCGCGACGATCGGCAGTTCAAGCTTGTAGGCAAGATCGACGACACGGTTTTCGTGGCGCCGGTCATATTTGCCGTGGCGCTGAAGCTCGACATAGAGACGGTCGCCAAACACCGCAGCAAGGGTCTTCAGCCGCGTTTCCGCCAGCGCATGGTGACCGGACTTCAAGGCCATATCGACCGGCCCACCGGATGCGCCGGTCAGCGCAATCAATCCCTCCGCGCCGCCCTCCTGCAGCCAGGACAGCGCGATGCGCACCGACTGGTTTCCCTCGCCGCCGAGATAGGCCCGGCTGACAATATCGACGAGCCGGACATAGCCGGCATCCGTCGCGGCGATCAGAACGATGGCCGGCAGCTTGGCCAGGTGCTGGGCGTGGCCGCGTTTCTCGCCCTCGCCCTCATCCTCCATGTCGATCGACAACTGGCAGCCGATCAGTGGCTGCAGGCCATCGTCCATACATTTCTGCGAGAATTCGAGCGCTGCAAACAGGTTGTTGGTATCGGCAATGCCGATCGCCGGCTGGCCGTCGGCAACAGCCTTGCCGATGATCTTCTTGATCGGCAAAGCCCCTTCGAGCAGCGAAAAGGCGGAATGAACCCGAAGATGAACGAACTGGGGAGACGCGCCGCCCTCAGCGGAACTATCCTGCCGCTTGCCGTTTACCGCATCTGCCATGGCGCACCCCGATTCCCGTGAAGGCCTCAGGATATCCCGTTTCCATCCGCAGATGTCCAGTTTTCATCTGCCGCATGGCAGCATTTTCAAACTCGATCGGCCTTGTCCACAGCCGCCACTCGTCCATTCCCGCACCACAGCGCATGGGCGGAGATGGCGGTCTCGGCTCAAGCCATGCTTACATCCCGATGACGATGATCGAAAAGCTGGCGATGAACATGGCGATGGAGGTCAAAGCGGCGAGATCACGAATGAAGTCAGTCATTGGGCGGCTCCCTTTTCCGTTATGTTCTTATATTGTTCTATTTATGTTCACTCGTCAAGCAGCTGTTGCAAATCTTCGACCTTTGAGAAACGGAGATGGTAAACACTTTTCACCCGAGCCCTCAGGCCAGACAACTCGCATCTGGACGCCGGCCGGGCGGCCGATTAGTCTGCGTCTCAAATCCGACTAGGGGAAAGATCGATGAAGATGTCACTGGCCGTCATGACGGCATTCCTGGGCCTGACGGCCACCACGGCGCAGGCGGAAAAAACCATCGATCCGGATCGCATCGTCTTTGCGGCGACAGGCGATTGGGACAAGGACGGCAGCTCAGACCTTGCCATGCTGGTGGCACCGGTTGAGGGCACCGATGAAGATCACGCGGTCTACATCTATCTCAATGACGGCGACAGCGACCGGTTGAAACTGAGGACCGTGGTAGCAAACAAGGTTTGGGGAGATCTCACCATGGCCGGGCGGGCGCCGTCGATCACCGCCCTTGAGAATGGCTCGATCCTCATCACCACCCATAATGATTCTGTCGGCCGCGATCGCTGGGAACAGAAGCTGACGGTCGCCTATCGCAACTTCGACTTCGTCGTCGCCGGATATACCTATACGTCCTACGACACGCTCGATCCGGACAACACGACGGAATGCGATTTCAATGTGCTGACCGGCAAGGGAAAGAGCAGCGGCAAGCCTGTCGCCACCAAGGGCGAAATCGTGCTGCTGAAGGACTGGTCCGACGATCGCGGGCAAAAGGTCTGCGGTATCGAATAGATACCGGCAGCCCCGCGCCAACTCAGCGGAAGCTGCAGCTTAAAGCTCGACGACCTTGCCGTCTTCGATGGTGACGCGGCGGTCCATGCGCGCGGCAAGCTCGTAATTGTGCGTGGCGATCATCGCCGCGAGGCCGGACTGGCGCACCAGTGCTTCCAGTGCTTCGAAGACGTAGCCGGCCGTTTCCGGGTCGAGGTTGCCTGTCGGCTCGTCGGCCAAGAGCACCAGCGGCGCATTGGCGACGGCGCGAGCGATGGCGACGCGTTGCTGCTCGCCACCGGACAGCTCCGATGGGCGATGTTCGGCACGGTGGCCGATGCGCATGTAATCCAGAAGTGCTGCCGCCCGTTCGCGCGCCTCCGCCTTGCTGAGACCGGCGATCAGCTGCGGCATCATGATGTTTTCGACTGCCGTGAATTCCGGCAGCAGATGATGGGCCTGATAGACAAAGCCGATCTCATTGCGGCGGATCGCCGTGCGCCGTTCATCACTGAGCGCACCGCAGGATTGACCGTTGATCAGTACTTCGCCGGCATCCGGGCGCTCCAGCAGCCCAGCCAGGTGCAAAAGCGTCGATTTGCCCGTGCCCGACGGGGCAACGAGCGCCACGGTCTGGCCGCCATGAAGCGAAAAGTCCGCACCCTTGAGGATCGACAGGGTTTCTTCGCCCTGGCTGAAATGACGTTCGACGCCGGAAAGCTGCAATGCCACGCGCGCATTCATCGTGTCTGTATTCCCTCGTTATTCGTAGCGCAGAGCCTGAACCGGATCGAGGCGCGAGGCGCGCCAGGCCGGAAAGATCGTGGCAAGAAAGGACAGGCCGATGGCCATGACGACGACCGATGTGGTCTCGCCGAGGTTCATATCGGCCGGAAGCTGGCTTAGGAAATAGAGTTCGGGATTGAACAGTGTCGTGCCCGAAATCCAGGAAAAGAACTGGCGGATCGACTCGATGTTGAGACAGACCACAACGCCCAGGAGCACGCCGGCGATCGTACCGACAATGCCGATCGCCGCACCTGTCATGAAGAATATCCGCATGACCGCGCCTGACGAAGCGCCCATTGTGCGCAGGATGGCGATGTCGCGGCCCTTGTCCTTTACCAGCATGATCAGGCCGGAGACAATGTTCAGCGCCGCCACCAGAATGATCAGCGTCAGGATCATGAACATGACATTGCGCTCCACCTGAAGGGCGGAGAAAAAGGTCTTGTTGCGATCACGCCAGTCGCTGATCAGTACCTGGCGGCCGGCCGCATCCTCGATCGGCTGGCGCAGGTCATCGACCAGATCCGGGTCGGTGACGAACAGCTCGATCGACTGGGCAATGCCCTCGGCGTTGAAATAGAGCTGGGCTTCTTCCAGTGGCATGAAGATGATCGAGGCGTCATATTCCGACATGCCGATCTCGAAGATCGCCGAGACGGTATAGGATTTGACGCGCGGATTGACGCCCATCGGCGTGATGTCGCCTTCCGGCGCCACCAGCGTGATGGTGCCGCCGGCGGTGATGCCGAGTTGCTGGGCCATGCGCGAACCGATTGCAACGCCTGTTCCAGCCGCATAACCGACGAGATCGCCAGATTGGATGTGATCGGAAATCGACTTCATCTTGGCGAGATCGTCAGCGCGCACGCCGCGCACCAGCGCGCCTGTCCCGGCGCCGCCCGGACCGGAGGCAAGCGTCTGCCCCTCGATCATCGGGATCGCCATGGTGATGCCCTTGACGCCGGAAAATTTCGTCGCGAGGTCGGCATAGTTATCCAGCGGCCCATCCAGCGGCTGGACGATCATGTGACCGTTGATGCCCAAAATGCGCGAGATCAGCTCGGTGCGAAAACCGTTCATCACAGCCATGACGATGATCAGCGTTGCCACACCGAGCATGATGCCGATGAAGGAAAAGCCGGCGATCACCGAAATGAACGCTTCCTTGCGGCGCGAGCGCAGATAGCGCCAGGCCACCATGCGCTCGAATGTGGAAAACGGACGGCTCGACGGCGCCTTGGCGGTCGTGGCCTTTTCCTGTTCTAGCGTCGCAGCGCTCATTCCCTGGTCCCTTATTTCGAGGCGGTCAGCTTGTTGATGGCTGCCTCGATCGTCAATGTTTCGCGGGCGCCGGTCTTGCGGTCCTTGAGTTCGACCTCGCCACTGGCGACCGATCGCGGCCCGGCAATGATCTGTACGGGAACGCCGATCAGGTCGGCGGTGGCAAACTTGGTGCCGGCGCGGTCGTCCTTGTCGTCGTACAGCGTGTCGAATCCTGCGTTGTTGAGGGCAGCATAGAGGGTTTCGCACGCCGCGTCGCAGGCTTCGTCGCCGGATTTCATGTTGATCACGACCGCATCGAACGGCGCGATCGAGGCCGGCCAGATGATGCCATTCTCGTCATGCGACGCTTCGATGATGGCGGGAACCAGACGGGTCGGGCCGATGCCATAGGAGCCCATGTGCACCGTGTGCTCCTTGCCGTCCGGTCCTTGGACCTTGGCGCCCATGGCTTCGGAATATTTGGTGCCGAAATAGAAGATGTGGCCAACTTCGATGCCGCGGGCCGAAACTTTGGAGGCATCGTCGATGGCATTGAAGGCGGCTTCGTCGTGCATTTCGGAGGTGGCGGCGTAAAGCGACGTCCACTTGTCGAAGATCGCCTTCATCGCTGCGGCATCCCAGAAATCGGTATCGTCGGCCGGAATGTCGAAATCGAGGAAGTGCTTGTGGCAGAAAACCTCCGATTCACCGGTATCGGCGAGAATGATGAACTCGTGGCTGAGATCGCCGCCGATCGGGCCGGTGTCGGCCCGCATCGGAATGGCGCGCAGGCCAAGCCGCGCGAAAGTGCGCAGATAGGCAGCGAACATGCGATTGTAGCTGTCCACCGCGCCTTCGCGGTTGAGATCGAAGGAATAGGCATCCTTCATCAGGAATTCGCGCGAACGCATGGTGCCGAAACGCGGGCGCCGTTCGTCACGGAACTTCAGCTGGATATGATAGAGATTGAGCGGCAGGTCCTTGTAGGACTTGACGTAGGAGCGGAACACGTCCGTGATCATCTCCTCGTTGGTCGGCCCATACAGCATGTCGCGCTTGTTGCGATCCTTGATCCGCAGCATTTCGTCGCCATAGGCGTCGTAACGGCCGCTTTCCTGCCAGAGTTCGGCCGATTGCAGCGTCGGCATCAAAAGCTCGACGGCGCCGGCGCGGTCCTGCTCTTCCCGGATGATTTTCGTAACCTTGTCGAGAACCCGTTTGCCGAGCGGCAGCCATGTATAGATACCGGCCGACTGCTGGCGCACCATGCCGGCACGCAGCATCAGCCGGTGCGAGACAATTTCCGCTTCCTTCGGGGTTTCCTTCAGAATGGGCATGAAAAAGCGGGACAGGCGCATGAACGGGTTCCAGAAGTTAAAGCACTTCGCACTATCGTCGGAATCGGGCGAAATAACGTTGAGCCTGCAGGCCGCGCACGCGTCAAGCGCGCAAACCGACACTGCCGTTTGACTGTTTGCCGCGACGATCCATCCAGCTGATTCCAGAAGGGGAAGCACCGCGCTCACGCGTTCATAGACGCTTCGCGGCAGGAAGAAAACCCGTCATCGTGTTTGGCAGGAGCGGGGGAGTATGCACGGATTTCAAGGTGGGAAAAAACGAAAATACCTGCGTCAAAAAGGCACGGTAGTAACAGGATTTTGACAGAAGTTGTCAACGGAAAAATTTAACCAGAGTGTAGCAAAAATGCAAAAAAATCGGATGACAACGCATAATGTTTGAGCTAGTTTTGGCCCACAAAAGAGGCAGGGAGATTAAATTCTTGTCGATTTCGCGGTCAAGTCTTGGGAGGATAAGATCTTAGGCGCGTTTATACGCAGCCACCGGTAACGGATAAGGATCACGCGATACTTTAAGAACAAGGCTTTCAGCCTTGTTTTTTTTTGACTTTTTATACTGAACGCTGGGTCATGAAAAACCACCGCCGCCTGAATCGCGGCAATTCTGTGGCGCCCTGCCGGGCCTGCTCTTCACGCTGCCCGTAAGCCGCCGCTGTCGCAGCCACGGCAACACCGATCATCCCTCAATAGAACTTCGGCGCAAACTGGGGGATTGAATCCAGGCCATAGCCCATCCGGACCGAAAGAACGTACCATGTGGCATGGATAACGGCGGCGAGCACCGATGTCATCAGGAAGACCCGAAATGCGCGGAACCGCGCAGGCGCACTTTCGACGCTTCCCGGCACGACATCGTTCTCTTCGGCCTGCGTCCGCAAGCCGATCGGCAAGACGATGAACAGCGCCAACCACCAGATGATGAAATAGATCGCGAAGGTGGAAAAGATCGGCATGGTGGTCTCTCATAAGGAGGGGAGATGGATGTCTCACCTCTTTGGCATGGCGCGTTGGAGCGACGTTATAACGCTTTCGCATCCGCCCGACAAATATTGCGGCCGATATGTACCGGCGCGCGGTCTTCTGTCACACCTGCTCGAGTTCGATCAGCGTGCCGAAGAAATCCTTGGGGTGGAGAAACAGCACCGGCTTGCCATGCGCGCCGGTCTTTGGATTGCCATCGCCAAGCACCCTGCCCCCGGCGGCAACCAGGCTGTCGCGCGCGGCAAGGATGTCTGCGACCTCGTAGCAGATATGGTGCATGCCGCCGGCAGGATTTTTCGCAAGAAACGCACCGATCGGTGATTCAGCGCCAAGCGGCTCCAGCAGTTCGACCTTGGTATTTTCAAGCGTGACGAACACGACGGTGACGCCGTGCTCCGGCAAGGCTTCCGGCTCGGTCACCGACGCACCGAGCATCGACCGGTATCGCTCCACCGCTTCGGCAAGATCCGGAACGGCGAGAGCGATATGGTTGACACGTCCAAGCATTGAATTTGATCCCGGCTGTCAGAGCTTGTTGATGAACACGGTGACGACGGGCTTCTTGCCCCAGACGTCGTTGGCCGTGCCGCGAATGGCCCGGCGTACGGCTTCCGTCACCATGGCGATATCCTTGCGCTTGCCACGCGGAATGCTTTCGACGGCACCAAGGACCGCGTCATAGAGCGTGTCATTCATGTCCTCGCCTTCATCGTCGAACTCGGGCAAACCGATTGGAACGACGATCGGGTCTGCCGCGAAATCGTAGCGCGCGTCCAGAATGACATTGACCGCGACATGGCCGGCAAAGGACAGCTTGCGGCGATCGCCGATGCCCATCTCCTCGAAATCGCCGATCAGGCTGCCATCCTTGTAGATGCGGCCGTGCGGCGCTTCGCCGATGACGGTCGCCGGTCCCGGCGCAAGACGGAGGATGTCGCCGTTGCGGACACGCGGAACGGTCTTGATGCCGGACTGCAAACCAAGTTCGGCCTGTGCGGTCAGGTGGGCAGCCTCACCATGCACCGGCACCAGCATCTGCGGGCGCGTCCACTGGTACATCTGCTGCAACTCGTTGCGGCGGGGATGGCCGGAAACGTGAACCAGTGCTTCGTTATCGGTGACGATATGGATGCCCTGTTCGACGAGGCCGTTCTTGACGTCGTTGATCGCCTTCTCGTTGCCGGGAATGGCGCGCGAGGAAAACACCACCGTATCGCCAGCCGTCAGCGCTACATTGCGCATCTCGTCACGCGAGATCTTGGCGAGTGCAGCGCGGGATTCGCCCTGGCTACCGGTCAGGATCACCACGACCTTGTCGCGCGGGATATAGCCGAATTCGTCTTCGGCGATGAACGGGTTCAGACCTTCCATCAAGCCGACATCGCGGGCGACGTCGCAGACGCGCTTCATCGAGCTGCCGAGAAGCAGCACTTCGCGGCCGGCAGCAGCCGACGCCTTGGCAATCGAGCGGATACGGCCAACGTTCGACGAGAAGGTGGTGATCGCCACGCGTCCCTTGGCGTTCTCGATGATCTTGGTCAGGCTGGTCGACACTTCCTCTTCGGAGGGAGAGACGCCATCGCGCATGGCATTGGTGCTGTCGCACATCAGCGCCAGAACGCCCTCGTCGCCGACAGCGCGGAACCGCGCTTCGTCGGTGAATGGGCCGAGCGACGGCGCGTGGTCGATCTTCCAGTCGCCGGTATGGACGACATTGCCGAGCGGCGTGCGGATGACCAGCGACATCGGTTCGGGGATCGAATGATTGACGCCGATCGCCTCGATCTCGAACGGACCGACATTGATGCGGTCGCCTTCCTTGAAGATGGTGATCGGCACCTGGGCGCGGCTGCGCTCGTAGGAACGTTTGGCTTCCAGCATGCCGGCCGTAAACGGCGAGGCATAGACCGGCACGTTGAGGCCCGGCCACAGATCGGCCAGCGCGCCGTAATGGTCTTCATGGGCATGAGTGATGATGATGCCCTTGAGGTTCTTGCGCTCTTCGGCAAGGAACCGGATATCAGGCAGCACCAGATCGACGCCGGGCAAATCGAGGCCCGGGAAGGTCACGCCGCAATCGACCATGATCCACTGGCGGTGGGCGGGCGAACCATAGCCGTAAAGGGCCAGGTTCATGCCGATTTCCCCCACTCCGCCTAGCGGCAGGAAGACGAGTTCGTCTTGTTTGCTCATTGATTGATTGCGCCTTATGTCACCCGAAAGGGGGTCTATCCAAAAAATACATCGCCTGCGGCGATGCGTTGAACCGTGCCTGCCCCAAGATCGAGCATCAGCCGGCCGTCTTCATCTATGCCTTCAAACATGCCGGAAAGCGAGCGATCCGGCAGGTTGACTGTAATCTTCTGGCCGATCCCGCCTGCTGCGGACCGCCATTGTGCAATAATCTCTGCGATCCCGTCGCCACGGTTCCAGGTATTCAACGCGTCGCTCATGCTTCGAAACAGATGGGCAAAAAGCTCGTCCGGTGAAACGGCGGCGCCTTCCGCCTGCAGGCTGGTGACCGGATAGAGCCCATGATCCGGCGCCAGCGCGACATTGATGCCGCAGCCGATGACCAGCGCATGATGCCCGTCCGGCAGGCCTTCGCCTTCCAGCAGGATACCGCAGCACTTCCTACCGGCAATCAGAATATCGTTCGGCCATTTGATCGAGACCGGATTTGCGCCTGATGGCATGACCGCCTGGATCGCCCGATGCACCGCAACGGCGACTGCCAACGGCAGCGATTGCAGTTTCTCCATCGGCGCCGGGTCGATCAGAAGCAGCGACGCGTAAAGATTGCCCGGCTCCGACGCCCAGCTGCGGCCGCGCCGGCCCCGGCCGGAAATCTGCCGTGCTGCGGTGATCCAGTGAAGTCCCGGGTCACCCGCACGCGCACGGATCAGGCATTCCGTATTCGTCGATCCGACATCGCCAAGCGCCGTATGCCGGTAATTATCAAGCGAAACTCTGCCGATCCGCTCCTGTCCTGTCAAAAGAACGTCCGCGCTGCAACTTCAGCCGCCGTACCGATCGGTCCGCCGATCAACACATAGGCAAGAACGAACAGACCCGAAAGGCCGTAGACCAGGCGCAACACGCCGGAAGGCCGCGCAAACTCGCCCTTGGCTTCATCGAACCACATCAGCTTGATGACGCGCAGATAGTAGTATGCACCGACGACGGAGGCGAGAACACCGATGATCGCCAGAGCATAGAGATGCGCTTCGATGGCCGCCATGAACACGAAGTATTTGGCAAAGAAACCGGCGAGCGGCGGAATGCCAGCCAGCGAGAACATCATCACGGTCAGCACCGTCGCCATGAACGGGTTGGTCTGCGACAGGCCGGCGAGATCATCGACGCTTTCGACGTGATTGCCGTCCTTGCGCTTCATCGCCATGATGCAGGCAAAGGTGCCGAGCGTCATGACCACATAGACCAGCATGTAGATGAGCACGCCACGCACACCGGCCATCGAGCCGCTGGACAGGCCGACGAGCGCATAGCCCATGTGGCCGATCGACGAATAGGCCATCAGTCGCTTGATGTTCTTCTGGCCGATGGCGGCAAACGAGCCGAGCAGCATCGAGGCAATCGAGATGAACACGACGATCTGCTGCCAGTCCGTGACGATCGGCTCGAACGGCGAGATGACCAACCGGATCAGCATGGCCATCGCGGCAACTTTCGGGGCAGCGGCAAAGAAGGCGGTGACCGGCGTCGGTGCACCTTCATAAACATCCGGCGTCCACATGTGGAACGGAACGGCGGAGATCTTGAAGGCGACGCCGGCAAGAATGAAGACGAGGCCGAAGACCAGGCCGAGCGAACGGCCTTCTGCCGACAGCGCAGCGGCGATGCCGTCAAAACCGGTATGGCCGGTAAAACCGTAGACCAGCGACATGCCGTAGAGCAGCATGCCGGACGACAGCGCGCCGAGTACGAAATACTTGAGGCCCGCTTCCGTCGAACGCAGATTGTCGCGGTTCATCGCGGCAACGACGTAGAGCGCCAGCGACTGCAGTTCGAGCGCCAGATAGACCGAGATCAGATCGTTGGCCGAGATCATCAGCAGCATGCCGAGCGTGGCCAGCACGATCAGAACGGGGAATTCGAACCGGTCGATGCCGGTCGAACGCGCCTCGCCCGCCGACATGATCAGCGCCACGATGGAGCCGAACAAGGTCAGCACCTTCATGAACTTGGCAAACGGATCCGACAGGAAGGCGCCGTTATAGGCCTGTCCGTCGCCGGTCTGCCAGACCAGCCAGACACCGGACACGGCGAGCAGGCCAACCGCAAGACCGGTGACCAGACCGGACGATTTCTCGCCGGAAAAGACGCCGATCATTAACAACACCATGGCGCCGACCGCTAGGATCAGCTCCGGGGTCGACAGGTGCAGGCTAGCGAGGAATGTTTCAGCAGTCATTTCAATCCCGTCCTGTCGTCATTTCGCCGAAAGCGCAACGTCATGCGCTGCCTGCACGGCCGCAGTGTAGTTGTTGATAAGCACGTCCACCGAAGCCGCCGTCGCATCGAAGACCGGAGCCGGATAGACGCCGAAGAAGATGGTCAGCACGATCAGCGGATAGAGCAGCGCCTTTTCACGGCCGGACAGATCCAGCAGCGATTTCAGACTGTCCTTGTCGAGTGTCCCGAAGATCACCCGGCGGTAGAGCCAAAGAGCATAACACGCCGACAGGATGACGCCGGTGGTGGCGAAGAACGCCACCCAGGTGTTGGCCCTAAAGGCGCCAAGCAGCACGGTAATTTCACCAACGAAGCCAGACGTGCCCGGCAGGCCGACGTTCGCCATGGTGAAGATCATGAAGGCGACCGCATATTTCGGCATGTTGTTGACGAGCCCGCCATAGGCGCTGATCTCGCGGGTGTGGGTGCGGTCGTAGACCACGCCGACACAGAGGAAGAGCGCGCCGGATACGAGGCCGTGTGACAGCATCTGGAAGATCGCCCCCTGCACGCCTTGAGTATTGGCGGCAAAGATACCCATGGTCACATAGCCCATATGGGCAACCGACGAATAGGCGATCAGCTTCTTGATGTCGGACTGCATCATCGCCACCAGCGAGGTGTAGATGATCGCGACGACCGACAGCGTGAAGACGAAGGGTGCGAAATACTCGGATGCTAAGGGGAACATCGGCAGCGAGAAGCGCATGAAGCCGTAACCGCCAAGCTTGAGGAGAACGCCAGCCAGAATGACCGAGCCCGCCGTCGGCGCCTGAACGTGCGCATCGGGAAGCCAGGTGTGGACGGGCCACATCGGCATCTTCACCGCAAACGAGGCGAAGAAGGCCAGCCATAGCCATGTCTGCATCTGGGCCGGGAACTGATAGGCGAGCAGTTCTGCAATGTCGGTCGTGCCGGCCTGCCAGTACATCGCCATGATGGCGAGCAGCATCAGCACCGAGCCGAGCAGCGTGTAGAGGAAGAACTTATAGGCAGCGTAGACGCGCTCCTTGCCACCCCAGACGCCGATGATGATGAACATCGGGATCAGGCCGGCTTCGAAGAACACGTAGAACAGCACGATGTCGAGCGACACGAAGACGCCGATCATGAACACTTCCAACAGAAGGAAGGCGATCATGTACTGTTTCAGCCGCTTTTCGACCGAGAGCCAGCTGGCCACGACGCAGAACGGCATCAGGAAAGCCGAGAGCACCACGAACAGCATCGAAATGCCGTCGATGCCGAGATGGTAGGAGATGCCGGTGCCGAGCCAGGCATGCTTCTCGACCATCTGGAAGCCGGGGTTCGACTGGTCGAAGCTCCACCAAATCCAGCACGATACCAGGAAGGTAACCACTGTCGTCAGCAATGAGATGTTGAGGATATTGCGGCGGCCGGCGGCGCTGTCTTCACGCACCAAAAGCAGAAGAGCAACACCGACCAGCGGCAAGAAGGTGACCGCGGAGAGAATGGGCCAATCGGTCATCAGAAGGAGCTCCCGAGCATCATCCAGGTAACGAGCGCCGCGATGCCGATGAGCATCACGAAAGCGTAGTGATAGAGGTAACCGGTCTGCAGGCGAACGACGCGGTCAGTGACGTCCATGACGCGGGCGGCAATGCCGTTCGGGCCATAGCCGTCGATGATCCGGCCATCGCCTTCCTTCCACAGGAAGGTGCCGATGCGCTTGGCGGGACGAACGAACAGGAAGTCGTAAAGTTCGTCGAAATACCACTTGTTGAGCAGGAACTGGTAGAGACCACGATGCTGCTCGGCCAGGTACTTCGGCGTCTCCGGCGAACGGATATACATGTACCAGGCGGTGACGAAGCCGAGGATCATGGCGATGAACGGGCTGAGGGCTACCAAAGCCGGCACGTGATGGAACTCGTCAACCAGTTCGTTGCCCGGCAGCGTGAACAATGAGCCCTGCCAGAATTCGGCATATTCGTGGCCGTAGAAATATCCCTCACCGAGGAAACCGGCAACCACGGCGCCGAACGCCAGGATGTAGAGCGGGATCAGCATGACCTGCGGCGATTCGTGAACGTGGTGCATGACCTCGTGGGACGCACGCGGCTTGCCGAAGAAGGTCAGGAACATCAGGCGCCACGAGTAGAAACTGGTGAACAGGGCCGCAATGACCAGAAGCGTGAAGGCGAAACCGCCGACCGAGGAATGCGACGCATAGGCCGCCTCGATGATCACGTCCTTCGAGAAGAAGCCGGCGAAACCAAACGAGGTGAACGGGATGCCGACGCCGGTGATCGCCAAAGTGCCGATCAGCATCATGGCAAAGGTCACCTTGATGTGCGGACGCAGGCCGCCCATGTTGCGCATGTCCTGTTCGCCATCAACGGCATGGATGACCGAACCGGCGCAGAGGAACAGCAATGCCTTGAAGAAGGCGTGCGTGAACAGGTGGAAGATGGCAGCGCCATAGGCGCCTGTTCCGAGCGCCACGAACATATAGCCGAGCTGCGAGCAGGTCGAATAGGCGATAACGCGCTTGATGTCGTTCTGGACCAGACCGACGGTCGCGGCAAAGAACGCGGTGATCGCGCCGATGACGGTAACGACCATCAGAGCCGTATGGGACAGTTCGAACAGCGGCGACATGCGGGCGACGAGGAAGACGCCGGCCGTGACCATGGTCGCGGCATGGATCAGTGCCGACACGGGCGTCGGGCCTTCCATGGCGTCCGGCAGCCAGGTGTGCAGCAGGAACTGCGCCGACTTGCCCATCGCGCCCATGAACAGCAGCAGGCAGACGCCGGTGATCGCATGGGCCTTGTCGAGATGCATGCCGAACAGGTTGATGACGACCTCGCCACCCTCGGCAGCGCCCTCAGCCGGCAGGTAGCTGGCAGCAGCGGCAAAGATGGTTTCGAAGCTGATCGAGCCGAACAGCACGAAGACGCCGAAGATGCCGAGCGCGAAACCGAAGTCACCGACGCGGTTGACGATGAAAGCCTTCATCGCCGCAGCCGATGCCGACGGCTTCTTGTACCAGAAGCCGATCAGCAGGTAGGACGCAAGACCCACCCCTTCCCAGCCGAAGAACATCTGCAACAGGTTGTCCGACGTCACCAGCATCAGCATGGCGAAGGTGAACAGCGACAGATAGGCAAAGAAGCGCGGCCGATGCGGGTCGTGATGCATGTAGCCGATCGAATAGAGGTGAACCAGGCAGGACACGGTGTTGACGACGACGAACATGACCGCGGTCAGCGTATCGACCCG
This sequence comes from Pararhizobium sp. DWP3-4, assembly GCF_049898205.1. Lineage (NCBI taxonomy): Bacteria > Pseudomonadati > Pseudomonadota > Alphaproteobacteria > Hyphomicrobiales > Rhizobiaceae > Pararhizobium > Pararhizobium sp. DWP3-4. Next base: position 59,076 of record NZ_JAFCXF010000004.1, on the reverse strand, counting down.
GAAGGCCCATTCTGCATCGAAGCTGCCGGACTGGATCCAGCGCATCACGCTGACCTTGATCAACTCCGTCTCGCCGAGTGCGACGTGGAAGAACACGACCCAGGACAAGACGGCGACAATAATCATGAAGCCGGTGGTGACGTATTCCGAAGCCTTGGCGCCGATCGAGGTGCCGAACAGGCCCGCGATCAGGAAGCCGATCAGCGGCAGGAAGACGATGGCTTGAATAATCGTATTCATTGGCCGCTCAGCCCTTCATCATGTTGACGTCTTCCACGGCGATGGAGCCGCGGTTACGGTAGAAGACGACGAGAATTGCAAGACCAATTGCGGCTTCCGCTGCCGCGACGGTCAGAATGAACAGGGCGAACACCTGGCCGGTGATGTCGTTCAGGAAGTGTGAGAACGCGACCATGTTGATGTTGACCGCGAGCAGAATGAGTTCCACCGACATCAGGATGACGATGACGTTCTTCCTGTTGAGGAAAATGCCGAAGACGCCCAGTATGAACAGGATGGCGCTGACGGTCAGATAGTGGGAAATACCGATTTCCATGATGTGTTCCTTGACCTCGCGTCCGTCTTAAAGGCCCTGCCCCGACTTCACCTTGACCACTTCAACAGCGGTCTTGGGCGAACGGGCAACCTGTGTGGGAATATCCTGGCGCTTGATGTTGTCGCGATGGCGCAGCGTCAGAACGATGGCGCCGATCATGGCGACAAGAAGAACCAGGCCGGCAATCTGGAAGAAGTAGACATAGTGCGTATAGAGCACGTCGCCGAGTGCGGCCGTGTTGGTGCGATCGGCGATGGCCGGGATCGGCATCGAGATCGACTTGGCGATTTGCGGCGAAAACGAGCTGCCACCGACCACGATGATCAGCTCGGCTGCCAGCACCAGTCCGATCAACGCGCCGACCGGCGCATATTCCAGCACACCAGACCTCAGCTGCGTGAAGTCGATGTCGAGCATCATCACCACGAAGAGGAAGAGAACCGCGACCGCGCCGATATAAACGACCAGCAGGATCATCGCCAAAAACTCGGCGCCCGTCAGAAGAAACAGGCCGGCGGCGTTGAAGAACGTCAGGATCAGGAACAGCACGGAATAAACAGGGTTCCGCGCAGAAATCACCATGAACGCCGACGCAACCGCGACGAATGAAAAAAGATAGAAAAACAGAGCCTGCAGACCCATGATCGGTGCCTTTTTCGTCTTCCCCGGGCAGGCATGGCAGCGAGGCCATCCTTCCGACTGGCGCACCGGCTCATGCCGGCCACGCCCAAGATCAGTGTAACGCCCGCCTCAAACGGCAGGCGCAGTCCCCATACAAAGTCTCAGCGGTACGGCGAGTCCATTGCGATGTTGCGGGCAATTTCGCGCTCCCAACGGTCGCCGTTGGAAAGCAGCCGGTCCTTGTCGTAGTAGAGCTCTTCGCGCGTCTCGGTGGCGAACTCGAAGTTCGGACCTTCGACGATCGCGTCTACCGGACAGGCTTCCTGGCAGAAACCGCAATAGATGCACTTTACCATGTCGATGTCGTACCGAACCGTGCGGCGCGTGCCATCGTTGCGGCGCGGGCCAGCCTCGATGGTGATCGCCTGGGCAGGACAGATCGCTTCGCACAGCTTGCAGGCGATGCAACGCTCCTCGCCGTTCGGATAACGGCGCAGTGCATGTTCGCCACGAAAGCGCGGGCTGATCGGCCCCTTTTCAAACGGATAGTTCAGCGTCGCCTTCGGCGCGAAGAAATAGCGCATCGACAGGAAAAACGCGTTGACGAATTCCTTGAGGAACAGCGAACTGACGGCTTGCGACAGACCTGCCATCATCAACCTCCAAATATGCCGGCCTGGGAGGCGCCGGCTGATTTTGCGAAACGGGACGTAAGCATCAGGCCCACACCACCAGTTTCAACGTGACTGCAACAATGAAGACCATGGCGAGCGACAACGGAAGGAAGACCTTCCAGCCCAGACGCATCAGCTGGTCGTAGCGGTAGCGCGGCACGAAGGCTTTGACCATGGCGAACATGAAGAACACCATCGAAGACTTCAGGATGAACCAGATGATGCCCGGAACCCAGTTGAGGAACCATACATCGACCGGAGGCAGCCAGCCGCCGAGGAAGAGGATCGTCGTCAGCGCGCACATCAGGCAAATGGCGGCATATTCGCCGAGCATGAACATCATATACGGGGTCGAGCCATACTCGACCATGAACCCGGCGACCAGTTCCGATTCCGCTTCGACCAGATCGAAGGGCGGACGGTTGGTTTCAGCCAGCGCCGAGATGAAGAAGATGATGAACATCGGGAACAGCGGCAGCCAGTACCAGTCGAGGAACGAGCCAGGCAGGCCCATCATCGTCCCCAGGCCATCGCGCTGCGAATCGACGATATCGGTCAGGTTCAGCGAACCGGCGCAGAGCAGCACGGTGACGATGACGAAGCCGATCGAGACTTCATAGGAGACCATCTGGGCGGCGGAGCGCAGCGCCGACAGGAACGGATATTTGGAGTTCGATGCCCAGCCGCCGATGATGACACCGTAAACCTCAAGCGAGGAAATGGCGAAAACATAGAGGATGCCGACATTGATATTGGCCATCACCCAGTTGGCATTGAGCGGGATAACCGCCCAGGCTGCAAGCGCCAAAGTCACGGAAACCAGCGGCGCCAGCAGGAACAGCACCTTGTTCGAACCGGCCGGAATGACCGGCTCCTTGAAGACGAACTTCAAAAGATCGGCGAAGGACTGGAAAAGTCCCCACGGGCCTACCACATTCGGTCCACGGCGCATCTGCACCGCTGCCCAGATCTTGCGGTCAGCCAAAAGGATGTAGGCGATGAAGATCAACAGCGCGACCAGAAGCAGCAGCGACTGGCCGATCATGATGGCCGTTGGCCAGACATAGGTCGAAATGAAAGCGTCCATTGTGTCTTATTCCCTCGCGCTCATTCCGCCGCAGCTTTGAAATTGTTGCGTGCCAAAGCCGAACATTCGGCCATGACGGCGGACGCGCGTGCTATCGGGTTCGTCAAATAGAAGTCTTTGACCGGAGACGCAAACGCCGATTTGCCCATCTCACCGGCTTTTTGTGCAAGTGCGGCAATTTCACCCGTTACGCCCGTTGCAATCATGTCGATCGCAGCGAGATGCGGGTGCGCCGCGTAAAGTTTTCCGCGCAATTCACTAAGCGAATCAAATGGCAGCTTCTTGCCGAGCACGTCGGAGAGAGCGCGAATGATCGCCCAGTCCTCCCGGGCGTCGCCCGGCGCAAAGCCTGCACGGTTGCCCATCTGGACGCGGCCTTCGGTATTGACCCAGAGGCCCGACTTCTCGGTATAGGTCGCGCCCGGCAGGATGACGTCGGCGCCGTGTGCACCTTCGTCGCCATGCGAACCGATATAGACGGTGAAGCCGGCGGTCTTGCCGGAGAAATCCATTTCGTCGGCGCCGAGCAGGAAAAGAACGTCCGTTCCGGTCAACATTTCGGCGGCAGTCTTGCCCCCCTCACCCGGCACGAAGCCAAGATCGAGACCGCCGACGCGCGACGCTGCGGTGTGAAGAACCGCAAAACCGTTCCAGTCTGCGGTGACGGCGCCAATGGCACCTGCGAGCTTGGCGGCGGCAGCCAGAACCGAAGCGCCATTCGCCCCGGAGATCGCACCCTGGCCGATGATGATCATCGGACGCTGTGCATTCTTCAGCACGCTGAGGAACTTGCCCTTGCCGGCAACCAGTTCGGCGAGCGTGTCCGTGCCTGCGCCGAGATAATCGTAGGAATAACGCAGTTCCGCCTGTTCGCCGATCACGCCGATCGGGAAATTGGCCATCCGGAAGCGCTTGCGTATCCGAGCGTTCAAAACAGAGGCTTCAAAGCGCGGGTTCGATCCGATGATCAAAAGCGCGTCGGCGCTTTCTATGCCCTGGATCGTCGGGTTGAACAGATAGCTTGCACGGCCGAACGACGGATCGAGCGCTGCGCCGTCCTGACGGCAGTCGATGTTCTTCGAGCCGAGCGAGGAAATCAGTTCCTTCAGCGCGTACATTTCCTCAACGGACGCCAGATCGCCGGCAATCGCGCCGATCCGATCGCCGCTGGTCTTGGCAATGGCTGATTTGATGGCGGCAAACGCTTCATTCCAGCTGGCAGGCTGCAGGCGGCCGTCCTTCTTCACGTAAGGACGGTCGAGACGCTGGGTCTTCAGGCCATCCCAGATGAAGCGGGTCTTGTCGGAAATCCACTCTTCGTTGATCTCTTCATTGACGCGCGGCATGACGCGCATGACTTCGCGTCCACGCGTATCGACGCGGATCGCCGAGCCGACGGCATCCATGACGTCGATCGATTCGGTCTTGCCGAGTTCCCACGGGCGGGCGTTGAAGGCGTAGGGCTTGGAGGTCAAAGCACCGACGGGGCAGAGATCGACGACATTGCCCTGAAGCTCCGAGGTCATCGCCTGCTCGAGATAGGTGGTGATCTCGGCATCTTCTCCACGGCCGATCAGGCCAAGTTCGGCGATGCCTGCGACTTCGGTGGTGAAGCGGACGCAGCGCGTGCAGTGAATGCAGCGGTTCATCACGGTCTTGACCAGCGGGCCGATATACTTGTCTTCGACGGCGCGCTTGTTCTCGTTATAGCGGGTCGAATCGACGCCGAAGGCCATTGCCTGGTCCTGCAGGTCGCATTCGCCACCCTGGTCGCAGATCGGGCAATCGAGCGGATGGTTGATCAGCAGGAATTCCATCACGCCTTCGCGGGCCTTCTTGACCATCGGCGTGGTCGTAAAGACTTCCGGCGTTTCTCCGTTCGGGCCGGGACGCAGGTCGCGCACGCCCATGGCGCAGGAGGCTGCCGGTTTCGGCGGCCCTCCCTTCACCTCTATCAGACACATGCGGCAGTTTCCGGCGACCGAAAGCCGCTCATGGAAACAGAAGCGCGGAACTTCGGCGCCGGCTTCTTCGCACGCCTGAAGCAGCGTGAAATGATCCGGGACCTCGATCTCTTTTCCGTCGACTTTCAGCTTTGCCATCTTCGTACTCAATCCTGTCGTTCATTCGCCAGCCAAAGCGGCGAACAGATATTATAAAGGCACGCAACCCGTTGAACGAAAACCACCGGCCCCCGCCCGAAACTCAATCTCAACCCTTCATCAGGGCCTTTGCCTGCTCGACCCAGCCGTCCCGCGCGATACGGCCGGCAAAACCCAGCTGGTCGTCGAAACGCTGCACGTCCTTATCGCTCCACAAAGCGACATCGGCATAACGCCGCACGCCCATTCCATTCAAAACCTGTTCCAGCTTCGGTCCGATGCCGGAAATCCGCTTCAGATCGTCCGCCTGCGTTTCAACAACGCGGGCAACCTTCTGCCTCTTCGGCTTTTCGGCCTTGACCGGCGCAACCGCAACCGGCTCGGCCGCCGCTGGCTTCGCCTTTGCCGGCCGGGGCTTGGCCGGAGCCTTGCCGGGCGCCTTCGCCTTCACTACCGGCTTAGCCTTTGCCGCTGCAACCGGTTCCACTAAAGGTTCGGCTTCTTCTGCCGCCTTCTTTTCATCCGCCACAACACCGGTCTTCTGCGCCGTTTGCGCCAGCCCCTGCATCGCCCCAAGCATGAAACCGGCGATCTGGCTGGTCATTCCGAAACCGATCGCCGTTGCCGCCGCCATGGCTGCCGCTGGATGCTGCATCAGCGGATGCAGCGCAACCTTGGGCATGTCCTTCAACCACTCGGCCATGCCGAACGGATCATTGCCGGCCGGAGGCACGGTCGAGGGTCCGGCAGGTTCTGCCTGCTTCCCCTTCCCCGTTTCGTGTCCCGGCCTTGCCATATCGGTTACTCCGCCGCAGCCAGCACCGCGCCATGCGATGATGAGTTGCGGGTGTATTCGTCGATGCGCGCTTCCATCTCAGGACGGAAGTTGCGGATCAGGCCCTGGATCGGCCAAGCCGCCGCGTCGCCGAGCGCGCAGATGGTGTGGCCTTCGACCTGCTTGGTAACATCGAACAGCATGTCGATTTCACGCTTCTGGGCGCGGCCCTGAACCATGCGTTCCATGACGCGCATCATCCAGCCGGTGCCTTCGCGGCACGGCGTGCACTGGCCGCAGCTCTCGTGCTTGTAGAAGGCCGCGAGGCGCCAGATGGCCTTGATGATATCGGTGGAGCGATCCATCACGATGATGGCGGCCGTACCGAACGACGACTTGACGTCGCGCATGCCGTCGAAATCCATCGGTGCGTCGATGATATCCTCGGCCTTGACCACCGGACAGGACGAGCCGCCCGGAATGACGGCCAGAAGATTGTCCCAACCGCCACGGATGCCACCACAATGACGTTCGATCATCTCGCGGAACGGCGTGCCCATCGCGTCTTCGAACGTGCACGGCTTGTTGACGTGACCAGACACCATGAACAGCTTGGTGCCGACATTGTTCGGACGGCCGATGGCCGAGAACCAGGAGGCGCCACGGCGCAGGATGGTCGGGGCGACGGCGATCGACTCGACGTTGTTGACCGTCGTCGGGCAGCCATAGAGGCCCATATTGGCCGGGAACGGCGGCTTCAGGCGCGGCTGGCCCTTCTTGCCTTCGAGGCTTTCCAGCAGAGCGGTTTCTTCGCCGCAGATATAGGCGCCGGCGCCGTGATGGACGTAGATGTCCATGTCCCAGCCGAGCTTGTTGTTGATGCCGAGAAGACCGGCGTCATAGCATTCGTCGATCGCCGCCTGCAGCGCTTCGCGCTCGCGGATATATTCGCCGCGCACATAAATATAGGCGACATGCGCGCCCATGGCGAAGCTCGCGATCACGCAGCCTTCGATCAGCGTATGCGGATCGTGGCGCATGATGTCGCGGTCCTTGCAGGTACCGGGCTCGGATTCGTCGGCGTTGACGACGAGATAATGCGGGCGGCCGTCGCTTTCCTTCGGCATGAAGGACCACTTGAGACCGGTCGGGAAGCCAGCGCCACCACGGCCACGAAGGCCGGAAGCCTTCATCTCGTTGATGATCCAGTCGCGGCCCTTTTCCAGGATCTGCTTGGTGCCATCCCAGTGACCACGGCCCATGGCGCCCTTGAGCGACTTGTCATGGATGCCGTAGATATTGGTAAAAATTCGATCTTTATCGTCGAGCATGGTTCACCTAACTTATCGCGGCTTCTTGCCGAAAACTTTGATGTATTCGGCTTCGCCGCCCTTGGCCAGCGCCTCGGCCTGCTTGACCCAGTCGTCACGTTCGATACGGCCCTTGAAGTTCAGATAGCCGTCCACCCATTCGCGCTCGACCAGCTTCCAGCCCGCGACCTGCGCGAAGGTGAAGATACCGAGTTCGTGCAGCGTGCCTTCGATTTTCGGGCCAACGCCGGAGATCAGCTTCAGGTCATCGACAGCATCCGGCTTGGCAATCCCGGCCGGACGGTTCTTGTCTTCGAGCGACGGCTTTGCGGCAGCAGCGGCAGGCTTGACGTCCGCGCCGCCTTCAGCCTTGGTCTCGCCGGAAACCTTGTCGTTGGCAGCGGATTCGGACTTTGCCGTCACCGGCGTCTTCAAGGTCGGATCGGCTTCCGGCGCGTCGGGCCTCGCCCGTCCGGCATTCGACGGCGCTAGGTTGACGGCAGCCTCGTCACTGACCTTTTTGGCGCGTGGTGCTGCCGGCTTTTTTTCCGGTGTCAGCAATGTACTCAGACCGCCAACGGGAGCCGAGAAGATACGGTCGATCTGCGGACCCGGCTTGACGTCGGCACCCTTGCCTGCGTCGAAACGGTCGATGATGTATTCCAGCTGCGGAACCGTCAGGTCTTCATAGGTATCCTTGAAGATCATCACCATCGGTGCGTTGACGCAGGTCCCCTGACACTCGACTTCTTCCCAGGACAGCGTGCCGGCTTCGTTCGGCGTCAGCGGATTGGGATGAATGCGCTTCTTGCACAGGTTGATCAGGTCTTCAGAGCCGCGCAGCATGCACGGCGTCGTGCCGCAGACCTGAACGTGGGCGCGCGTTCCGACCGGCTTCAACTGGAACTGGGTGTAGAAGGTGGCTACCTCAAGGGCGCGGATATACGGCATGGTCAGCATGTCGGCGATGCTTTCGATCGCCGCCTTGGTGACCCAGCCATCCTGCTCCTGCGCCCGCATCAACAGCGGAATGACCGCAGATTGCTCGCGGCCCTTCGGGTATTTATTGATCGTGGCCTTGGCCCATGCGGCATTATCCTTGCTGAACGCAAAGGCCGCTGGCTGGACGTTTTCTTCGGCTAGTCGACGAACGGACATTCTTCCCGCACCTTATCAGTTAATCGAACCGCACCGCGATGTCGTCAGTGTGACGAATTCGCAGGCATAGGCTGACTGGTCTTTTTGCAAAAATACGATGTAGCGCGTGCCGTTCGGCACTGCGGCCCTGATCTCGTAGCCCTGGCTCAGAAGCCTGCCCATGCCGCTGCCCGACGAACCGCTCATCGCAGGTTCATCGGATTTCGGTGCGGTTTCCTGCGCAAAGGCAGGAGCCGCAGCAAGCGTCGATGCCAAAACTGTCAGGGCCATCCCGCGCATCAGCGATCAACCTCGCCGAACACGATATCAAGTGAGCCGAGAATGGCGGAAACGTCCGCCAGCTGGTGGCCGCGACAGATATAATCCATGGCCTGAAGATGGGCGTAACCCGGCGCGCGGATCTTGCAGCGATACGGCTTGTTGGTGCCGTCGGAGATCAGATAGACGCCGAATTCGCCCTTCGGCGCTTCGACAGCCGCGTAAACCTCGCCCGCAGGCACGTGGTAGCCTTCGGTATAGAGCTTGAAATGGTGGATCAGCGCTTCCATCGACCGCTTCATCTCGCCACGCTTGGGCGGCACGATCTTGCCGTCAAGCGACGAAACCGGGCCGATCTTGGCGTCGCCCAAAAGGCGATCGACGCACTGGCGCATGATCTTGGCGGATTCGCGCATCTCGATCATGCGGATCAGGTAGCGATCGAAGCAGTCGCCGTTCTTGCCGATCGGAATGTCGAACTCCATGTCGGCATAGCATTCGTAAGGCTGCGATTTGCGCAGGTCCCAGGCGGCGCCCGAACCGCGCACCATGACGCCGGAAAAGCCCCAGGCCCAGGCATCGTCCAGCGTCACGACGCCGATATCGACGTTGCGCTGCTTGAAGATGCGGTTGCCGGTCAAAAGTTCGTCGATATCGTCGACGGTCTTCAGGAACGGCTCGATCCACTTGCCGATGTCTTCGACCAGTTCGTGCGGCAGGTCCTGATGGACGCCGCCCGGACGGAAATAGGCCGAGTGCATGCGCGCGCCACAGGCCCGCTCGTAAAACACCATCAGCTTTTCGCGCTCTTCAAAACCCCAGAGCGGCGGCGTCAGCGCGCCGACGTCCATGGCCTGCGTCGTGACGTTCAGGAGATGCGAGAGGATACGGCCGATTTCCGAATAGAGAACGCGGATCAGCTGGCCGCGGATCGGAACCTCGGTCGCGGTCAGCTTCTCGACGGCCAGCGCATAGGCATGCTCTTGGTTCATCGGCGCGACATAGTCGAGCCGGTCGAAATAGGGCACAGCCTGCAGATAGGTCTTGGTCTCGATCAGCTTTTCGGTGCCGCGATGCAAAAGGCCGATATGCGGATCCACGCGCTCGACGATCTCGCCGTCCAGTTCCAGCACGAGACGCAAAACGCCGTGCGCCGCCGGATGCTGCGGGCCGAAATTGATGTTAAAATTCCGGACGTTATGTTCGTTCATTTCATCGCGCTCCGCGCTTGCGGTGATTAGTGACCAGTGAGTAGTGATTAGTCATCATCCGCGAACCTGCTCATCGTCTTTCTTGCGCTGGACAGTCCGGATAAGAGCGCCCAGCATTTTTCCATTCTCATCGCACTTGTCCAACAATTCGCTTAAAACGGCCGAACGTATCAGATCGACCCTTCCGGCGATGATCAAGTGCGTCTCTAGCTCTTTCAACGACCCCTGCGCAATCCTTAGAAACTGGACAAACGAGCCTCTGTTTTCCCTTCCGTAGCCTTCAGCAATGTTTGCTGCGACCGATGCGGATGAGCGTCTGATCTGGCTCGTCAGCCCGTATATCTCTTCCCTCGGAAGGGTCTTCGTCACTTCATAACAGGCCACCGATATATCGATCGCCAATTGCCAGACCTTCAAATCACGGTAGGAACTGATTTTCCCAATCGTCACCGAAGACCTTTCTAATCACTACTGACTAATCACTAGTCACTGCTTTGCCTTCTCATCACCCGGCAGAACGTAGTCCGTTCCTTCCCAGGGCGACATGAAGTCGAAGTTTCGGAATTCCTGCTTCAGTTCGACGGGCTCATAGACGACACGCTTGACTTCGTCATTGTAACGAACCTCGACGAAACCGGTCGTCGGGAAGTCCTTGCGCAGCGGATAGCCCTCGAAACCGTAGTCGGTGAGGATGCGGCGCAGGTCCGGATGGCCGGTGAAGAGGATGCCGTACATGTCGTAGGCTTCCCGCTCGAACCAGTCGGCGCCCGGATAGACGGCACAGGCCGACGGCACCGGCTGATCTTCGCCGGTTGCGACCTTCACGCGGATGCGCAGGTTCTGCTTCGGCGACAGCATATGATAGACGACGTCGAAACGGTCCGGACGCTGCGGCCAGTCGACACCGCAAATATCCGTAAAGTTGATGAAACCGCAGCGGGCGTCATCGCGCAGGAACGTCAGGAGCGCGATCAGATTGTCGGCTGTCGACGTCAGCGTCAGTTCGCCATAGCTGATGACGGCATCCGAAATCAACGCACCGCGTGTCTCGCGGATGTAGGTAGCAAGTCCGTTCAGGGCTTCACTCATGTTCAGGTCCCCTGCCCTTACCGTTCGATCGTGCCTGTGCGGCGGATCTTCTTCTGCAGCAGGAGCACACCGTAAAGGAGCGCTTCTGCCGTGGGAGGACAGCCCGGCACATAGATATCGACCGGCACGACGCGGTCACAGCCGCGCACCACCGAATAGGAATAGTGATAGTAACCGCCGCCATTGGCGCAGGAGCCCATCGAGATGACGTAACGCGGCTCAGGCATCTGGTCATAAACCTTGCGCAGAGCCGGAGCCATCTTGTTGGTCAGCGTGCCGGCGACGATCATCACGTCGGACTGACGCGGTGAGGCGCGGGGTGCAAAGCCGAAACGCTCGGCGTCGTAACGCGGCATCGACATCTGCATCATTTCGACGGCGCAGCAGGCCAGACCAAAGGTCATCCACATCAGCGAACCGGTGCGGGCCCAGTTGATCAGCTCGTCCGTCGAGGTGACCAGAAAACCCTTGTCGGCGAGCTCATTGTTGATCTCGCCGAAATATTTGTCATTGCTGCCGATCAGCTGGCCGGTCGAGGGATCGACGATCCCCTTCGGCTTAGGCGCGACGAGCGTCGTGCTGGATGTCAGTTCCATTCCAGCGCTCCCTTCTTCCATTCATAGATAAAGCCGATGGTCAGCACGCCGAGGAACGACATCATCGAGAAGAAGCCGAACCAGCCCATGTCCTTGAACGATACCGCCCAGGGAAACAGGAACGCCACTTCGAGATCGAAGATGATGAAGAGAATCGACACGAGGTAGAATCGGATGTCGAATTTCATGCGGGCGTCGTCGAATGCGTTGAAGCCGCACTCATAGGCCGAAAGCTTTTCGTCGTCAGGCGCCTTGTAGGCAACGGCGAACGGCGCGATCAGCAGCGCCAGCCCGATAACCAGCGATATACCGATGAAAATCGCGATCGGGATGTAGGAGCCGAGAAGGTCTGTCATTGTATCCGTCCCTGCCTGCGAGGCGCGCTGAAGAAGCGCAAAACAAAGGCTCACAGGCCGAAAAATATGTTGCAACGCCAAAGTGGTTAGCGCAGCCAGCGCCGCTGTGCAAGCCTTGAGAACGGTTTTCACCCCCTTGTGTCGCGGGAATGAAGACCGGCCAAAAACTAGCATCTCCGCCGGGTAGGCGCAAATCCCGCAGAATCCCAGCCGCCCCATGCAAGACAGACGGCCAAGCCTCTGAGCGGCAACACCGGGGACATATGGTCGCGCTGGCTAAAATCGATTGAAATCCAAATGCAAAAACGCCGGAAAGTGGACATGGAGGCGTGCCCGCATGCTCACCGGAGCTGCAACAACAGCGCATGGCGCCTATCCGTGTTTTGCATGGGTCGCGATGCAGCCCATCCGGTTCCTTTCTAAAATCAGGGTCGAAAGCATGATACCGAAGGCTATCTTCGGCGAATTTCCCGACCGGCACGGACAAACACAACCTTCGCGCAAGCCCAGTTAGGTAATGTATTCCTAATAGAGGGTGAGCTCATGGATGATATTCCCTGGCATGAGAGTGTTTTACTCGAACTGAACGACCGCCAAGACGTGATCAGCGTCTCCAGCTCGCGGGAAGCCGCCGACCTGCTCCTCAATAACTGGCCGAAGAAACGCGGACCCAGTTACAAGCTTGCCGTCATGACCTGCCTGGATTCCTTTCGCGGCAAACAACCGCCCGAACTTGTCCGGCAGGATCTGATCGCAGCGGCGATCGAAGCGCATATCTATGTGAAGCCGCGCGCCATCAACATTTGACCCCACCGGCCTTCAGAACACGGGAATGACGGCCGGGTATCCGCCACCAAAGATGCCTGCCTCAGCAATTGCCTGCAACGGAACAGAGGAAGGTCTGTCTACCGTGAAAAAGATTGCGCATCATCGCTATCCCCTCTTTGCGGGGATGAGACCACCGGCAGTACGGCGGCACACGCCGGATATCCTTGAAGGCGACAGATGAGTCGGCCCATGCATGCCACACACCGTGCGGATCAGCCTGCTTTGCGAGGGGGAACGCTGTGGCGAAGTCAGACCACTGACTGCCGCTGACCTGCACGACATGCTTTCTTTTCGCTTCGGGCTGGATGAAACAACCTTGCGCTTCGTCTGCAAGCAGATGGAGGAAGGCGGCATCTGCGAACTGCGCGATGAGACCGGCACCTCCGGCTACCTGATCGAAAAAATCCTGCACGCCTGATGCAGCGGAAAAACGGCAAGAACCGACCGGGACCAGAGGTCCCGTCGGCTTTCAAATCAAACTTGCATTTGAAATCTTAGCGGAAAATGGCGCGAGTGACGGGGCTCGAACCCGCGACCTCCGGCGTGACAGGCCGGCACTCTAACCAACTGAGCTACACCCGCGCATTATGTTACAAACATCACCGGACATAAGCAGAAACTGCTAATCTTGAAATGGCGCGAGTGACGGGGCTCGAACCCGCGACCTCCGGCGTGACAGGCCGGCACTCTAACCAACTGAGCTACACCCGCGCATTTCATTTCAAGTCGTCCAGATGCTTTTGCATCCGCTCGAACCGGCTAGGCCGTTTCGATGAGCGGCTAACTACGAGGTTCGTCTTTGGGTGTCAAGCAGGTTTGGAGACAAAACCGTGACAGCCATCGAATTGTTTCCACAGGCATGAAAAAGCACCCACAAAATTCCACACCTCTCTGGGAAGCACTTCCCGCTACAGCATAATTTGCTCGCTCGGCCCTCCCCATTGCTGTCTCTCAACGCCCTGCCGGTTTTCCACATCCGATTTATCGGGCGACGGCCAGCGATCCTGGGGCTTTGCAAAAAAATCGAAAAAATCTTCCATTCCGCTCTTGCGGTTTCCTACCGATACGCATAGATCACGGCCACCGACGCGGCAGACACTGCTTCTGCTTCGCGAAGGGCGATTAGCTCAGTTGGTAGAGCGCCTCGTTTACACCGAGGATGTCGGCGGTTCGAGTCCGTCATCGCCCACCATTACCCTCCTCCTCAATTTCAGCATCTCAACTCGATTTCAAGGGTTTTTGCATGCTTTCTTAAACAGCGGCCTTGAAGGCTCTTGTCATGTGGCAGGCGCGTTGCCATCTGTTTGCCAGCAAATTCGCCGGTCCAGCGCCATAGAATAGAGAGCCGGGACCAGCGATCGGGGCGTGAAGGGGAAATGTCACATGAAGAAAGCAATCCTGGCAGCAACGCTTGCCGCAGGCCTTGCCGCCTGTTCGGCAATGCCGGAGATAAGCCCGATCCCCGGCAGCATCACCTATGGTGGCCAACCGAAGACCAAGCTGACCAAGGCTCCCGTCGGTAGCGTCGTTCATCATCAGTTGAATGACCAATACGGCAAGCCAGCCGAAGAAACCTACATCATCCAGCCAGACCGCTCCTTGCGGCTGGTGCGCAGGCATCAGATCATCGATCCCAACTGACCCGTTCCGCATTAGCGGAAGGCGCTTGTGCCGAGCATCAGAAGAACCGCAGCGCCGCGCGTCATTCGTGACGTGCGGCGCTGCCGTCGATTAGACCTCTTCCTTTTTCCGAACCGGTGCCTTGCGCTTGGGCTCTTCGGGAGCGTCGGGCGCATAGGGTTTTTCACCTTTCGGCGTCGGCGCCAGAAGGTTTTTCAGGGCCGACAGGCGATCCTTCAGCAGGGGGCGAAAGCGCGTGGCACGAAAGGGCATATCGGCTGCGCCATAGCCTTCCGGACCATCGTCATTGCCCCTGTCGATCTCCGCCAATTTCACGCCGATGAATTCGCCGTCGATATAATGCTTGTAGGGACCAACCCAGCGGATCGTATAGATCTGCCCCTTGCGGATGCCCTGATCGATCGAGACGTTCTTGAACTTGTCGTCGATACAGACGACCTTTTGTCCAACATGGAAATTGTACATCGGCGAAACCTTTAAGCGGCAGTCCGTGGGCAGATATCCCCGAGACGCAAACCTTCGCCTCAGATAACTGTGTTCCCCTGTCTATTGCAACGCGGAAACGGCAAGAATCATTGGCCCGGTTTCATGCGGCGCCTGCCAGACGCTTATCTTGCCAGATATTGGTCGTCGCTCACCTGTTCCATCCAATCAACCGCCTTGCCGTCCAGCGCTTCCTGGATGGCGATATGGGTCATGGCCGTTGTTTCCGTGGCGCCGTGCCAGTGTTTTTCACCCGGCGGAAACCACACGGTATCCCCTGCCCTGATGCCGCGAACCGGCTCGCCCCATGTTTGGGCAAGGCCGCTGCCGGCCGTGACGATCAGGGTCTGGCCGAGTGGATGGGTGTGCCAGGCGGTGCGAGCGCCGGGCTCGAAGGTGACCGAGGCGCAGCGCATGCGCGCGGGCTCCGGCGTGTCGTGGATCGGGTCCAGGCGGACGGTGCCGGTAAAATAATCTGCCGGCGGACGAACTGACGGACGTGATCCACAGGTCTTGATTTCCATGGTGATGGCTCCCTGGTGTTTGCCGCCAAGAGAGCGGCGGTCATTGCAAGGGGCAAACATAGTGCACTCAGGCCCAATGTCTCCCCCGTCATCCCGGACTCAGCCACCTTCGCCATTACGACAATCACAGCGCATGGATCGTCACGTCCGGGCAGGCCTTGCGGGCAAGATCGCAGAGATGCTGGTGGTGCGTCAGATAAATCACCTGTCCAACCCCGGCCATGTCGGCCATCAGGGAAAAAGCGTGCTCCGCGCGCCGATCGTCGAAGGTTTCCATGATGTCGTCGGCGATGAAGGGCAGCGATTCGCGGGTTGCGGCGATCTCGTGATAACCGGCCATGCGCAGCGCCAGGTAAAGCTGAAAGCGGGTCCCCTTGGAGAGATCCCGCGCCAGTTTCGATCCGCCGCCGGCGGCATTGGCGATCAGGAATTCCTCGCCCTTCTCTGCCTGGGTCGTCAGTCCCTCGTAATCGCCGCCGCTGATGACGCTGAAGGCAGCAGACGCCCGGCGCATCATCGCGCTGCGGTGACGCTCGCGATAGAGCCTGAGCGCCGTTTCGCCGGCCAGGATGCCCATCCGCAGCCGCAGATAGGCGGTCGCCCGCTCCTCGATCTCGGCCAGCACCGTGCGGCGCTTTTCCTCGATATGGGCGGCAGCATCGCCGCCGCCGATGGCAGCCAGCGCCTTTTCGGCATCACGCCGTTCGGCATGCAACTCGGCCCCGTCCTGGTCGGCTTGTTCAAGCCGGGACTGCAGCGCCGCCAGTTCCAGGCGCAGTCCATCCGCATCGACGGCACTCAGCAGCATTTCCGCCTCGTCGGCGCCGCCGACACCGAGCCGGGCGGCCAGATCGGTCTCCGCCTCGGCAATCCGTTCGCGCAGGCGCTGCCGCGCCTTGACCGTTGCCAGATGGGCTCCAACCTCCAGCAGCGAGCCGCTCTCAAACAGATCAAGCATCCCACGCTTCTGCGCGTCGTGCAGCGCTCGCGCTTCGCCCAACGCGCGCTTTTCGGCATTGCGGGCATCATTTTCATCGGAAAGACGCCGGAACAGCGCTTCCTGCCTTTCGGCATCGGCCAATCGATCGCGAATCGTCTGAATGGCAACGAGCGGTTCGTCCGGTGCTGCGATGGTTAGCTTTTCAGCAAGCGTCCGGACGGTGGCAGAAAAGGCCAGTTGATCCTTGCGCATGCCATCGATTCGATGGTCAAGGTCCGCCCTGCGCTGAATGAGCTTGTCCAGATCCTGAAGGATGGCCAGAACGGGGGCGATCTCTTGCGGTGACAGGGGCGTCGCAGCCTCGGCCAGCCAGGTCGCTGCGATAGCTTCCTGCCAGCGCGCAGTCCACTCCGCCATGTCAGCGTCGGCCGACGCCCAGGCGACCGTGCGTGTGCGCAGGGCGTTCCCTGCCCGCTCCAGTGTTTCCGCAGCCGCGACATGCGCCCGGTGGGCCGCCTGCAAATCGTCGATGATACGCCCGGCAAAGGCGATGGCATCTTCCAGCCGCGCCGGCATGCCATTGGCCACGCCGCTGTCCTGCAACGCCTGGGTCAGGCGCTCCAAGGCCTTGGTTTCATCCACTGCGGCAAGCCGCGCATCCTTTCGTGCCGTACGAAGCTGGTTGCGCACCTCCAGCACTGCCAGCCGTCGCCCAAGCCACGCCACAAGCTGGTTCAGCTTGGTATCCTCGGGCAATCCACAGGCAATGGCCGACGTCGAAATCTCCGAACGAAGGGCCGCAATCGCGGCATGCGCTGCCGCATGCTGCTGTCGGAATGCGACAAGCTTGCCGTTGCGTTCGGCGATCGACAGCGAAAGCCCGCGTGCCTGCGCAAGGTCCTGCGATCGCGCCAGCCTCAGCGCCGCCGCCTCGTCGTCCTTCTTGAGCACCGCTTCGAAAACGCGGGCGCTGTCGCTGTCCAGCTGTGCCGCATGCGCCTGCCACGCACGGTCGCGCTCCTGGCGCAGCGTCAAGGCCGCATCGTCGGCGGCAAAGCCCCCCGTCCGCGTCAGTTCCTGAAGCTTGGCCTCGTCCGCAGCCGTCAGCGCCATCTCTTCGGCGATCCGGTCATCGAGCCGCTTCAACTGTTCCGTCAGCGCCGTCCGCCGCGCCGTCCACTCGGCGATTTCGGTTTCATCGGGAATGGAAACGGCTGCCAGACTGTCCGCATCGAGTTGCGCTGGCGACAGCGTTGCAAGCTTGTCGGTCAGAGTGTCTTCCAGTTCTGCGATCTGGCGGTTGGCCGTTTGTTGCCGCAGCAGGCAATCATTTTGACGCAGCGTCCGCAGCACGTCAGCCAAAAGCGCCGGATCCCCGCCACGCGGGGAACCTTCGGAAGCCAATGCCGCCTGTACCCTGGCAGCCTCTGCGTTTTCCGCCTCAGCAAGCGTCTTTTCCCGCAAGGCAGCGTCCAGCCGCTCGCCCAGCGCGGCGTGTTTTTGGGCAAGATCCTGCAGCCTACCGGTAACGGCGGCCGGCAGGATGAGCGCAGCGGCGTCGGTCCCATCCGCCCGGTCAAGGCGGCCAACGCGCGCAGCAATGTCAGCGACGATCTTGGCACGCTCGTCAAGGCGGTTCGGCATATCGCTGGCAGCCGTCCGGTGGCGGGCCTCCAACCCGGAATTTTCCAGATCGCGGATAGCATCAGCCAACGCCAGCACCGCCTCATCCCGCTGAATGGCGGCGATTTCTGCAGATCTCCGGTCGATATCGGCTTCCAGCTGCGCGAGACGGGCATCGATCCCGGTTTCCTCGCGCTGCAACTGCGGCAAGAGAGCATGCCAGTCGGCCGGTGGCTCCGGCAGGTCGGCGAAACCGGCAAGCTCGGAGCGCAGGCCGCGCAACCGCGCCAGAAGCGGCAGCGCCTCGATGCGGGCGCGGGCATGATCGAGGGCAACGCGCAGTTCCGCCCGCGCCTTCACGGCAATCTCATGCCGCTCGGCAGCCGCGTCCCGCACCTTGCGCAGGCTGGCGAATTCGCGGGCGTTGACGTCGATGGCGTTTTTTTCGTCCTTCAGCGCCTCAAGCTCGGCCTTCAGCTCCGCCAGCTTATGCTTGCGGCCCTGCGGCTTGTAGAACGCGTCTGCCTGCGCCTTCAGCCCAGACAGGATGGCGCTGCTGTCCGGCAGGCCGGAACTTGCCGAAAACAATAGGGCACCTAGTTCGCCCTCGCTCTTCAAGATGCTTTCGCCACCCTTTTCGATACTGTCGTCGTCGAGCGAGAACATCATCTGATAGGTCGCCCGGTCGATCGACCCGAGCGCCGCCGAAAACAGGTTGTCCGGCAGCGGCTGATCGTCAGGCCCCAGCAGCGAATTCTGGTTGCGCTTTACCCGCGAGACGGAATGCACCCTGCCGCCGGTCTCGATGACACCGCCGACCCGCATCGTTGCGTAAGGGTGCAGGAAGCCATAACCGCTCAGCCGCTCGATGCCGAACAGCAGATCGAGGAAGGCGGAGAACAGCGTCGATTTTCCGGCCTCGTTCGGGCCGTAGACGAGGTGGAAATCTGCCTTTCCGGGGCGGGCCTCGCCGAAATCCAGGCTACGTCCGGTAAATTTTCCATAGCGAAGCAGATCGAGACGATTGAGCCGCATCAGCGATCCCCCTCTGCGTCGCCGCCATGCAGATAGGCGAGCACGTCATCGCTGCCGGCAAGCGCCATGGCCTCGGCCAACCGCCCGGCCGCCTGTTCATCGCCGGCCAGGCTTTCGCGCAATTCGCGCGGCAGCTGCAGCAACAGTTCATCGAGCACGGCACCCGCTTCCTGGCGAAAGGCGTGTGAGGCCAACACATCGGTGCGGATCAGGCTGGCCAGTTCCTCCACCGGGTCTGGGCCGCTCAAGGCCGTCCCCGCGTCGATACCCCGGCAATCGATATCGATCTTCTCGACCCAGCACCCGTTGAGCCCGGCGGCAAGATTGGTGATCTCGGCCAGCAGAAAATCGGGGTCGCGGCGAAGTTTCCACGCCAGCGGCGTTGTGCCGGTCAGCGCCACTCTGAGGATAAGATGGTCGGCACCCGCCTGATTTCGCAACGAGGCCAGCGTTTCGCCGACCCTCTCCAGCATCTGGCGCCAATCCTGTGCGCCGCTGAGATCGATGGTCACGCGCTCGAATACCGCCTGTCCGATCTGATGCTCAAGATGGCCCAGCACACCATCATCGCCGACAGTGACCAGCGTCACCGTCTTTGGCCCTGCCTCGTTGATGTCGCGCCCCTGCGGCATGCCTGGCATGACGATCAACGGGCTCTCGGAGTGAACCTGGCGCAGATGGACATGGCCGAGAGCCCAATAGTCAAAACCGTGCCGTGCAAGCTCGGCGACACTGGTCGGCGCATAGGGATCATGGCCTGGGGTACCGGCAAGGCTGGTGTGCAGCATGCCGATATTGACCGCATCGGCGACGGGTGGGTGAAAGGACGGCAACAGGCTGTCGGGCGCGTGCGGATTGGCAAAGCTGATACCGTGGATATGGACTTCCCGTCCATTGCCGAGAGCTTTGGCACGCACCGGCTTTGCCCGGCCGGCAAACACATGCACATTGGCCGGGAATGTCAGCTCGCGCGTCATTGCCGACTGCGAATCATGATTGCCGCGGATCAGGAACACGCCGATCCCGGCCGCTTCCAACCGGCGCAATTCGCTCGAGAGATAGAGTGCCGTGTTCATCGAGGTCTGCGATCCGTCGTAAAGGTCGCCCGCAATCAGCAGCGCATCGACACTCTCTGCGAGGCACAGATCGACAATCCTTGCGAGCGCAGTCCGGGTCGCGCCGCGCACCAGCTCGGCAAGTTCCGGATTTTTCAGTGCAAGACTGCGCAAGGGGGAATCGAGATGAAGGTCGGCGGTATGGACGAAACGAAAGGGCATAACCGACCATGGCCCGGCGTCCGGCCTCGCGTCAATGCCGTGGGTGGCTTGGTCCAATGTCTATTCAGCGCTTTCATCCCTGCAACATTATTGGGGGGATGCGGGACCTTGGCGCATGGGTCCGGAATTAGACTTGACTAGGCTACCAACAATACCGTCATTTGACATGGCCCCTCATAATATCCATATAAACATCATGAAATCCACATTCGAAGTCTCCGACAAGCTCTTTGAGCTCTACCATCGCGTTCACCGCCTCATCAACGAATCGATGACGGAGGAAGGCGTGTCGTTGGCGCGTAGCAAGTTCCTGTTTTTCCTGAGCAAGCTAGGTCCCTGCCGGTCGACCGATATTGCCTGTGCCCTGAATTTTGCGCCGCGAACGGTGACGGAAGCCATCGACGGGCTGGAGCGAGACAAGCTGGTGGTGCGCAAGCCCGATCCGGAAGACCGCCGTGCCAAGATCGTTTCGATCACCGATGTCGGCCGCGTCGTTCTCGAAGCCGCCGAACATCCGCGCAAACAGCTGATCGAGGAAATCTTCTCTGCACTCGACGATCAGCAGCTCGACCAGATGCACGACATCGTCAGCCGGCTGGTGGCCAAGGCAGATGAAATCCGCAAACGCAAGGAAGCGGAAGGAAACGGCGAAACTGCAGCCGAATAGCGCGTCTTTCGCCGACCTCAACAGGTACAAATGGAAAAGGCCGGAACATCATGTTCCGGCCTTTTCCGCTCTCAATACCGACGCAATCACATTGCGTTCATTGTACCGATCGAGAAGAACAGGGTTTCGCCCGAGGAGCCGTCGACACCGTCGTTGTCGGTAACGACATAGCCATTGCCGGCTGCATCGACGGTGAAGCCTTCGACCTTGTCGACGACGTAGCCATTGGTGGCTGACTTCAGGTCGGGAACGAGGTCGCGGACCTCTTCCTTCTTGACGACAGGCAGGTCACCGCCGAGCTTGGCCGGCTTCAGCTCGGCAAGCGCGACGCGGTAGAGCTTCTTGAGCTTGGCGGCATCGCCGACCAGGTTGTCCCGCTCGATGATGTAGGCGTAATCGCCGCTGGCGGTGATTTCGGAAAGACCGACCCAGCCTTCTTCGGTCTTTTCGAGCGGATAGCGCACGGCGCCCCATTCCTTCGAGGACGGCTTGTAGGAAACGAGCTTCACAAAGCCCTTTTCGTCATCGCCCCATTCGCGCTGCATGGCCATCCACAGAACCTGGTCATCGCCTTCGCCAACGCTGGTGATGCCTTCGAAGCCAAAGCGCTTCTCGCCGGCGCGCAGCTCGGCGGGAATGGCGATTTCCTTCTCGATCTCACCCTTCTTGTTCACGTGAATGATGGCGTGACCGACGAGCTTGTCGGCATCGCCTTCATTGGCGAGCCAGAAGCCGCCCTCGCCGTCCGGCGTCAGACCTTCGCTGTCAAGCTTCTGTGCGGCAGCGCCGTTGCGCGTGATGCGCAGGGCATCGACGATTTTCGCCGGCTTTGCGGTTGCGTCGATCGTGAAGATCGTCGGCTGCGAGGCGTAGAACGAATCGTTGACGGCGTAGAGCATGCCCGGCTTGTCCTTGACCGGAGCAAGGCCGGAAAGCGCGCCGAAGCCGATCAGTTCGCCGTCCTTCTCGGTGGAGACGATCTGCGGATAGGCAGCTTCGCCTTCCGCACGCTCATAGATCATGACGTGCGAACGGGCGCCGCCATCTTCGACGAGGTCGGTTTCGTTGGCGGTCACGAACAGGTTGCGGCTCGCAATGGCAACGGCACCTTCAGGGCCGATGCCCGACGGCAGAAGCTGGAGAAGCTCCGGCTCGGCGCCAGTGTCCTTGTAGACGCCGACGACGGACGCACGCTCGGCAAGCACGAACAACAGATTATCGTCGCCGAACTTGGCGGCTTCCAGGCCTTCCGGTTCGACGCCCTTCTTGTTGCGCTTGTCCGGGTAGTGACCAATTTTGGCGATCTCGTGCTCGAAGCCGGCGCCGTTCTCGTAAAGAACCTTGCCAGTCTTGTCGAAGATGGTGAAGCCGCGGGCGCCGCCCTTCCAGTCGCCTTCGTTGGCAACGACGAAGCGGTCGTCGTCCAGCCACTTCACGGCGTCGGGTTCGCGGGCGACATCCTTGATCTCGCCGGTGAACTTCAGTGCACCGTCCTTCTTGGTGTCGATGCCTTCAAGGTTGACGGTACCGGCGGAGAAATGGCTCTTCACGGTGCCGGTCTTGCCGTCGATGATGACGATGTAGTTGTTTTCCTGCAGCGTCAGCGCGATCTCGTCCTGGCCGTTGAAGGCGACGAATTCCGGCTCCGGATCGTCGCCGGCGACATCGGCAAGTCCGGTCAGCGTGACGTGCTTGATCGAGCCGCAATCGACGACGCCATCCTTCAGCGACAGGATCACCAGATCGCCGGCCGGCATCTGCGGGATGTCGCCGTCATTGACCTCTTCGTCGCGCTCGTTTTCGATGGCGATCGCGGCAATCGTCTTGTCCTTGTTGAGGGCGATGGAGTCCGGCTGGCCGCCGAGGTCGCAGGTCGTATCGATCGCCTTGGAAGCGATATCCACCTGCGCCAGGATGCCCGACGGCTTGACGAAGCTTTCGCGCGTGTTGATCGCGACCAGCGCCTTGCCGGCGGCGATGCTCACCGAGGTCGGCTCACCGTCGAAAGCGACGGACCCACCGGCCTTCGGGGACTTGGCATCGGTGATATCGATAAAGCCGATCGCCTTGTTGGGGCTGTCGGAATAGACCAGCGTGTTGCCGTCCTCGCTGGCGGCGATGATTTCGGCCGAGGTGACGGACTTCTTATCAACACCTTCAGGCAAATTGCCGGCGACGGCGAAGGAGGCAATACGATTGAATACGGGTTCTGCGCTGACGGCTGACGCGGTCGAGGCGGCAAGCACGGCAGCGAGTGCTGCGGTGAGCGAAAATGTCTTCACGGGATGTCCCTCCTGATCAATGAATATGGAAGGGGTTTTGAGCGTGCAGTGTAACACCCGCATGACAGCCAAAGCATATTAGAAATCGGTCGCCAACCCGAAGCCAGGCAAAGGCTTCAAACGAAAAGAGGCCCGGGAAAACCCGGGCCTCAAATCAACCTGCTCTCGAACCGTTGGCGTCTTCGCCACGGTGCTGCAGACGAAACATGAAACTTAGTTCACGGCGTCCTTGAGACCCTTGCCGGCCGAGAACTTCGGCACGTTGCGGGCTGGGATATCAACTTCTGCGCCAGTGGACGGGTTACGACCCTTGGATGCTTCGCGGCGGCTGACCGAGAAGTTGCCGAAGCCAACGAGGCGAACGTCGCCGCCGTTCTTCAGTTCTGCCTGGATAACGTCGAAGATTGCATCAACTGCAGAAGATGCATCTGTCTTCGAGAGTCCGGCCTTCTCGGCAACTGCGGACACGAGCTCATTCTTGTTCATGTTTCCACCCCTTTCAATACTGGTTCGAAACGACTCAATTTTCAAGCCGAGGGCAGCATACGCGCCACCCCCGCCTTGGCAAACCCAATCGCTCCGAATCCCATGGAATGCAAGGCTTTGCGAAGGGTTTTACATAAAAAAGACCGGCAAAAATGCCGGTCTTCCACTGTTTCCGCTTCAAATCAGTGCACAACCTGCGGCAGGCACCAGTTCGCGCTCAAGTCAAGTGCCTAGTGGGCAATCAGCGCGCCGGCGTCGTCAGCCGGATCGGTTGCCGCAACAGGCACCGCCTGCTTGGCCGGATCCCACTCGATCGCGACCGGAACCCGCAGCAGTGCATGCTGCAGAACCTCGCCAATATGCGAGACCGGAACGATCTCCATATTGTTCTTCACGTTGTCCGGAATGTCAGCCAGGTCCTTGGCGTTTTCTTCCGGGATCAGCACCTTCTTGATGCCGCCGCGAAGGGCTGCGAGCAGCTTTTCCTTCAGGCCACCGATCGGCAGGACACGGCCGCGCAGGGTGATTTCACCCGTCATCGCCACGTCCTTGTTGACGGCAATACCAGTCATGATCGACACGATTGCCGTTGCCATGGCCACACCTGCGGACGGACCGTCCTTCGGTGTCGCGCCTTCCGGCACGTGCACATGGATATCGCTCTTGTCGAACAAGGGCGGCTCGATGCCGAAGTCGATCGCGCGGGAGCGGACGTAGGATGCCGCAGCCGAAATCGATTCCTTCATCACGTCGCGCAGGTTGCCTGTCACCGTCATGCGGCCCTTGCCGGGCATCATGACGCCTTCGATGGTCAGAAGCTCGCCGCCGACTTCCGTCCAGGCGAGACCGGTGACGACACCGACTTGGTCGGTGCGCTCGGCTTCGCCGTGGCGATAGCGTGGAACACCAAGATAGTCGTTGATGTTCTCGGCTGTCACTTCAACCTTGTCGGTGCGACCCTTGAGGATTTCCGTGACGGCCTTGCGGGCAACCTTCATCAGCTCGCGCTCAAGGCTACGCACACCGGCTTCGCGGGTATAGGTCTGGATGATCGCCGACAAGGCACCGTCGGTGATCGAGAACTCTTTCGACTGAAGCGCGTGGTCGGCAATCGCCTTCGGCAACAGGTGCCGCTTGGCGATTTCCAGCTTTTCTTCTTCCGTGTAGCCGGCGATACGGATCACTTCCATGCGGTCCATCAACGGGGCCGGGATATTGAGCGTGTTCGCCGTGGTGATGAACATCACGTTCGAAAGGTCGTACTCGACCTCCAGATAGTGGTCCATGAACGTCGAGTTCTGTTCCGGATCCAGCACCTCCAGGAGAGCCGACGACGGATCGCCGCGGAAATCCTGGCCCATCTTGTCGATTTCATCGAGCAGGAAGAGCGGGTTGGACTTCTTTGCCTTCTTCATCGACTGGATGACCTTGCCGGGCATCGAGCCGATATAGGTGCGGCGGTGACCGCGGATTTCCGCTTCATCACGAACGCCGCCAAGTGCCATGCGGATATATTCGCGGCCGGTCGCCTTGGCGATCGACTTGGCAAGCGAGGTCTTGCCGACGCCCGGAGGACCGACGAGGCACAGGATCGGCCCCTTGATCTTCTGCGAACGCGCCTGGACCGCCAGATACTCGATAATCCGTTCCTTGACCTTGTCGAGGCCGAAATGATCCAGTTCCAGCACCTTTTCGGCGTGGTTGAGATCGGTCTTGACCTTCGACTTCTTCGACCACGGAATACCGAGCAGCCAATCCAGATAATTGCGCACGACGGTGGCTTCCGCCGACATCGGGCTCATCTGGCGTAGCTTCTTGACTTCCGCATCGGCCTTTTCACGGGCTTCCTTGGACAGCTTGGTCTTGGTGATGCGGTCTTCCAGCTCGGCCATCTCGTCGCGGCCTTCCTCGCCGTCGCCAAGCTCCTTCTGGATCGCCTTCATCTGTTCGTTCAGGTAATATTCGCGCTGGGTCTTTTCCATCTGGCGTTTCACACGCGAACGGATGCGCTTTTCGACCTGCAGAACCGAAATCTCGCCTTCCATGAAGCCGAGCGCCTTTTCAAGACGCAGCTTGACGCTGGTCGTCTCAAGCATTTCCTGCTTTTCGACGATCTTGATGGAGAGATGCGATGCAACGGTATCGGCGAGCTTCGAATAGTCTTCGATCTGGCTGGCAGCGCCGACGACTTCCGGGGAAATCTTCTTGTTGAGCTTCACATAGCTCTCGAATTCGGACACTACCGAACGGCTCAGCGCCTCGACCTCAACCGGATCTTCTTCCGGCTCGGACAGCGGATGGGCCATCGCTTCATAGAATTCCTCGCGGCCGGTATAGCCGTCGATCTCGGCGCGTGCACGGCCTTCGACCAGAACCTTGACGGTCCCGTCGGGTAGCTTTAACAGCTGCAGCACGTTGGCGATGGTGCCGATCTGGTAGATCGCAGCCGGTTCCGGATCGTCGTCGCTGGCATTGATCTGGGTGGCAAGCATGATCTGCTTGTCGGTACCCATGACTTCTTCCAGCGCGCGGATCGATTTTTCACGGCCAACAAAGAGCGGCACGATCATGTGCGGGAATACCACGATGTCGCGCAGCGGCAGCACCGGATAGGTCGCGCTCTCGATTGCCGGAGACGTTTTGCTCGTCATGTCATTTCCTTTCCGTCCCGTTTCCGGGCGCGTTACCCGAAGCGTTCAAGGGCGCTTCCGGTCCTCATTCTTTCCACTGTCAGGTGGAGTGTGTGACGTCTGTTTTCAACCCTTTGCCGACTACCGACCTGGGAGGCGGCGGAGCCGGATAGTAAACGGCATCTGACTGTTGCGGGCCTTGCCGCGAGAGTGAACGCACACGCTTCGTGCCGGGACACATCGACACAGAATCGTTACATAATCGCGTTGTTGTCTGCTTTTAGCAATCGCTGATTCTCTCGAATATTCCTTCGGCGGCTAAGTCCGGTGATCAGGCTTTCAGCAGATGCATATCCGCAATATTTGCAGGGCTGACCTGCACATATTGCTTATGTACACCCTGCCCTTCCGGGACAGACCAAGCCTTTCAGCATATGCCGCATAAAAAAGGCCCGCACATGGCGGGCCTCTTCAAAAGACGCAGGTCCGATCAAGCCGAAACGTTGGCCTTTTCCTCGGAACGTTCCGAGTAGATGTAGAGCGGACGGGCCGAGCCCTTGACCACCTCGTCGGAGATGACCACTTCGCGGACGCCTTCCAGCGTCGGCAGTTCGAACATCGTGTCGAGCAGGATCTTTTCCATGATCGAGCGCAGGCCACGGGCACCGGTCTTGCGGATGATGGCGCGCTTGGCGATTTCGCGCAGCGCATCCTCGTGGAACGTCAGTTCCACATCTTCCATCTCGAACAGGCGCTGGTACTGCTTGATCAGCGCGTTCTTCGGTTCCGACAGAATCTGGATCAGCGCCGGCTCGTCGAGATCCTCGAGCGTTGCCAGAACAGGCAGACGGCCGATGAATTCCGGGATGAGGCCGAACTTGACCAGATCTTCCGGCTCCAGTTCGCGCAGGACTTCGCCGACGCGGCGATCTTCCGGAGACTTCACCGAAGCGCCGAAACCGATCGAGGTTTTTTCGCCGCGTGCCGAAATGATCTTGTCGAGGCCAGCGAATGCGCCGCCGCAGATGAACAGGATATTGGTCGTGTCAACCTGCAGGAATTCCTGCTGCGGATGCTTGCGGCCACCCTGCGGAGGAACGGATGCGACCGTGCCTTCCATGATCTTCAACAATGCCTGCTGCACGCCCTCACCCGAAACGTCCCTGGTGATCGACGGATTGTCGGACTTGCGCGAGATCTTGTCGACTTCGTCGATATAGACGATGCCGCGCTGCGCACGCTCGACATTGTAGTCGGCAGCCTGGAGAAGCTTCAGGATGATGTTTTCGACATCTTCGCCGACATAACCGGCTTCGGTCAGTGTCGTAGCATCAGCCATCGTGAACGGCACATCGATGATGCGGGCCAAGGTCTGGGCAAGATAAGTCTTGCCGCAACCGGTCGGGCCGACGAGCATGATGTTCGATTTTGCAAGCTCGATGTCGCTTCCCTTCGCGGAATGCGCCAGACGCTTGTAGTGATTGTGGACAGCAACCGACAGGATGCGCTTGGCCTGTTGCTGGCCGATAACGTATTCGTCGAGAACCTTGATGATCTCCTGCGGCGTCGGAACGCCATCGCGGGACTTGACCATCGAGGTCTTGTTCTCTTCGCGGATGATGTCCATACACAGTTCGACGCATTCATCGCAGATGAACACTGTCGGTCCGGCAATCAGCTTGCGGACCTCGTGCTGGCTCTTCCCGCAGAAGGAGCAGTATAGGGTATTCTTGGAGTCACCGCCGTTGCTACCGCTGACCTTGCTCATATCACTTTCCTTCCAGCACGCCGGACACCCAGACAAGGTGTAACGGACTACTCAACCCGCTCCGCACATTTCCGCGTTCATTGCGCAAATGACGGCGCTTTCGGGAGTACGAACCAGCTTCAAACAACCATGTTTGATGTCCGGCAGCAACGAATCTCCCACCGAATACCGAAATGCTAGGACTTCAAACTTCAACATAGCATTAACGGTCGATCTTAACGGCTTTGGTCTGCGGATAAAGCCCTATGACGGTTACAAATGTGTCACAAATGCATCTATCCGCATACAAAAGCTTGAATTCACGCGTCGGACGCTGTTTCCATGGCTTCACGCGATGTGATGACCTTGTCGACGACACCCCAGCTCAGCGCTTCGTCCGCAGTCATAAAGTGGTCACGATCCAGCGTTTGTTCAACCTCTTCCAAAGTCCTGCCCGTGTGCTTGACGTAGACTTCGTTGAGGCGGCGCTTCATTTTCAGGATATCGCGGGCATGCCGTTCGATGTCGGATGCCTGGCCCTGGAAGCCGCCGGACGGCTGATGGACCATGATGCGCGCGTTCGGCGTTGCAAAGCGCATGTCCTTGTGGCCGGCGGCCAGAAGCAGCGACCCCATGGAAGCGGCCTGCCCGATGCACAGCGTCGAGACGGCAGGCTTGATGAACTGCATCGTGTCGTAGATCGCCATGCCGGCGGTAACGACGCCACCCGGCGAATTGATGTAGAGGGCGATTTCCTTCTTCGGGTTTTCAGCCTCGAGGAACAGCAACTGGGCGCAGATCAGCGTTGCCATGTGGTCTTCCACAGGACCCGTCAAAAAGATGATGCGCTCTTTCAGGAGACGCGAAAAGATATCGTAGGAGCGCTCGCCGCGATTGGTCTGTTCAACGACCATCGGCACCAGAGCCATAGCGGTATCAACGGGATTTCTCATGTCAAACCTTTGTCTATCTGGCGCGCAAACCCTCTTGCACACCGGGAATCATCGGGAATATCTCTTGTCCATACATAGAGTGTCCAAGTACCCGACTTCAAGTCGCGAAGTCTTCATAACGTTAATACACGTCCCGGAGCGGAACGTTGCCACCGTAGCGTCCGCAGGATCGTTTAGCGAGTTCTAACGGTCAGGATAGGTGCAAACCGCGATTTCCGCTTTTCCACACAGGCTTTGGCGCATTCGGAGTGAAAAATCGGTAAATGCGGATCAAAGTTGCGATTCGATCGGCAGAATACGGATGATCCCGGCCGTCAGCCGCCGCCAGAAACCGGCTTCCGGTTCGCGGCGAAGGACGCGCGCGCCATCGCCTTCACGGTCGTGCCAGCGCAAGCGTCCCTTTTCGAGCGACAGGCGGAAGCTGTTGTCCGGGCTGGTTTCCGCGTCGAAAATCGCCTCGACCTCCCGCACCAGCGCCGGATGGGTGAAGAGCACGCCCATTTCCGTATTCAGAGATGCCGAGCGGGGATCGAAATTCATCGAGCCGACAAAGCCGGTTTTTCCATCGACGGTGAAAGCCTTGGTGTGCAGACTGGCGCCGCGCGAACCGAACAGCGACATCCGCTGGGGATCGCCGATTTCGTGCGTTGCCTTCAGTTCGAACAGGACCGCCCCGCCGCGTAGCAGCGCCTTGCGGTAGTTGGCATAGGCGCCATGGACGGCAGCGACGTCCGTGGCGGCCAGCGAATTGGTCAGCACCTCGACCTTGACCTGCCGCTGAACCAGCCGGGTGATTTCCGCAATCCCTTGCGCACCGGGGATGAAATAGGGGGAAATCACCCGGACACCGTGCTGCGCCGATGTCAGGGCCGGCATCAGTTCGCGCATGACCCAGTTGTTGCGCTTCTGCAGAAATGCTTTTTCCGGCGGATCCGATACCAGCATGGCTGCGCTTGTCCAATGCAGCACCGTCTTGGCGGGCAGCAGGGCGCCGTCCGGTATCATCGTATTGACATGGGCCAGATAATCCCGGCCGCCCGGCGTCGCCGCAATGGTCTCAAGCTTGGCCCTGAAAGCCGGCAGGTAATGGGCGCGCGGCGTGCGCAGCAAGCCGATCGGCACCACGACAGGGCTGTTCCAATAGCGATCGAAGACCGCTGCGGCATCGTCGGCGACAGGGCCCAGCATCCAGACATCGAGATCGCGAAAATTCG
Source organism: Pararhizobium sp. DWP3-4 (assembly GCF_049898205.1). Lineage (NCBI taxonomy): Bacteria > Pseudomonadati > Pseudomonadota > Alphaproteobacteria > Hyphomicrobiales > Rhizobiaceae > Pararhizobium > Pararhizobium sp. DWP3-4. The sequence goes on along the minus strand of NZ_JAFCXF010000004.1, from coordinate 28,953 downwards.
ACTGTTCATCCGCATCGAAATAGGCGTCGCCGATATTGCGGCCACCGGCGATCACCAGACGGCCGTCGGCGATCCATTGCTTGTTGTGCATCCGCCGCGTGGCGCGGAAGGGCCGCATCATCATTTCCAGCCCGCGCTTCAACCGATCGGTGCGTGCGCGGCTTGGATTGAACAGCCGGACCTCGATATTTTCATGACCATCCAGCGCCAGGCACATGCGGTCGTGCAGGCCGGCATTGATATCGTCGAGGAGAAGCCGCACGCGCACACCGCGATCGGCTGCCGCCAGCACTTCGCGTATCAGCATCCGTCCGGTCAGGTCGTTCTTCCAGTAATAATATTGCAGATCGAGGCTGCGGCCGGCCCTGCGGGCCGATAGGGCCCTCAGCGCGAAGGCAACCATATTATCGGAGATCAGCGAAATTCCGTTCAGGCCGGCGTGCTCGTCCAAAAGCGGCGCGGCCAGCCGGTCGATTTCCGTCTGGCCAGCCTCCGGCTGCAGGGCGGCCGATTCCGGCCCCTGAAGGTGGCGTCCGAAGCGGCCATAGGTGTAGACGGCAACCAACGCCAGAAGGCCGAACACGGAAGCGGACAGAGCGACGATATGGGCACGCATGCTATGACGGCCTGTTGGTCATGATTGAGCGGCGGAAACCGATTCGATCGGGTTTCCCTCGCCAACCGCGGCCTTGAGATCGATATAGGCCTTGATCGGCAGGTGATCGGAAGCGACACGGGAAAGCGGTGTATTGTGTACCTCCACGGCGGTGACCAGATTGTGCGGGCTGCCCATCACCCGGTCGAGCGCCAAAAGCGGAAAGCGCGAGGGGAAACTCGGCACCGCCGTTGCTGCGTGATCAAAGATGGGGCTGAGCGAACTCAGCGCCGAGCGGCGTCCCATGCGCCACTCGTTGAGATCGCCGATCAACAGCGTCGGCCGCTCTTCCGCCTCGCTGATGGCGGCGATGATCGCTTCCGCCTGGCGGGCGCGCGAATGCCTGAGCAGACCGAAATGCGCGGCAATGATGCGCAGCGGACCGGCCTTCAAATCGAGATCGACGACCAGAGCGCCGCGCGGCTCGACACCGGGCAGCTTCAATTGATGAACCTTGGCGACGGCGCCCTCACGCAAAAGAAGCACATTGCCGTGCCAGCCATGCCCCTTGGCGGAGAAGGCGGCGATCGGCACCGCGATCAGGTGACAGTCGCGATGCAGCCGTTCAAGATCGAGCAACCCTGCCCGTTCGCCAAACCGCTGGTCTGCCTCCTGCAGCGCGATGATGTCGGCGCCGATCTCGCTGATCACGTCGGTGGTGCGGCCGGGGTCGAAGCGCTTGTCGGTGCCGACGCATTTGTGAATGTTATAGGAGGCAATCACCGTGTCGCCCCGTTCGCCTGCCGGATCTCTGCCCGCCAGCGACACGCGCTTTCCGCGGATGGCGGCCAGAATGCCCTTTGACAGGCTGGTATGCGACGATGCCATAGTCTCTCTCTGGTCGTTGCCGTTCATCATCCATGACATAGACATGTCCCACCGCAAGGCAAGACAGTATCCGGCATAAGCATGTTTTTCGTGACCTGAGCGACGATTTTACGGGGTAGGAAAATCTGGTAGCCGCAAGACAATTTCCTTGTCGGGCGCGCTGTAGTGACCATAAATCGCGGTGTAGTCCGCCATTTCATCCAGTGAGAATGCAAAATGCCCGCGCCATCAGCCATTTCCATCACGCCTGCGACCCGCACCGCCAGTATCGACGTTCGCGATCCCGGCTTTTACAAAAACCCGCTCGCCACCTACGCTGCCCTGCATGCGCAATGTCCATCGTTCTTTTGGGAAGAGCAGCAGCAATGGTATTTTGCCGGTTATGACCAGGTGAACAGCCTGCTGCGCGATCGCCGCTTTGGCCGGCAGATCCTGCATGTGGCGACCCGCGAGGAGCTGAACTTGCCGGAGCCCAAGCCGCATCTGGCAGATTTCGACCGGCTGGAGGCCCATTCGCTGCTCGAGCTCGAACCGCCGGCGCATACCCGGTTGCGCACGCTGGTCAACCGCGCGTTCGTCTCGCGCCAGATCGAACAGCTGAAGCCCGAGATCGCCGCCCTCTCCCATTCCCTGATCGACGGTTTCGAGAAAGACGGCCAGGTCGAGCTTCTGAAGACCTATGCCGAAATCGTTCCCGTCACGGTGATCGCGCGCATGCTCGGCGTGCCGCTGGATATGGCGCCAAAACTGCTGGACTGGTCGCACCGCATGGTGAAGATGTATGTGTTCAATCCGTCGCTGGAGACCGAGCACGATGCCAACCGGGCCTCGGCCGAGTTCGCCGATTACCTGAAGGGAATCATCGACTGGAAGCGCCAAAATCCGGCCGACGATCTTTTGACCCACATGATCACCACCGAAAAGGACGGCGAGCGGCTGTCCGACGACGAGCTGATCTCGACAGCGGTGCTTCTGCTCAATGCGGGACATGAAGCCACCGTGCATCAGCTCGGCAACGCCGTGCGCACCCTGCTTGAAACCGGCACATCGGTAAAAGACGTGTTTTCCAGCGACACGGCCACCGAGCGAACCATCGAAGAAACGATGCGCTATGCTGCGCCACTACACATTTTCCAGCGATACGCGCTCTCCGACATCGAACTCGACGACGGCATCAGCCTGAAAAAAGGTGACAAGATCGGCCTTCTGCTGGGCGCTGCCAATGTCGATCCGAAGAAATTCTCCGATCCCTTGAGCTTCCAGCCCGAGAGAAACGAAGGCGCCCATGTCTCCTTCGGTGCCGGCGTGCATTTCTGCATCGGCGCACCGCTTGCACGGCTGGAGCTGAAACTGTCGCTGCCGATCCTGTTCGAGCGGCTGCCGGGTCTGAGGCTCGCGGCCGAACCACAGGTCAAGGACAGCTATCACTTCCACGGACTGGAGCGGCTAGACTTGGCATGGTAGAGAAAGCGGCGCGGCTCTCACGCCGCGCCAGATCACTTTTTACTCCGAAAAATCAGCCCCTTCCGTTACATCGGCCCAGGCTTCGAAATCGCGGCGCAGCGTCTCGATCTTGGCCCGGCCGCCGGCCAGCGCCGCCTTGCCCAAAAGCAGGCGTAGCGGCGGATTTTCGGCTTCTACCGCTTTGATGATGGCCTTGACGGCGCGTTCCGGATCGCCCGCCTGCTTGCCGCTGCGTTCGCGGATAACCGAGGCGTTCTTGCCCGCCGTATCGCGATAGTCGTCGATCGTTTGCGGCGCCTCGCTGGCCGAGCGTCCCGCCCAATCGGTTCGAAAACCGCTGGGCTCGACCAGAAGAACCTTGATGCCGAGCGGCGCGGTCTCCAGAGACAAAGCCTCCGACAGGCCTTCGACAGCGAACTTGGTGGCGTTGTAGAAGCCGACTGCAGGTCCGCCGCGAATGCCGCCGATCGACGATATGTTGACGACGGTGCCTGAACGCTGCTTGCGCATCGCAGGCAAGACCGCCCTGGTCATCGCGGCGAGGCCCCAGACGTTGATTTCGAACATGCGGCGGACTTCGTCCAGTTCGCTTTCCTCGACCGAGCCGAAATAGCCGATGCCGGCATTGTTGACGAGCACGTCGATCCGGCCGAAACGGGCAAGGGCTGCCTTGACGGCGGCTTCGACCTCTTCGGGCTTGGTGACGTCGAGCTGCAAGGCCAGAGCCTTGTCTTCGTTGCCCTTGACGAGGTCTTCGACCTGCGCCGGATTGCGGGCAGTGACGACGGTCGGATAGCCCAGCGATAGCGTTTGCTGCGCCAGTTCCCGGCCGAAACCGGTCGAACAGCCGGTGATGAACCAGACGGGTTTATCGGCTTGAGACATTGGATTTCTCCTAACGACGGAAAAGACAGCGCATGCCATCTTTGGGTACGCCCATCGGATATAGGAAGGCTAGACCCGAATGACATAGTCCTTGCGAGTCGTTTCAATGACTTCCCAGGTTCCCTTGAAGCCGGGTCTGAGGATCATGCTGTCGCCGGCCTTGAGATGCGTTTCGGCACCGCCGTCTTCAGTGACGATCGAGATGCCGGACAGGATGTGGAAATACTCCCATTCGTCATAGACGATCCGCCATTTGCCGGGCGTCGCCTCCCAGATGCCGGCATAGATGCCCCCTTCGGTTTCCTCGAAATTCCAGGTGCGGAATTTTGGCGCGCCGGAGATCAGCCTGTCCGGTGCCGGGGCGCCGGCTTCGGGCTCGAGAGACGTAGGATCGAATGTCAGCGCGTGGGTCATGAAATGCTCCGCAACGAAAAAGAGATGGCCGGCGAACCGGCCATCTCTGGATGGATCAGGCTTTCGCCAGCGACTGTTCGAGATCGGCGATGATGTCGGCGACATCCTCGATGCCGACCGACAGGCGCACGACTTCCGGACCAGCGCCGGCTGCCGTCTGCTGTTCCGGCGTCAACTGCCGGTGCGTGGTCGAGGCCGGGTGAATGACCAGCGAGCGGGTGTCGCCGATGTTGGCCAGATGCGAAACCATTTCGAGGCCCTCGACGAAACGCTTTCCGGCCTCGTAACCGTCCTTCAGACCGAAGGTGAAGACGGCACCTGCGCCGCGCTTGGAATATCTCTGCTGCAGCGCATGGTTGGCGTCGCTCTCAAGACCCGCATACTTCACCCAGGCAACCTTGTCATGGGCGCTGAGCCAGGTGGCGACGGCAAGCGCGTTGTCGCAATGGCGCTGCATCCGGAGCGGCAGCGTCTCGATGCCGGTCAGGAGCAGGAAAGCGTTGAACGGCGAGATCGCCGGGCCGAAGTCGCGCAGGCCCAGCACCCGGCAGGCGATGGCGAAGGCGAAATTGCCAAAGGTCGCATGCAGTACCATGCCGGCATATTCCGGGCGCGGCTCCGACAGGATCGGATACTTGCCGGATTTCGACCAGTCGAACGTGCCGCCATCGACGATGACGCCGCCCATCGAATTGCCATGGCCACCCATGAACTTGGTCAGCGAATGCACGATGATATCGGCGCCGTGTTCGATCGGCTGGATCAGGTAGGGTGTGGCCATCGTGTTATCGACGATCAGCGGCAGGCCATGTTTCTTGGCGACGGCGGAAATCGCGGCGATATCGACGAAAGTGCCACCCGGGTTGGCGAGGCTCTCGATGAAGATCGCCTTGGTGCGGTCGTCGATCTGGCTTTCGAAGGAGGCGATATCGTTGGTATCCACCCAGCGAACCTGCCAGTCGAACGACTTGAAGGCGTTGCCGAACTGGTTGACCGAGCCGCCATAGAGCTGCCGGGCCGCCAGGAAATTGTCGCCAGGGCTCATGATCGCATGGAACACCAGAAGCTGCGCCGCATGGCCGGAGGCGACAGCGAGCGCTGCCGTGCCGCCTTCAAGCGCTGCAACGCGCTCTTCCAGCACCGCCTGGGTCGGGTTCATGATTCGGGTGTAGATATTGCCGAATGCCTGCAGGCCAAACAGCGAGGCGGCATGATCGGTGTCGTTGAAGACGAAGCTGGTCGTCTGGTAGATCGGCGTTGCCCGCGCGCCCGTGGTCGGGTCCGGTGTTGCACCGGCGTGGATCGCAAGCGTGTTGAAACCGGGTTTGTTCGTCATGGATATGTCCTCCCTTGATCAAGTTCGGCGCACTATTTCAGAGGCAATACCGTGCGGTCAAAGACTGTTTTGCCTGATTTGCACGGCGGACGAGCAAGGAATTCCAAAACGGCGCCAGCGGACCGGGACAATCAGCCGACCAACCGCGGGTATTCGATCGCCGGACAGCGGTCCATCACCACCTGAATGCCATTTTCCTCTGCCTTTGCCGCAGCTTGGTCGTCGCGCACAGCCAGTTGCGCCCAGATGAATTTGGGCCGGTTTTTCAGGGCAAGGATTTCATCGACAAGAGCGGGCAGCGCATTTGCGGCGCGGAAAACATCGACCATGTCGATCGGCTCGGGAATATCGGCAAGCGTGGCATAGACCTTTTGACCGTGGATCTCCTTGCCGGCCTGGCCCGGATTGACCGGGAAAACCGCATAACCCTTGCGCAGCAGGAACGCCATGACGCGATGGCTCGGCCGCTCGGCATTGGGCGATGCGCCAACCAAGGCAATGGTTTTCGTCGAGCGCAGAATGTCGGTCAGATAATAGTCCGGATACACGTCATGATTCATCGTCGAATTCCGCGCTCTGTAATCTTTGCGCCGATAATTGGGACAGCACTCCTACCTGTCAACCGATCACGTTCGGGTTTGCCTGTAAATTCGCGGAGGACAACAGGCTTTGGGTGACCAAATCTGGCCTTCTGTCAAAATCGCATTGCTTTTCACCAGTCACCGCCGCAAAACTCGATCATCGTGTCTTCCCTTCCATCCTCCGTCTTCTCGCATTCCTGAAGGTTTCCCGTGCCTCTCGACGTCATCGCTCTCGTTCTGGTCGGAGCGCTTCTGCATGCGACCTGGAATGCACTGGTCAAGGCGGGGACGGACAAATCGCTTGACGCCGCGATGATCGCGCTGGGTGCAGCCGTCGTCGCTCTTCCCTTCCTGCCCTTCATGCCCTTGCCGCATCCGGATGCCTGGCTGTTCATCCTGGTCTCCGCGCTGTTTCAGTTCGCCTATTTCCAGCTTGTCGCCGCAGCCTACCGCGCTGGCGATATCGGCCTGGTCTATCCGCTGATGCGCGGCGTCGCTCCCTTGCTGGTGGCGGCGACAAGCGGTGCGATCATCGGCGAAAACCTATCCAGCGGCGCAATCGCCGGCGTGCTGACGATCTCGACCGGCGTGCTGACCCTGGCGTTTGAGGCGCGCAAGGGCGGCACGCGTGCCATTCTGCTGGCGCTTGCCAATGCCGTGGTGATCGCCAGCTATACCTATGTCGACGGGATCGGTGCCCGGGTGGCACTCAACCCGATCTCCTACACGCTGTGGATGGCGCTTTTGCCGCCGGTGCTGCTTTTTTCGTGGGCTTTTGCCAAGCGCGGCTTTGCGCCGGTGCTCTTCCACGTGCGTCATCAATGGTGGCGCGGGCTGATCGGTGGCGGCGGCTCGATCGGCGCCTATGGCCTGGCGCTCTGGGCGATGACCAAGGCACCGGTCGCAACGGTCGCGGCGCTGCGCGAAACATCGATCCTTTTTGCCATCGTCATATCCATCGTCTTCCTGAAAGAACGCGTCAGCCTCTTCCGCATCGCCGCCGCTTGCCTGATCGCGCTCGGGGCACTGATGCTGAAGCTGGCTTGAGTAATCCCGAAAAATGAGATATGTACAAGATTCTGTACAGAGGATCTGTCATGAACGTCATCAGCCTATCCGAACTCCGCGCCAACATGGCCAAGCACTTCGACCGTGTCGAAGAGGACCATGACGAGCTGATCGTGACGCGGCAAAACCGCGAACCGATGGTTGTCATGTCGCTCAGCGACTTCGAAGGATGGAAGGAAACGATGTATCTTTTGGCCAATCCGGCGAATGCGAAGATGCTTCGCGAATCAATTGCAGAGCTGAATGCAGGTCATGGCGTTGAGTATGAGCTGATTGAACCTTGAAAGTCCTTTTTTCAAGCAAGGGCTGGGAACACTATCTGTTCTGGGTTGAGGCAGACAAAATAACGCTGCTAAGGATCAATAAACTTATCGAAGAATGCCGCCGCACTCCTTTTTCCGGGCTCGGAAAACCCGAGCCACTTCGTGGAGAGTTCAAAGGGCTTTGGTCGCGGCGTATCAACGAAGAAGACCGGCTGGTTTACCGGGTCATGGGAATAGCTGGAGCGCAAATGGTCGAAATTGTCGCCTGTCGCTATCACTATAAGTGACCGTCAATCCTTCTTCCACTCCGGCGTCCGCTTGCCGAGAACCGCGTCGATCCCCTCCTTGGCATCCGACTTCAGCATATTGTCCACCATCACCCCTGTGGCAAAATCATAGGCCTCGGTGATGCTCATCTCGGCCTGCTGATAAAACGCCCGCTTTCCGATTCTGAGCGCCTGCGGCGACTTCGAAGCGATGACGGCGGCGTATTTGTTGACGACCTGCCGCAGATATTGTTTCGGCACGATGCGGTTGACGAGGCCGAAGTCCTTGGCGGTGGAGGCGTCGATGGTTTCGCCGGTCAACAGCATTTCCATCGCCTGCTTGGGATGGGCGGCACGCGAGACGGCGACCATCGGTGTCGAGCAGAACAGGCCGATATTGACGCCGGGCGTGCAGAACGTCGAGCTATCCGTGCAGATCGCCAGATCGCAGCTTGCAACCAGTTGACACCCGGCTGCCGTTGCCAGACCGTCGATCTCGGCGATCACCGGCTGCGGCAGCTGGTTGATCTTCAGCATCAGATGGGCGCAAAGCCGCAATGACTGTTCGAAGAAGGCCCTGCCCTCGTCTTCGTCGGTGCGATGCGCGGTCAGTTCTTTCAGATCGTGGCCAGCACTGAACAGCGAACCGGACGCCGCCAGAATGACAACCCGGATGTCTTCGGATTGGGCAACGGCATCCAACTCCGCAGTCAGCGCTTCAAGCAGTGCAATCGACAGCACGTTGGCCGGAGGATTGTTGAGGGTCAGGCGCAGCACATTGCCGGAAACCTCGCGCAGCAGCGGGCCACGGGGTTCTTCCTTGTGCAGGGCAACGATATCCGCCATCTCTCTTCTCCTCTGTCTGATCTTTCGTCCGGCTTGCCGGGATCAGCGTTTGGTACGCCGCCCCAAGCAGCGTTTCAAGCTGCCGTGAAACCGATAGGACTTTCGTCCGGCTTGCTTGAGCCACATGCCGGGTTCTAAAACGCTTCAATTCTGGGAGTGAACCATGCCTTTGGAACCGATCCTCACCGTCGCCGATCTCAACCGTTTCCTCGAAACGGATTTTTCCGAGGTGCATACGGACGGCAAGATCTTCGAGGTCATCGCCACCGCCCCGGGCTCTGCGACGATGCGGCTCGATCCGCAGGAAAAGCACCTGCGCCCCGGCGGCACCGTCTCCGGGCCAACGCTTTTCGCGCTCGCCGATGTCACCGCCTATATCGCGCTGCTTGCCCATATCGGCCCGGTGGCGCTCGCCGTCACTACGAATCTCAACATCAATTTTCTCAGAAAACCCCGGCTCGGGCCGCTGCAATGCACCTGCCGAATCCTCAAACTCGGCAAGCGGCTGGCCGTGCTCGATGCCGCGATTTCAGAGCTTAATAGTGATGAGCTGGTTGCCCAAGGGACCGCGACCTATTCGATTCCGCCCAGATAATTTGTGGTATCAAAATACCCCATACCTAACCACCTGTTTTATAAAGGTATTTTTTCGAACCGACAAAATCGGCAATCTTGACCGCATTTCGTCCTTTGCGTATAAGCCGCACCAGATCGCGGTCCCTTGGGGCCGCTTTCATTTTTGGCTGGCTCAATGCCTGCCAAATTCAAGCAACAAGAAACGCCCGGCGGCAACGCATCGGGTTCAAACGAAAGAGTTTAACATGTCAACCTTCGTTCAGAAGCCTGCAGAGGTGGAGAAGAAGTGGATCCTCATCGACGCCGAAGGCCTCGTTGTTGGTCGCGTCGCTTCCATTATCGCCAACATCCTGCGCGGCAAGAATAAAGTCACCTACACGCCCCACGTTGACGATGGTGACAATGTCATCGTGATCAACGCTGAGAAGGCTGTCCTGACCGGCAAGAAGTACACCGACAAGAAGTACTACTGGCACACCGGTTACCCGGGCGGCATCAAGGAGCGCACCGCGCGCCAGATCATCGAAGGCCGCTTCCCGGAGCGCGTTCTCGAAAAGGCTGTCGAGCGCATGGTTCCCCGTGGCCCGCTTGGCCGTCGCCAGATGAAGAACCTGCGCGTATACGCCGGTACAAATCATCCGCATGAAGCACAGCAGCCGGTGACGCTCGACGTCGCAGCGCTGAACAGCAAGAACACAAGGAGCGCCTAATCGTGGCTGATCTCTCTTCTCTGAAAGACCTCGGCACGGCGACTGAAGCAACAGCTTCGGCTCCGGTTCATGTCCGCAAGGTCGACGCCCAGGGCCGCTCCTATGCGACCGGCAAGCGCAAGAACGCCGTTGCCCGCGTCTGGGTCAAGCCGGGCTCCGGCAAGATCACCGTCAACGGCAAGGAATTTGCTCACTACTTCGCACGTCCGGTTCTGCAGATGATCCTGCGCCAGCCGATCTTCGCTGCTGCCCGTGACGGCCAGTTCGATATCGACGCAACGGTTGCAGGCGGCGGTCTTTCCGGCCAGGCCGGTGCCGTTCGTCACGGCATCTCGAAGGCCCTCACCTACTTCGAACCGGGCCTGCGCACGGTTCTGAAGAAGGGTGGCTTCCTGACCCGCGACAGCCGCGTCGTCGAGCGTAAGAAGTACGGTAAGGCCAAGGCCCGCCGTTCGTTCCAGTTCTCGAAGCGTTAATCGTTTCGAAAATTTCGATTTGGAAAAGGCGGGCTTTGTCCCGCCTTTTCTTTGCCTTGCTGGCGCATGCCGTTACCCCAAAACCGCTGCGCACTTTCGGGCGGCATGCGTTACAAAGGCAGTTCCGTCGAAAACTTCAGTTCGCGCAACACGAAGCTCGACACCACCGTGCGCACATGCGGGTTGCGCATCAGATAGCGCGTCATGAACGCCTCGTAGCTTTCCACGTCGCTCGCCCGGATTTTCAGCATGTAGTCGAAGGCGCCGGAAAGTGCATAACACTCCATGATTTCCGGCCGCTCCAGCACCACAGCGGCAAACGAGGCCACCGCCTCCTCGTGATGATCCTCCAGCGTCACATGCGCGATGACGCAGAGTTTCAGATCGAGCTTTCCCGGATCGAGCAGCGTCACCCGCTTGCGGATGACGCCGTCGGCTTCCAGCTCCTGGATCTTGCGCCATGCCGAACTCTGCGACATGCCTGCCTTCTCGGCCAGTTCCGCCAGCGACAGACTGCCATCGGCCTGGACGAGCTGCAAAAGCTTGCGATGGAAACTCCCAGATTCTTTCATAATTTTAGAAATCCCCGAAAAATCCTGCCAGGATTATGGAGATGTCCAGCACGAAAGGAAGAAAAATCCTCCAATCCGGGGGCATAATTGCGAGGAATCATGCATCTGGGAGGATCGATCCGATGACCAAGCAAAGCAGCTACACCGCCAAACTACCCGGCCCGGACGGGGCCTATCCCTACACCGGCGAAGAGGACGCCATCTGGGGCGAACTCTACGAGCGACAGATGAAGCTGCTCGCCAACATGGCCTGCCAGGAATATCTCGATGGGGTGAAGACCCTTGGGCTGAGCCCGGACAAGGTACCGCAGCTTGCCGATGTCGGCCGCCGCCTGCTTGAGACGACAGGTTTCGGGGTCGAAGGCGTGCCGGCGCTCATTCCGCCATCGCGTTTCTACGAATTGCTGGCGCAGGGCAAATTTCCGCTCGCCACCTTCCTGCGCCGCCGCGAGCATATCGACTATATCGAGGAGCCGGACCTGTTCCATGAGGTCTTCGGCCATTGCCCGCTGCTCACCAACCAGAGCTATGCCAATTTCGTCCGCCATTTCGGCGAATCGGCCGTCCGCCTGGGCAAGGGCTATTCCTGGCACCTGTTCCGCATCTTCTGGTTCACCGTCGAATTCGGCCTGATCAACACGCCGCAGGGGCGCCGTTGCTTTGGCGCGGGCATCGTCTCCTCGCCCAGCGAAGCGAAAGCCGCGATGGACGGCAAGGCCTGCGAATTCCGGCCGTTCGATCTGATGAGTGTGCTCAGAACCCCCTACCGCATCGATATCGTCCAGCCGATCTACTATGTCATCGACAGCTTTGCCGATCTTGAGGCAATCGTCGGGCAGGACATCGGCGGCATGATCGACAAGGCCAAATCGCTAGGCGACTTTGCCCCGGCTTTCGAGGCCAAGGCCTCGTGAGCGGCTGATTATCCTGTTGCGGTTCTCTCGGGGTCTTGCCTTCCAGCCGCCGATTGTCCAACGTCTGGCACCCAACAGACGGAACCGATCATGGCCAACAAGACGATAGACCACGCCATCACCGCCACATCGCTGAAGAGCGCCGCCACCGACCCGACCCATGCCGGCATCCTGTCGTTCATGCGGCGCAGATACACCAAGAGCCTGAAGGGCGTGGATGCCGTCGTCTGGGGCATCCCGTTCGATGCCGCGACGTCCAATCGTCCCGGTGCCCGCTTCGGGCCGCAGGCCATCCGCCGCGCCTCCGCCATCTTCGACAATGATCCGCAATATCCGTTCGACCGCGATCTGTTTGCCGACATGGCGACGATCGATTACGGCGACTGCCTGCTCGACTATGGTAATCACAGCAAGACGCCGCCGACAATCGAGCGCGAAGCCGCAAAAATCCTGAACAGCGGCGCGTTTCTCTTGACGCTCGGCGGCGACCATTTCGTTACCCTGCCGCTGCTGCGCGCCCATGCCGCCGTGCACGGGCCGCTTGCCCTCGTCCAGTTCGACGCCCATCAGGATACCTGGGCCGACGAGAAAGGCCGCATCGACCACGGCTCATTCGTCGGACGTGCGGCGCGCGAAGGCCTGATCGACACCGCAGGCTCGATCCAGCTCGGTATCCGCACGCATGCGCCCGACGATTGCGGCATCCGTATTCTCTATGGCTACGATATCGAGGAGATGAGCGCCGGCGAGATTGCCGATGTGATCCTGCATCATGTCGGCGACCGCCCAGCCTATCTCACCTTCGATATCGACTGCCTGGATCCCGCCTATGCGCCAGGCACCGGAACACCGGTTGCGGGCGGCCCGTCCTCGGCAAAGATCCTGTCGGTGATCCGCAAGCTCGGCGCGCTGGTCATCAAGGGCGCCGATGTCGTCGAGGTGGCTCCGGCCTATGACCATGCCGATATCACTGCCATTGCGGGCTCCACCATCGCGATGTATATGCTCGGCCTTCATGCCGAGCAGCTGGCGGAGCGACGCGGATAACGACTGAACCCGCCCTGTTGTCAAACTGATTCAATTGCATGCCAAAGTGATTCCGAACGCTCGGATAATCCCTTGGCAGGACAGGATAAAACCATGAAACCGAAGATCTTCATCGATGGCGAACACGGCACCACGGGCCTGCAGATCCGCACCCGCATGGCTGGCCGCTCGGATGTTGAGCTGCTGTCCATTCCGGAAGCGGAACGCCGCAATGCCGCTATTCGCGAAGATCTTTTGAACAGCGCCGATGTCGCCATTCTCTGCCTGCCCGACGATGCCTCCAAGCAGGCCGTCACCATGCTCGACGGCAACAACAAGGTGCGCATCATCGATACCTCGACGGCCTATCGCATAGCGCCGGACTGGGCCTATGGCTTTGCCGAAATGGATGCGGCGCAGGCGACGAAAATCCGCGATGCCCGCCTGGTCGCCAATCCCGGCTGCTACCCGACCGGCGCCATCGGCCTGATCCGGCCGTTGCGCCAGGCCGGTATCCTGCCGGAAAATTACCCGATCACGGTCAACGCCGTCTCCGGCTATACCGGCGGCGGCAAGCAGATGATCGCGCAGATGGAGGACCCGGCCAATCCGGATCACATCGATTCGCCGAACTTCCTCTACGGCCTGACGCTCAAGCACAAGCATGTGCCGGAAATGCAGATCCATGGCATGCTCGATCGGGCTCCGATCTTCTCGCCGTCGGTCGGCCGCTTCCCGCAGGGCATGATCGTTCAGGTGCCGCTGTTCCTCGATCAGCTGAAGGACGGCACGACGCTGGAAACCATCCATGCAGCACTGGTTGCCCATTATGCCGGGCAGTCGATCGTCGAGGTCGTGTCGCTCGATGTCAGCGCCAAGCTTCCGCGCGTCGATGCTGTCGAGCTTGCCGGCAAGGATACGATGAAGCTTTTCGTGTTCGGCTCGGAAGGCGGCGATCAGGTCAATCTCGTCGCCCTGCTCGACAATCTCGGCAAGGGTGCCTCGGGCGCTGCGGTGCAGAACATGGATTTGATGCTGTCGGCGTAAGGCCACTCTCACTTCAGGGCGTTCGCCGCCCTGCTCCGCACGCGCGGAAAGGCATTTGATCCGACATGGGCGATACCGGCTTCTTCGCGACGCTTCTGGCAAGGGTCGCCACCGCGCTGCCGGAGCATGGGCTCAATGTGCTGCTTGTCTGCACCTTCATCGCCGGTCTTGCCCGCGGCTTTTCCGGCTTTGGAGCGGCCCTCATCCTGATTCCGATCGGCGGTTCCATCCTTGGCCCGAAGATCATTTCGCCGGTGCTTCTGGTCATCGACACGATCGCCGCTGCCGGCATGCTGCCCGCTGCGTGGCGCGCGGCCAACCGGCGCGAGGTGTTCACCATGGCGTCCGGCGCCCTGATCGGCGTGCCGCTCGGCACTGCGGCCTTAGCACTCGCCGATCCGCTCATCCTGCGCTGGGCGATCACCGTCGTCTCAGCTGTCCTGCTGATCCTGTTGATCTCCGGCTGGCGCTATCACGGCCAGCCTCGCGCGCCGCTGACCGCCGGCGTCGGTGGCATTGCCGGGATTTTCAGCGGCGCGGCGCAGCTTGGCGGCCCGCCGGTCGTCGCCTACTGGCTGAGCGGCGCCAGCGACGTACTGGTCATCCGCTCCAACATCATGCTTTATTTCGCGATTTCCTCAGCGCTGACCGCCATCAGCTATCTCGTCGGCGGCCTGTTCGTCGAGCAGGTCTTTGCGCTAACGCTGGTCATCCTGCCGCTCTATGCCGGCGGATTGTACGTCGGCTCGCGCCTGTTCGGCTTTGCCAAACCGTCGACATTCCGCATCATCTGCTACGTGCTGATCGGTGCTTCTGCCATTCTCGGCATGCCCGCCCTCGATGGGCTTTTGCGCTGATCAGTCCCGGATTTCGATTTCCAGTGGACGCGGATATTCGCCGATGAATGCCCGCCAGTGAGCAACGGCGAGACCGAGCACGATCAGCGCGCCGCCCTGATGGGCGACACCCCAGCCGACCGGCACCTGCAGGATCAACGTGGTGATGCCGATGATCGCCTGGATCGTCACCAGCACGAACAGCAGAACCGAACGGCGCGCATGCGTCGTTTCCGGCGCGTTGCGCAGGGAAGCGATCATGTGCATCAGAACGAAGGCGAACAGCACATAGGCGCCGACGCGGTGGACGAACTGCACGGTCTTCGGATTTTCGAACAGGTTGAGCCAGGCGGGCTGCTGGATGAACAGGTCTGACGGCACGAGTGCGCCGTCCATCAGCGGCCAGGTGTTGTAGGAAAGGCCTGCATCGAGCCCCGCCACCAGCGCGCCGAGATAGATCTGGAACAGTGCCATGCAGGCGATGATCGCAGCCATTTTTCTGGAGCTTTTCGTCGGTGCAGGATCATTGGCATGCGGCGCCAGTCCCCTGCCGATCCAGATGCAGGAGATGAAGATCAGACAGGCGATGATCAGATGGGTGGCCAGCCGGTACTGGCTGACCTCGGTGCGGTCGGCAAGACCGGACGAAACCATCCACCAGCCGATAAAGCCCTGAAACCCGCCCAGCGCCAGAATACCGACCAGCGGCAGTTTCAACCGCGGCTCGATCTGGCCTCGTACCCAGAAGAAGGCCAGCGGCAGCGCGAAAATCAAACCGATCGAGCGGGCCAGCAGCCGGTGCGCCCATTCCCACCAGAAGATGGTCTTGAACCCTTCCACGGTCATGTCGCTGTTGATCTGCTCATACTGCGGGATCTGCTTGTAGAGCTCGAATTCCTCCTGCCACTCGGCAGCGGTGAGCGGCGGAATGACGCCATGGATCGGCTTCCACTGGGTAATCGACAGGCCGGATTCCGTCAGCCGCGTCGCACCACCGACGAGGACCAGCCCGAACAGCACCAGCACCACGATACCCAGCCAGATCCTGATCTGGGTCCGATTGCGGCTGACCGCGTCGATCTCGCGCATAAGACACTGTTCCGTCGCCAAATCCGTGCTTGCCATCAAGGCCTCCGTCTATCGAAATATACAGGCATCGCCGGAAGGCGGCGATTTGTCTGAAGACCTGTGCATCAAAGCCGTTGATTTGCACCAGAGCAGCATGCAAAACAAGGCTTACCCCTTTGCGGCATGCCGTCGCGGCCTAAAGCCCGGCGAAATCTGCCAACCGGAAAGACCTGAATGCCCGTACGCCTGAGAAAACTGATCGGCACCGTCCTGATCATCATCCTCGTCATCGTCTATGCGCTGGCGGCCACCACCTTTGCGTCGCTTCTGCTCGGCACATCGCCGTGGTGGGTGCATCTGGCCTATTTCTTCTTCACCGGCCTGTTGTGGATTCTGCCCGCCATGCTGATCATCAAGTGGATGGAAAAGCCGGCAAAACCGCGCTGAACCGAAAGTAGACCTTATGAAGATCGCAGTGATCGCCGATATTCACGGCAATGACCTTGCCCTTGAAGCCGTACTTGCCGACATCGCGGCGCAGGGCATCGACGACGTGGTTAATCTCGGCGATCACCTGAGCGGCCCGCTCAATGCTGCGCGCACCGCCGATATTTTGATAGCGCGCGATTTCCCGTCGATCCGGGGCAACCACGACCGCTGGCTGATCACGAAAGAACCGGCGGATATGGGCCAATGGGATCGCGCCGCCCATGACAAGTTGCAGCCGCACCATCTCGACTGGCTGCGTACCCTGCCCCCGACGCTCGTTCACCGGCAGGAGCTTTTTCTTTGCCACGGCACGCCGCAGGACGATCTCACCTACTGGCTTGAAGATCTGACGACCGATGGCGTGGTCCATATGTCGGCCCGCCAGCGGATCGAGAGTTACGCCGCCGGCATAGACTATCCCGTCATCCTCTGCGGCCACACCCATATTCCCCGCGCCGTGCACCTGGCCGACGGCAGGATCGTCGTCAATCCCGGCAGCGTCGGCTGCCCCGGTTATGACGACGACGAACCGGTGTTCCACAAGGTCGAAACCGGCTCGCCCGATGCCGCCTACGCCATCCTCTCGAAGGCGGACGGCCATTGGGACGTAACCTTCCGGCGCGTCGCCTACGATCACATGACGATGTCCCGGCTCGCGCATGAGCGTGGAAACAAGGAATGGGCCAACGCGCTCGCCAGCGGCTGGGTCGGCGGTTAAACCGCGTTTTCGAGCGCCTCGATATCAGCGCCGGTGATCGCGGAAATATGGCGAGAAACTTTGTCGACCGGCCAATTCCACCAGGCAATTGCCTGAAGGCGCTCGACGATGTCGTCGCTGAACCGCAGCTTCACCACCCTGCCCGGGTTTCCGGCCACGACGCTGTAGGGCGGCACGTCCTTGGCGACCACGGCGTGAGCGCCGATAATGGCGCCGTCGCCGATCGTCACACCCGGCATGATCGTCGCCTTGGTGCCGATCCAGACATCGTTTCCAACCGTCGTATCGCCACGATAGCCGCTGGCATAACCTGCGGGATTAAAACCATCGCGCCATGCGCCGGGAAAGATGCCGAACGGATAGGTCGAAAAACCCTGCATGGCATGGTTGGCGCCGTTCATGATGAAGGTCACGCCTCGCGCCAGCGCGCAATACCGGCCGATCTCCAGCCGGTCGCCGATGAAATCATAGTGGTAGAGGACGCATTTCTCTTCGAAATGCTCTGGTCCTGCCGGATCATCGTAATAGCTGAAATCGCCGGCTGTGATCAGCGGCGAACGGATGATGTTCTTGAGAAAGCCGATCTGCGGAAATGCGGCGACGGGGGTGACGGCACCGGAATCCGGCGCTCCTTGATGTTCAGGCATGGGATGCTCCACCTTAATGTCCAACGGTCGTGGTGACACAGAGCGGTCGGGAACGCGCGTGAATTGCCGCGAATTGTCCAAACCGTGTTCAGTGGCGCATCGGTCTCTCCATCAAAGCGGACGTCCGGCTTAACAAGGATTTCGGTAAAAATCCACTTTTCTTCCCCTTGCTGCCTCGGGGCCGCGGCTTTTGCTCTTAGTCATTCGGTAACCGCATTTGATAAAACCCGGGGCATGCTGGGCGCCTCCAGCCCAACTTAAACGAAAATAAGGGCCTGCTAGCTTTAGATGCGACCTCATCCCGTTCCCGGACCGCAAGCGATCATGACCGACATGGACCTCAACATGATGCCCGGCAGCAAGGCTCGCCACCGCGTCCGGCAGGGCCGTCGCGACCCGGTACGCGATATTGCGCTTACTGAGGGCCTGACGCTGAGTGTTCACGTCAGCATGCAGGCGCTGGAAACGGACTGGCGCGCGCTGGAGGCTTCCCCCAACACCTCCCTGCATCAGGGTTTCGACTGGTGCGCCGCCTGGGCTGCGACCCATGCCAATCAACTGCTGCTGGTACGTGGCCGGATAGGTCAAAAGACGGTGTTCATTCTGCCGCTCGAACTGGTGCGCGGCGTTTTGTTCCGCACGGCGCGGTTCATCGGCTCGCCACACAGCAACATCAATACCGGGCTGTTCGCCGACGATTTCGATCCGATCACCTGCACGAAGCTGGTCGCAGAGCTGATTGCCGACCTCTCGGCCAAGCTGTCGCGCGTCGCCGATATCGCGACGCTGGAGAAAATGCCGTTCGACTGGCATGGAACGCGCCATCCGCTCGCCTCGCTTCCGGCGGTCCGAAACCAGAATGCCTCATTCCAGCTGCCGCTTCTGGAAAACTTCGAAGCGACATTGGCCCAGCTCAATGCCAAGCGGCGGCGGAAGAAATTTCGCGTTTCGGAAAAGCGGCTGGAAGCGATGGGAGGCTACGAGCATATTGTTGCCAAGACCAGCGCGGAACGGCGGCAGGTACTCGAGCTGTTTTTCGAGCAGAAGGCCATCCGCTTCAAGGCGCTCGGCCTGCCCAACGTTTTCCAGGACGAGGAAACCCAGGCGTTCTTCCATACGCTTGCAGCCGTTGAACCGACGCATGACGGCCAACCGCTCGAATTGAATGCGATCCGCTTGCGGGGCGAAGAGAATGGCCGCATCGTTGCCATTGCCGGCCTGTCGCGCAAGGGCGATCACGTCATCTGCCAATTCGGATCGATCGACGACGATCTCGCCGCAGATGCCAGTCCGGGCGAGCTTCTGTTTTACCTGATCATCCGCAGATGCAACGCCGAAGGCATAAAGCTGTTCGATTTCGGCATCGGCGACCAGGGCTACAAGCGCTCCTGGTGCACGGTCGAGACAATCCAGCGTGATATCGTCCTGCCCTTGACGTTGCGCGGACGTCTTGCGGCATCGGTGCATCGCACCACCGTTTGGCTGAAATCGGCTATCAAGAAGAACAGAAAGGCCTATGCTTGCCTGCAGCGGCTACGCCAGCGCCGGCAGACAGCTGGCCGAGCAGATGCACCGGAAACCGATGGCGACTGAACCGACCGTGGTTGATCAAGCGGCGCGGCGGCCGGAATTTCCAGACTGCGGATAGCCCGTTCCCGTCATCAGCACGATCTCACCAAAGCCCGCCTCGCCGAAACCGGTGATGAGGTCGATGATCTCTTCGTTGCCGACAAAAGGTGCCGAAATGACGATCTTCGTATCGCGCGCGCGCGTCACCCTGCGGACCGCATTGACATCGGCAGGCCCGCATTCGATCAGCACCGTGTCATAGGCATTCGACAGGGCATCGATGATCATCTGCAACCGCTCGATACCGCGCATGGCGAGCACCGGATCGGCATCGCCCTGCGGGATGATATGCGCATCCGACAGCCGGTCGGCATGGATCGTTTCCGTGAAGGGAACTTCGCCGACAAGCAGATTGGTGATCCCGGGGAGATCCGCCGTCTGCGCCATAAGACGTGTCGGGCAGGCCGAGCCGGTCAGGTCGATCAGGACGATCTTGCGTCCCTCCTCGGCGGCCATCCGCGCCAAGGCCACTGCATTCACCGAGCCCTCGTCACCGGCGGGCGAGACGGAGATCGCCACGCGCACGTCGTCAGCGCTCAGATGGTCGGCAACCGAGGCAATCGAAAAATCGTCCTCTTCCGGCTCGGCCATCTCGGGCTCGTCCGGTTCCTCAGCAACTGCCGCCGCAAAGACGGGTTCCTGGACAGCAATGGGCACTGCTTGCGCGGCCGCCGGAGGACGGATAACGGTTTCCCGCACCGGCTGGACGTCGAGTGCCGGAATGGCCAATGGCTCGTCGTCAAACAGTTCGTCTTCCCTGCGGCCGACCGGGCGCAAAGCCCTGCCGCTGAACAGTTCGGAAAGTATGATGACGACGCAACTGACGAGGAAGCTGGCAAAGGCGGCGACAAGAGTGATCGGCAGCACTTTGGGGAAGCTGACTTCGGTCGGCTCGACCGCCTGGGAGATGACGCGCGCGTCGGCCGGGGCGGCATTTTCGCCGCTGCGCGACGTCGCTTCCCGATAGCGCGCCAGATAGGTTTCGAGCAGCTGCCGCTGTGCCGTGGCTTCCCGTTCCAGCGCCCGCAACCCGACTTCATCCTCGCCGGCCTTGGCGGAATTTGCCTTCAGCGTGTTGAGCTGGGCAACCAGCTGCCGCTCGCGCAACTGCGAAACAGTCGCTTCACTTTCGAGGCTGCCAAGGATCTTCTTGGTTTCGCTCAAGATCTGCGCCCGTATCCCCTGCAGCTGGGATTTCAATCCTTTCAGGCGTGGGTGCCCGTCAAGCAGTGTTGTCGACAGATCGGCGATCTGTCCCTGGATGTTGGATTCGGTTTCCTTCAGCCGTTGGATCATCGGCGAGGCGACGACATCGTTCAGCGTATCGACGGCCCTGCCATTGGCCAGCGCCGTGCGGACGTTTTCCGCCCGCGCCTCGGCATTGGCCCGCTCTCCGCGCATGCGGGCAAGTTCGGTCGAAATGTCGTTCAGCTGCTTGGTCGCGAACGTGCCACCGGCTTCGCCGGTCAAAAGCAGATCGCTGGATGCACGATAGCCCGCCACCTTGGCCTCGGCCTCGCGCACCTTTTCGCGCAGATTGGCGATTTCCGGCTCCAGCCAGCGGCTGGCCTCCGAGTTGGAATCAAGCTTGGCGCCGCTTTGCAGCGACAGGAAGACCTTGGCCATCGCATTCGGGATGGCGGCGGCGAGCTTCGGATCTTCCGAGGTGAACTGCATCGCGATTACCCGCGATTTCTCGACCTGATAGACCTGCAGCTTCTTTTGGAATTCCTTCAATACGCGCTCTTCGGGTGGCAGATCGAGCGGGTTCTTCTTGATGCCGAGCATGACAAGCACATCGGAGATCGCCGACGGGTTCGTGGTCGGATCGAACTCCGGCAATTCGTAAAGCTTCATATCGCGGGCGACCTGCTTGATCAGATCGGCCGAGCGCAACACCTGCACCTGGCTGGAAATACCGGATTCGTCGAATTGGCTATCGCCGGTCTGCGGCTGAGCCGGGTTGGCACCGCTGAATTCGGCCTGACGCGATTCGATCAGAAGCCGCGCCTCGCCCTGATATTCCGGGCTCATCAGGTTGGCGCCGACAAAGGCCAGGCCGCCGAATGCCACGGTTGCCAACAGCACCCTGCCCCGCCGGCGCCAGATGGCGCGGAACAGCCCGCCGAGATCGATATCTACGTCCTGATGACCGTCGTTGACGCCCGGCATGCGTTTTACCTCGAACCTTCACACTCCGCGCCACCGTAAACAAACATGGTAACGCAACAGTTAATGCGGTTTGACGGTGCCATTCCACCAAAGCACCCGAACCACGCCACAAGTAGGCTGATCTGAGCGAAATTCTTTTCGGCCTTTACCGGCTATTAACCCTAACGGATTGATAACATCAGGCCATGACATGGTTTCTGGAACGCGAGAGCCCGATGACATCCGCACGTATGAAAACAGGCCCGGCCTTGGCCGTACTTTCGCTGTGCCTTGCAATTTCTGGGTGCAGCAGCTATCAGCCAGCGCCCAAGGCCTTCCATGAAGCAACCATCCAGCCTTATCGCGTCGATAGCGGCGACAAGCTGCGCATCAGCGTGTTCGAACAGGCGGGTCTCACCGGCAGCTATACCGTGGATCAGGCTGGCTACGTCGCCTTCCCGCTGATCGGTGCCGTACCATCACGCGGGCATACCCTGCCCGAAATGGAAAAGGCCATCGCCAGCAAGCTGCGCGAGGGATATTTGCGCGATCCGGACGTGACGATCGAAGTCGATCGCTACCGTTCCGTCTTCATCATGGGCGAAGTCGGCCAGGCCGGGCAATACTCCTATGTGCCGGGCATGACGGTCCAGAACGCCATTGCCGTTGCCGGCGGTTACTCGCCGCGTGCCAACCAGGCCAATGTCGACGTCACCCGCAAGATCAACGGCCGCATCCTCACCGGGCGTGTCTCGATCTCCGACCCGATCATGGCCGGCGACACGATCTATGTGCGTGAGCGGCTGTTCTGAGCGCATGCACGACCCCCAGCCGCTGCGCATCATTCATTGTTTCAGGTCGCCTATCGGTGGAATCTTCCGCCATGTGCGCGATCTGGCGGAAGCGCATTCGCGGCAAGGCCATGAGGTCGGCATGGTCTGCGACAGCACGACGGGCGGAAGCTACGAAGATGCGCTTTTCGACGAGATAAGGCCGTTTCTGGCGCTCGGTCTCGTCCGGCTGCCGATCCGCCGGTCCGTTGGTCCCGCAGACCTCGCCGCCCTCTGGAGAGGCTACAAGGAAATCAGAAGTTTGCGGCCGGATATCCTCCACGGTCACGGCGCCAAAGGTGGCGCTCTGGCCCGGATCATCGGCTCGGCCTTGCGGGTGAACAGGTATTGCGTTGCCCGTCTTTATTCGCCGCACGGCGGCAGCCTGCACTACTGCAAGAAGAAGCCGTCCGGCAAAATCGTGTTCCTGCTCGAGCGTCTACAGGAATGTCTGACCGACGCCATCGTCTTCGTCTGCGATTTCGAGCGCAAGGCCTATGAGGACAAGGTCGGCAGGCCGCGCGTCCGCAGCGAACGCATCTACAACGGCATCGACGACCGCGATTTCGAAACTGTCTATGCCCGCCCCGATGCGGTGGATTTTCTCTATATCGGCATGCTGCGCGATCTGAAGGGGCCCGATCTCTTTATCGATGCCTTTGCCAAAACCGAGCGGAATATCGGCAGGCCGCTATCTGCGATGATGATCGGCGATGGTCCACAAAAGGATGAATACGAACAGATGATGCTGGAACGCGGCCTTGGCCGCCGCATCCAGATGCTGCCGGCGATGAAGGCGCGCGATGCCTTCGCCTTCACCCGCAACGTCGTCGTGCCGTCGCGCGCCGAATCGATGCCGTATATCGTTCTGGAAGCCCTGGCCGCCCGTAAACCGGTGATTGCTTCTCGCGTGGGCGGCATTCCGGAGGTTCTCGGACCCAATAGTGCTGCCCTTGCCAAGGCCGACGATGCGCAGTCACTGGCCGATGTGATGACGGCGGCGATGACGGAAAAGGACTGGGCCGCAAAGGTCATGCCCGATGCCGTCACCTTCAAGGCCGCCTTTGCAACCTCTACGATGTCGGCCAGCATCATGCGGCTCTATCGCCAGCTTGTCCCGGAAAAGACCACCGCACGGGAAACGCCGCCTGGAAACCCGTAAACGTTTCTTAGGGGCTTTCTGCTATCCCGAAGGGACACAACGGCCCGGGCGGATATCATGAACCAGATCGACAAACCGGATTCTTTCGACACCGACGCTTTGCGCAAGAAGATTTCCGATATCCGCTCGACTGTGCCTGGGGAAAAGCGCGACGACGACCCCAAGCGCGAACTCAATCCGCTCGCCCGCCGCATCGCCTCGCAATTCCGCACCGATACCTATTCGCCGAACATGATCATCGGGCTGATCCGTCTGCTCGAAATCACCGCGCTTTTCGCCATCGGCTATGCCGTCCACATGCTCTATGTCGCGCCGCGACTGGACGAATTGCTCGGTTACTGTGCCCTTATCGCTGGCGTTTCCGTTCTGACGGTGGTGTTCCTGCAGCTATGCGACGGGTATCAGGTTCCCATGCTCAGATCCCCGGCCCGGGTCGTGCCGCGCTTGATCGGCTGCTGGACACTGGCTTTCGCTGCCATGACCATGGTGCTCTTTCTGCTCAAGACCGGGGGCACATTCTCACGCTTCTCCTTCGGCATCTGGTATGTGCTTGGAGCGGTATTTCTGATTGCGGAACGGGCTTTCATCGCCTTTTCGATCCGCCGCTGGGCGCGCAATGGCATCATGGAACGCCGCGCCGTCATCGTCGGCGGCGGCCAGCCGGCCAAGGATCTGATCCGTTCGCTTGAACAGCAGACGGACAACGACATCCGCATCTGCGGCATCTTCGATGATCGCGACGAGCGCCGCTCGCCCGGTATCATCGCCGGCTATCCCAAACTGGGCACTGTCGCCGAACTGGTCGATTTTGCCCGCCTTACCCGAATCGATATCCTGATCATCGCGCTGCCGCTTTCGGCGGAGCAGCGAATCCTCGAACTTCTCAAGAAGCTTTGGATCCTGCCTGCGGATATCCGCCTCGCCGCCCATGCCAACAACCTGAGGTTCCGCCCGCGCAGCTATTCGCATGTCGGCCAGGTTCCGATGCTGGATATCTTCGACAAGCCGATCGCAGACTGGGATTCGGTCGCCAAGCGCATCTTCGACGTATTCTTCAGCCTCGTGGCACTGGCCTTGCTCTGGCCGGTCCTTATCGGCGCTGCGATCGCCGTGAAAATCAGCTCCCCCGGCCCGATCATCTTCAAGCAGAAACGTCATGGCTTCAACAACGAGATGATCGACGTCTACAAGTTCC
Organism: Pararhizobium sp. DWP3-4; assembly: GCF_049898205.1. NCBI lineage: Bacteria > Pseudomonadati > Pseudomonadota > Alphaproteobacteria > Hyphomicrobiales > Rhizobiaceae > Pararhizobium > Pararhizobium sp. DWP3-4. The sequence goes on along the minus strand of NZ_JAFCXF010000004.1, from coordinate 4,301 downwards.
GCTCGATGTATACCGACATGAGCGACCCAACGGCCCGCAACGCCGTCACCAAGGGCGATCCGCGTGTCACCCGCGTCGGCCGTTTCCTGCGCAAATCGTCGATCGACGAATTGCCCCAATTGTTCAACGTGCTGAAGGGCGAGCTGTCGCTGGTCGGACCGCGGCCGCACGCCGTTTTGGCCCAAACCGCCGAACGGACCTATTCCGAGGTCGTGGAGGGCTACTTTGCGCGCCACCGCGTCAAGCCTGGTGTCACCGGCTGGGCGCAGATCAACGGCTGGCGCGGCGAAATCGATCATGACGACAAGATCAAGTTCCGCACCGCTTTCGACCTCTACTACATTGAAAACTGGTCGCTGTGGCTGGACCTGAAAATCCTGTTCCTGACGCCGATCCGGCTGCTCAACACGGAAAATGCCTATTGAGCACGCCAGCCGCCACGTCTGTTACGGGGTTTCGCCCGCAGATAGCTGCCGTCGCCATGCTCGGCTCGGCCATGGTGACCTTCGGCGTCTTCCTGTCCGGCTTCGTCATTGCCGAGCCGGCTCCCTACGAAGTCTTCATGGCGGCACTGATCGGCCTATGGTTTCTTTTCGGCCTTAAAATCTCGCGTTCGGTCGCACCGCTTCTGGCTCTGCTCATCCTGTTCATGACCGGTGGCATTCTGTCACTGACGGTGATGAGCGATCTCGCCACGGCGCCGATGTACATGGCGGTGTCCGGCTTCCTCTGCCTCACGTCGGTCTTTTACGCCGCCATCATCGAAACCCGGCATGAACGGCTGAAGCTGATCTTCGATGCCTGGGTTGCCGCTGGCGTCATCACCTCCCTGCTCGGCATCCTCGGCTATTTCGGCGCAATACCCGGAGCTGCGAATTTCACGCTCTACGACCGCGCCAAAGGCGCGTTCCAGGACCCAAACGTCTTCGGCCCGTTTCTGGTGGCACCGTCGCTCTACCTGATGTACCGGCTGCTGAGCGACCGGATCGCTACGGCCCCGATCAAGGCCATCGCCATCCTGATCATGGCGCTCGGGCTTTTCCTTTCCTTCTCGCGTGCCGCCTGGGCGCTCTACCTGTTTTGCGCCTGCGCGCTTGTTTTCGTCATGCTTCTGAAACAACGCACCGGCGCCTTCCGGCTGAAAATCCTCGTGTTGGCGCTGGGCGGCGCCTTGCTGATGGTCGTGGCACTTGCCGTTGCCCTGCAGATCCCGCAGGTGGCCGACCTGTTTTCAAGCCGCACCCAGCTTGTTCAGGACTATGATGGCGGCCATCTCGGCCGTTTCGACCGCCACAAGATCGGCTTCCTGATGTCGATGGAAAAGCCGCTCGGCATCGGCCCGATGGTGTTCAGTACGATGTTTCCCGAGGACGAGCACAATATCTGGCTCAAATCGCTGACTTCCTACGGCTGGCTGGGATTCGTCTCCTATGTGTCGCTGATGATCTGGACGGTGACGATGGGCTTTCGCTTCCTGTTGCTCGACCGGCCCTGGCAGCCCTATCTGATGATTGCCTGGATCGTGCTGATCGGTCATGCCGCCATCGGCAATGTCATCGATACCGACCACTGGCGGCATTTCTTCCTGCTGCTCGGCATCGTCTGGGGCTGCTGCGCCCTGGAATACCGCCACCGGCGCGGCCTCACCAGAGTGCAGTTACACCGCCCCTCCCCGGCGCCAACGCTGCGTTAACGTCAAGCCTGTACATAGAGGGCAACAGATCGGCTCCATAGCGGGGTCGGCGGCGGAATGTCAGAATGAATATCGACCCCTTTACTCCCGGCGCTGACAGCGGCCTGCGCATCCTGCAGGTGCTTGAGCCCAGCGGCGGTGGATCGGGCCGCCATTTCCTCGATCTCTGCCGTGGCCTGCATGCGCGGGGCCACCATGTCGAAGCGGTCTATTCGCCGATCCGGGCCGAAGACGCCTTCGTGCGCGAATTGAAGTCGCTTGCCCTGCCCGCCGTGCACGCAGTCGCCACGAAGCGATCCCCTGGCCTCTCCGACGTCGCCGCCCATCGCGCCTTGCGGTCCATCATCAACCACGGCACGCCGTTCGACATCGTCCATGGTCATAGCTCGAAGGCCGGCGCGCTGACCCGCCTGCGCCTTCCCGGCGTCCACGCGCCACGGGTCTACACGCCGCATGCTTTCCGCACCATGGACCCGACACTCGGCAGGATCGGGCGGCTGATTTTCGGCAGCATAGAGACCATCCTGGCCAAGCTTTTCACCGATCACCTGATCTGCGTCTCCGACGACGAATATGCCCATGCCCGCTCACTCGGCATGCCGGCGCGAAAACTGTCGGTTATCATCAACGGCGTGACGCCGCCGCCGCTCGACATGGTAAACACCGTGCGCGCCAGCTTCGGCATTTCGTCCGATGCCTTCGTCTTCGGTTTCGTCGGCCGCTTGTCGCCGCAAAAGGCGCCTGAACGTTTGATCGAAGCCTTTCGCAATGCCGCCTCAAGATTGCCCGGCGCCGAACTGATCATGGTCGGTTCAGGCGAACTCGAACAACAGGTCCGCGTCGCCATCGCCGAAAGCGGCGTGCAGAAGCGCATTCGCCTGACCTCGGCCTTCACCGGTCCGCAAGCCGTTCCCGCCTTCGACGTGCTGGTGATGCCGAGCCGCTACGAGGCGATGTCCTATGTCATGCTGGAAGCAGCAGCATCGGGAAAGCCGATCGTCTCCACCGATGTCGGCGGCGCATCGACCGCCATCGACAAGGACAGAAGCGGCCTGATCGTGCCCAATGACGGCGATACAACCAAACTTGCCAACGCCATGGTGGAAAGCGCGAACCCGGAGCGCCATCGCCAGCTCACCGAGGCGGCACTTGGCCGGATGGCGAATTTTTCGATGGGCCAGATGATCGACAAGACCGAGGCAGTCTACAGGCGGCTCGTTGCCGCCCGATAAGGCCAAACGACCTGACGAGGCCGCGATCGCCTACAGGCTTCCGTATCCTCGAGGCCCGTCGATGCCAAACTCCCCATGGCGGGATACGGCAACGGAGGCGACGTAGGGCAAAAAATCACCCCTGCGCGCACCAGCCCTGCTTGCCGCCCGGCATGCGCCGGGCAAGCCCCTCGGAAACCAGCATATCGCCGATCGAGCGTCCCTGCCCGACCGTAACCTGGGCCTCCTGACCGGAGGCGCCGGCCAGGTGAACCTCGCCGGCATTGAGAATTTCCCAGAGCCGTTTCTTCGCCAACGAGCCGAGCTTGCGCTCGTCGTCGCATTTGGCCTGTTTGATTTTCGGCGTCTGGATATCGGCGATCTGTATTTTTCGCCGCCCGTACCAGAACGTGCCGCCATCGACGACGCAGTTTTCCAGCGTTTCGGTGCAGAAATAGAAAGCACCAGGCCTGCGGCCAGAAGTCTTCTGCTCACCAACGGTCTTGAGCGCACCTACATCCACGGCTGCCTGCTCCACCGGACGCGCAGCCGGCATCGCGAGTGCAGGCTGTGCGGAAGACTGGGGTTTCTCAACACGTTTTTCCGGCGCGGACTGTTTCTCAACGGACCGCGGCTTGGCGATCGATGCCGTATAAAACGGCGCCGCCATCGGCAGAATCTGCGCCCGGTGATCGTAAGCCAGAACAGCGCTCACCGACAACACGCCGGCCAGATACCACGGCCACATGCTTGTTTTGGTCTGCTTGCGGCCCGTGCGCCGCTTCTGGCCTTTTCTGACCGCCGTCTTTGCCATCACCGGAATCCCCTGTTCGCCCGCGCATTATCGCGGCAAGGGATTGCCGAAAACTTTAAGGATCTTGAAAATCTGCCGCAGCCCGCATGTTTGCTGCAATTTCCGCCGCAGCGAAAAACGTCACCGCTTTTTCCCGGGATTTACACCGTTTTCTAAAATCAACACTTGCGCGCCAAGTCCCGATTATATACCCCTCTTTTCGGTTCGGAGCGTAGCGCAGCCCGGTAGCGCACTTGACTGGGGGTCAAGGGGTCGTGGGTTCGAATCCCGCCGCTCCGACCATTTTCTCCTTGAAATCCTCGTCAGATCGAACCGCCGCACACAGCGGCGGTTGGCTTGAACGGGTAGAGAACGGCAGCCTTAGGGTCGAGACTCAATCGGCCCACCATATGAAGATGGCGGCGATGTAGCATGTTGCTGTGAAGTTGGTTGCAAGCTTGTCATATCGAGTTGCGACGCGCCTCCAATCCTTGAGGCGGCAGAAGGTGCGTTCGATGATGTTTCTACGTTTGTACGCCACAGGATCGAAAGGCTGGATTCGTTTTCTGGTTGGATTGTTGGGGATCACAGGTTCGGTGCCGCG